>JAEWIJ010000079.1 GCA_023387235.1 Pseudomonadota bacterium
TTGTGCTAGCGCGTTGCCGGTCGCGCCTTCGGCGCGAGTTGGGCCGCAGGCCCTACAACCCGCCCCGGGGGACACCCCCGGGACCCCCGTCTTTTATTGACTTGGAGCGAGCACTCGCGATGGCCCCACCGCCTGTGCCTCTATCCCAGACCGCGCACTCGCAGAAAATTCTCGCTCCGCCTCTTGAAGTGATGTAAATGTTCGTTACATTCACATCGAGGGATGGCTCCGAGGGGAGCAACCTCGTGGAGTAGCACCAGACGCCGGGAGGGCGCGATGCATCAGATGGCCATGAGAATAGACGACTTCGGCAAGCCGGCGTGGATTGCCCTGATGGTGATCGGCTTCATCGTGTTCTGGCCGATCGGCCTCGCGATCCTGGCCTATATGATATGGAGCGGACGAATGGGTTGTGGATGGCGGCGGGGCGACTGGCGCGGGCAGAATCTCCGCGGGAAATTCGGCAAATGGACGGGGCCTATGGGCCCGCAGTACGCGACCGGCAACCGGGCTTTCGACGAGTATCGCGCCGACACGCTGCGGCGCCTCGAGGAAGAGGCGCGTGACTTCGAAGGCTTCCTCGACCGCCTGCGCATGGCCAAGGACAAGGCCGAGTTCGACGAGTTCATGAACCAGCGGCGTAACAATCCGCCGCAGCCGGAAGCGCCGGAAGCGGACAAACCCGCCGGCATGTAAACAAGAATTCGAGATGATTACGAGCCGACAAGGCGGGCCCCCAAAGGCCCGCCTTGTTCGTATTCGGTGCCTATCAGGCGCGCCGGGACGGGATCGCGCCGGCAGGATGGGTTTCGTCGCTCAGCACGCCGGCCTTGAATACGATGCCGGCCGCCGCGGCGCCGATCAGCGGCGCAACGATGAAGAGCCACAGCTGTGAGAGTGCGTTTCCGCCAGCGAATAGCGCGGGGCCGAGGCTGCGCGCCGGATTGACCGACACGCCCGTGATCTGGATGCCGACGATGTGGATGACGACGAGCGTGAGGCCGATCGCGAGGCCTGCGGTCGCGCTCGGTGCGCCCGGGCTGGTCGCGCCGAGGATCACCGTGACGAACAGGAAAGTCGCCACGACCTCGAAGATGAAGGCGGCGCCGAGCCCGTAACCACCGAGGTAAGTCGGCCCCCAGCCGTTCTGGCCAAGACCCTGCTTGGCGATGTCGAAGCCGGAGAGCTTGCCCGACGCGATCATGTAGAGGACAGCCGCGCCGCAAATGGCCCCGAGGCACTGCGCGATCACATACTGGATGAAATCGCTACTCGACATGCGACCGGCGATGAGAACGCCGAGGCTGACCGCCGGATTGATGTGGCAGCCCGAGACATGGCCGATGCCGTAGGCCATGCCGATGAGCGCGAGGCCGAAGGCGAACGCAATGCCGAGCACGCCGACAACACTGCCTGCGATGACCGCCGCGCCGCAGCCGAGAAACACGAGCGTGAAAGTGCCGATGAATTCCGCGAGGGCTTTGTTCATGGGAAGACCTGTGGGAGACGTGTCCGAGCTATATGCATCGTCGATAGCACGCCGACGATCCCCGAAACGCACCCCCGGGACCATAAGTCTTTTCACGGATAGTGCGTCCGGGAAGGTGCCCCCTGGCAAGTCACTTTTTCTCTGTCGGCGAAGCAGAGAAGTCGGCGCGCTCGAGCAGGCGTGAGACCAGGGCGCCGAAGACGAGTCCCCAGAAGGGTGCGCCAATGCCGGCGACGGCGATGCCGCTGACCGTCACCAGGAAGGCGACCAGCGCGCCGATCCCGAAAGCACCCTGGAAGGCCGTGGCGAACGCGGCCTGCAGCACGCGCAGCATGGCGAGTCCGGCGAGCGTCGCGATGAAGGCCGGCGGCGTTGCCAGCAGCAGCTTCGTGAAGAAGGGCGAGAAAAGCCCGAAGGCCATGGCCAGCAGGCCGACGAGAATGCCGGCCGCATAGTGCGTGCGCTTGTCGTGTCCCGTCGAGAGTATGGCATTGGTCGGCCCGGTGAGGCAGGTCGAGACCGTACCGACGAGGCCGGCGAGGAGCGACCACGCTCCGCATGCCGCCGCGATCGCATTGACCGGCGGTTTGTGCCCCGCACTGCGCAGCACGGCAATGCCCTGGCCGTTCTGCACGACGAGAACGGTGATGGCGAGCGGCACGACGAGCTCGATGAGGGTCGCCGGATTGAAGTGCGGCATTACCACCACGGGCGCGGCAAGGACGGCGCTGCCGTCGATCTGCGGAAAAGTGCCGGACCGCGTAAGCGCGATCGCCACGATGCCGACGGCCATGGCGACGATCAGCGGCGGCAGGCGCCTCGCGATGCCTGGAAATGCCGACAGAACAAGAAAGCTCGCCGTCATTGAAAGCGCGATGGCGAGGTCGCGCTCGAAAGCCTTCACCCAGTCGAGTCCGAAGGGCAGGAACACGCCGGCCACCATGCCCATGACGATCGGCATGGGCACGGCATCCATGACGCGGCGTACGACGCCCGAGACTCCAAGCGCCAGCATGAGCAGACCGGTGACGAGAAACGCGCCGACGATCTCGTTGATGCTCGCGTGCGCGAGCGCCGGCCCGACCAGCACCGTTCCGGGAATGGTCCAGAAGAAGACGAGCGGTTGGCGATAGGTGGCGCAGAAGGCAATGGAAAGAATGCCGTTGATGAAGAACGCGCCGAAAAGCCAGGAAGCCGTCTGCGCCTCGCTCAGTCCCCCGCGGGCCGCCACGGCGAGAATGATGGCCACCGGCCCCGATGCCGAGAAGGCAAAGGCGACCAGCGCATTCACCGCATTCTCGGCTGAAAGATCGCCGACGAAATCGGCAGGCCCTGCCGCGGGGAGGCTGATCGGCTCGAGAGTCATGGTGTTTCCTCGAGGATTGCACCCTTGTGCAGGCTTTTCTTCCGAGGCCTCGGGCAGGTCTGGCATGCAAGTGGACCATTTCCACTTGATCCGGCCGCCGCGTGGCCTCAGTTTCTGCGGTCGGGAAACGCACACACTGCAATCCAGCGCAAACCGCTGTCCACGAGGGAAGGGCTCGCCCATGAATGCCGCACGTCCCGGCTCGGTGCTCAACTATGACGATCTGCGCCGATTGGCCAAGCGGCGTCTGCCGAAGGTCGCCTATGATTTCATCGAGGGCGGCGTCGACGACGAGACCGGCATGGACCGGAACATCGAGGGCTTCGCGCGCTACGGCCTCGTGCCGCGCTATCTCGTCGACGTCTCGAAGCGAGACCAGAGCACGGAGCTCTTCGGGCGGCGCTACTCGAGCCCCTTTGGCATTGCACCGACGGGCCTCGCCGCGCTTTTCCGCCCCGGTGCCGATCTCATGCTCGCGCGCGCCGCCCGTGATGCGAACGTGCCGTTCATCATGTCGGGGACGGGTAACGGCTCCATCGAGGATCTCGGCCGCGAGGCACCGGATCACGGCTGGTATCAGCTCTATGCGGCCAAGGACAAGACGATCTCCGACGACATGATCCGGCGCGCGAAGGATGCGGGCCTGAAGACGCTCGTCTTCACGGTCGATGTGCCTGTCCACTCCAATCGCATCCGCAACAAGCGCAATGGCATGTCGCGTCCGCTCAAGCTGCCGCTTAAGACGAAGCTCGAAGCGCTCCTGCATCCGGCCTGGATGATCCAGTACTACCGCAATGGCGGCCAGCCCATGTTTCCCAACTGGGCGCCTTATGCGGGTCCGGGCGCCCAGAACGATGCCGAGAAGGTTGCGGCCTTCGTCGCCTCGCAGACGACGCCGCCAATGTCATGGGATGACGTGAAGCGTTTCCGCGATCTCTGGCCGGGCAACTTCGTGCTCAAGGGCATCATGCACCCGCGCGATGCGGAGCTGGCGCGGGATGCGGGTGTCGACGGCCTCATGGTTTCCAATCACGGTGCGCGCCAGCTCAATGCCTCGCCCTCGCCGATGGAGGTGTTCCCGGCAATCCGCGATGCGGTCGGCGATAGGATGACGCTGATGCTCGATAGCGGCGTGCGCAGCGGCACGGATGTCGCCAAGGCGCTGTGCCTCGGTGCGAAGTTCGTCTTTGTCGGCCGTATGACGCTTTATGCAGTGGCGGCCGGTGGAGAAAGGCTCGCGTCGCGAGCGCTCGACATCATGCGCAACGAGCTCGATCTCGTCATGGGCAACATGGGCGCGCCGAACATCGCGGCGCTCAATCCCGATTTCCTCATGTGGGACGATCCCGAGGATCTGAAGCGCAACCGTCGGCCCTGATCGGGCTACTCCACCTTGTGCTTCTTGAGCTCGGCGACGAGAGCCTGCAGCGCGTTTGCGACCTCGAGGCCGGTCGCGACGAGCGTCTTCAGGCTCGCGCGCTCCTGGATGAGCTTGTTGAGCCGGTCCTGCTGCTCGCCGAAGCCGAAGTAGATGGGCTCCGGCGCGACGATCTCGCCATCCTCGACCGCGCACATAATGTCGAAGGCGTTCTGCGAAGCGAGCACCAGCATCGACGCCACGTCGTTCATGAGATGATTGTAGACGCGAGCGAGGCCGGCATCGATCCGCGGCCCGTGCACGCCGAATTTCAGCGGCGAAGCTGCGGCGGCGCCTTCGCCCGCAAAGAGGCGGGGATTGCGATTGAGGCGCCTGAAGACTTCCTGAAGGCCGAGACAGCACGACTCCAGATCGCGCACGATCAGCCCGACCTTGCGGCGGCCGCGCGATCCCTCGGGCGTACGCTCCTGCCCGATCCAGTTCACAGCTGCAATGGACGCGATGGCAGCAAGCGCCGAAATCGCCGGCAGCACGACAGCGAGCGGATCGGGGGCGATCCGTGTGTCGGTCTCCTCGCTGTCGCCATCCCGCTGCCTTGCAGGCGCTGATGGTCGTGGCGGTCGTACCAAGGCTGTTCCCCTTGCGCGCCTGATGATCCGGTCCCGAGGCCTTTAGTGCAGGAATGCGGCGAAGGACAGCGCGCTGCCTGCGGGCCTACTCGCAGAAGCTCTTGTAGCGGCGCTTGGCCATATCGAGGTGGAAGTGATCGCGGTGGGCCTCGTTGGCCTCGGGTCCGAGAACGGTGCCGAACGTGCCGCAGGCGGCTTCATGGATTTCGCGCAGGAACTGGCCGCGTGGCCCTGGATTCTGCGCCGATGTAGCAAGCGATGCCGAGGCGGGCATTACGGCCGACGGCTTTTCGCGCGCGAGGCGGGCGGCCTCCCTAGCCGCTTCCCTTGCTTCCTCGCGGGCTTTCTCCCGCTCGGCGCGCTTGAGACGGCGCCGCTCACGGGGCGAGAGTTGCCGCTCCTCGACTTCAGGGTTTTTCTCGCCTTTCGCTTCCTCTTTCGCGCTCGCTTTGGTCTCGGCCTTCGCGTTCGCCTTGGGCTCCGGCTTGGCGGCGCTCTTGCTGTCGCCACCCTTGGCTGCGGCTTTCTCGGCGGCGGCAGCTTTTGCGGCGGCTTCCTTGGCCGCTTTGGCAGCGGCCTCGGCAGCTGCAGCCGCTGCCTTGCGCGCGGCTTCGGCAGCCTTTTCGGCCGCGATCTGGGCCGCGATGTCGCGCGCGGTCGGACCCCAGTCGCGCTTCAGGTCGATGACCTGCCCGTCCTCGGTATGAAAGTCGCGGACGTCGAGCGCATTGGCGAGGGCGTGCTCGCTGAGGCGGGTCGACGTCCGCCCCGGCGCATTCCGGCAGGAGTAGTCGCTGATGTTGCTGATCTTCGTCACCGGCTTCCCGAAGATCCGCCGTGCGGTCGGCTGCACGTCCTTGTCCATCCAGTGCACGAGCGCGACGACGAGATCGCATGTCATGGTCGCGGGGGGCGACACAGCGACCTTCAGCTCCTTGCCGAGGCTGATGAGCTTGACCGGCGCCGCGGAGCCGCAACCTCCGTTGCGTACCGGGTCGGCGGGCTCCACTTCCGCATCGATGCCCTTGAGTAGCTCGGTACAACGCGCGCGCTCGGCGCTGGTCTCTTCCTCGGTCCAGGTCTTCGCGAGTTCGGGCGTGCCCGGCAGCAGCTTCGGCCAGCGGCCGCGCTTGTTGTGCTCGCCCTCGGGCACGATGCGCAACGGATTGCGCTCGGGGATCGGCAATGCGGCCGCCCGCTCGGGATTGCGTTCCGGCAGTGGTAGTTCAGCCTCGCGCACGGGATTGCGCTCGGGGAGTGGCAACTCGCTTTCCCGCACCGGGTTTCTCTCGGGCAAGGGGGTGCTTGCCGCTGCCACGGTGCCGGCCGAATGCAGCAGCAACAGTGCCCCGGCCACGGCACCGGCTGTCGTCAGCACACGCATACGATGGCAACTGAGTACGGGCATGGGCTTCTTCAACGGGCGACGCCTTCCAGCAGTTGCCTTCGAGTCGGTAGAATCATACGACCTCTGCCCATACATCATGACGTACGCATCCGGCCATCCGATGGCGGGTGCTCGGTGCGATCGCTAAGGTGCTGTTCCAGCGGCACATGAAGAGGAGGCCCGATGAGCGAGCAAGGTCTGGCTGCGGATGCTGTGGACGGTCTTGCGTGCGAGCGGCGCGGCGCCATGGCGCTCGTTACGCTCGCGCGGCCCGAGAAGCGCAACGCGCTGACCATCGCGGCCCGCGCGCAGCTCGCCGAGAACTTGCCGAAGTACGCCCGCGATCCGGTCGTGTACGCGGTCGTGATCCGCTCGGCAGTTGACGGGATTTTCTGCGCCGGCGGCGATGTTGTGGAGATGGCCGCGCTCGCGGATGGCGACATGGAGGCAGCCGAGAAAGCGCTCGCGGACGAGATCGCGCTCGTCTGGCTGGCGGAGTGCTTCACCAAGCCGACCATATCGCTCATCGACGGCCCGGTGATGGGGGGCGGCAACGGCATCAGCCGCTTCGGCACGCACCGCGTCGCCGGCGAGCGCTACCGTTTTGCGATGCCGGAGACTGCGGTCGGCTTGATTCCCAACAACGGTCTCGCGCACACGTTCGCGCGCCTGCCGAAGGACATCGGCATGTACCTAGCGCTCACGGGAGAGGCGCTTGGACCGGCGGATG
Organism: Pseudomonadota bacterium; assembly: GCA_023387235.1. Classification (GTDB taxonomy): domain Bacteria; phylum Pseudomonadota; class Alphaproteobacteria; order Rhizobiales; family Hyphomicrobiaceae. The sequence continues at coordinate 6,980 of JAEWIJ010000079.1, forward strand.
CCTACCACTTGGGCCTCGCCACGCACTGCATCCCGGCCACCGAGTTCGACGCCATCGCCGCGGCGCTCTCAGAGGCCGAGCCGGTGGACCCGATTGTCGATGACCGGCACGAGGATCCGGGGCCGGCGCCCATCCTGGCGCTCGGTGATGCCATCACGCGCACGTTCAATGCGGGCACCGTCGCCGAGATTCTCTCACGCCTAGAGCGCGAGCGTGGTCCCCATGCATCCTGGGCCGAGGCCACGCGGGCGCGGCTCCTCGAACGCTCGCCGACGGCGCTCGCCGTCGCTCATCGTCTCGTCCGCGAGGCGTCGTCGATGCAACTCAGCGAGCTGCTGGAGCTCGAGCACGCGCTCTCCTGCCGGATGATGGAGCTACCCGATATCCATGCCGGCATTCGCGCCCGTCTCATCGCGCGCGGAGAAGAGCCGCGCTGGCGTCCATCAAGGATCGCGGACGTGAGCCTGTCCACGCTCGATGCGATCTTCTCCGCCCCCGAGGCTCATCACGTCCGGCTCGCGGCGCGCAAGACGATGCAGGAGATGCTTGCCTGAAAACTGGAATAACATTTGTTATGGCGCGAATTTTACCGTGCCAAAAAGAGAATGGATTAATCGTTTATTTAGTATGTCTATTAGCGCAAGATTTAATTTGCTCATGTAGCTTGCCGGTTAATTCGGGGATCTCTATCGGTCGGGACGCACCCACTGAGCCGGAGGCAGTATCATGAGTGCAGTACTGGAAAAAATGCGTCCGCGGAATGCCGCGGCGGGCGAGGATTTCCGAGGCGAGTATTTGCAGGCGCTACGCCTGATCGAGCGTCTTCACCGCTTGCTCCTCGACGTGATCAAGGACGAGTTCGACCGCGAAGGCGGCGCCGAGCTCAACAGCGTGCAGGCGCTTTTGCTCTATAATATCGGCGAGAGCGAGCTGACGGCCGGTGAGCTCAAGACGCGCGGCTACTACCTCGGCTCGAATGTCTCCTACAACCTGAAGAAGCTCGTCGACATGGGCTATCTTCACTACAAGCGCTCCGAGGTCGACCGCCGCTCGGTAAAGGTCAGCCTCACGCCCAAGGGCATGGCGGCGTGCGACGTGGTCGACAAGCTGTACCATCGCCAGCTCGGCTCGCTCGAGGTTGTCGGCGAGGTCAACCATGGCGATGTTCAGGGGCTCAACCGCGCCTTGATGCGCCTCGAGCGCTTCTGGTCCGACCAGATCCGCTATCGCCTCTAGTCGCGGACCACACAGCCAGAGTTTCAGGCGGGAGCTGCGCATCGCGGCTCCCGTTTTCTTTGGCTAGCCGAAGCGGCCGGTGATGTAGTCGCGCGTGCGCACCTCGCGCGGGTTCGTGAAGATGGCCTCGGTCTCGCCTTCCTCGACAAGCTCGCCGAGATGGAAGAAGGCCGTCCGCTGCGAGACGCGCGCAGCCTGCTGCATCGAGTGCGTCACGATGATGATGCAGAAGTTCGAGCGCAGCTCGTCGATGAGCTCTTCGACTTTCGCGGTTGCGATGGGGTCGAGCGCCGAGCAGGGCTCGTCCATGAGGATGACGTCCGGGCCGACCGCAATGGCGCGGGCGATGCACAGGCGCTGCTGCTGACCGCCAGAGAGGCCGGTTCCGGTATCGTTGAGACGGTCCTTCACCTCCTTGAGCAGGCCCGCCTTCTCCAGGCTCGTGTGCACGATCTCCTCGAGTTCTGTCTTGTTCCTGGCGAGGCCGTGAATGCGAGGGCCGTAGGCCACGTTCTCGAAGATCGACTTCGGGAACGGGTTGGGCTTCTGGAAGACCATGCCGACGCGGGCACGCAGCTGCACGACGTCGAGTGACGGATCGTAGATGTCCTGCCCCTCGATCTCGATTCTGCCGGTGACGCGGCAGATCGGGATGGTGTCGTTCATGCGATTGATGGAGCGCAGGAAGGTCGACTTGCCGCAGCCCGAAGGGCCGATGAAGGCCATAACCGCCTTGTCCGGGATATTTACGGACACCTTCTTGATCGCATGCTTCTCGCCGTAGAACACGTCCACGTCGCGAGCAACGACCTTAAAGCCGTTGTCGCCGCCGTTGCCCGCGGGCTTGCCGGACATGTCCGCCTGGAGCGACATATCCGTGTTGACCGACATATCCATGCTCATTCGCCTCGCGCTCGATCTACAGTCGACATCACATTGGGCCCGGTTTACCAGCGGCGCTCGAACTTGCGCCGCAGATATACAGCTACGGCATTCATGCAAACCAGAAACATCAGGAGGACCATCGTCGCACCAGCCGTGCGCTCCACGAAGCCGCGCTCGGCGGAGCTCGCCCACATGTAAATCTGGACCGGCAGCGCCGTCGCCGGCTCCATCGGGCTGGACGGCACGTCCGCCACGAACGCTACTAGGCCGATCATGAGGAGGGGCGCGGTCTCACCCAGGGCCTGGACCAGCCCGATGATCGTGCCCGTCAGAATACCCGGCATCGCAAGCGGAAGTACATGGTGGAGAATGGATTGCTGATGCGAGGCGCCGACGCCGAGGGCGGCCTCTTTGATGGACGGCGGAACCGCCCTGACCGCGGCTCGCGTCGCAATGATCACCGTAGGCAGGGTCATCAGGGTCAGCACGAACCCGCCGACCAGCGCGGCAGACCGAGGCAGCCCAAACAGGTTGATGAAAACCGACAGACCCAGAAGTCCAAAGACGATCGACGGGACCGCCGCCAGATTGTTGATGTTGACCTCGATAACGTCAGTGATGCGATTCTTCGGGGCGAATTCCTCAAGGTAGATGGCTGCCGCAACGCCGAGGGGGACGGAGAGGACGGCCACGATGAGCATCATGTAGAAAGAGCCGACGAGGGCGACGAGCAGTCCCGATGTCTCAGGCTGGCTCGATGCGCCGAACGTGAACAAGCCCCAGTTGAAGCCTTTCGCGGCTTGCCCCTGCGCGACCAGCTTGTCGATCCAGCCGAGCTGACGGTCGTTGAGCTGGCGCCGATCTTCCGGAATGGAACGGTCGATGGCACCTTTCAGGAGCGCATCGACATTGCCGTGTGCGAGCAGCGGAACCGTCACGGTTGTGCCGATGATGGACGGATCTCGCAGCACCATATCGCGCAACTGCACGTCGACGCCGCGTGAGAGCAATTGATTGAGGTCGCGGCGTGCCGGCCGATCCAGCGTCTCGACACCCAGTGCCTGCTGGACCGCGCGCCGCGCGAGTTCAGGATAGTTGGCTGCGAAGAGCGCGCTCTGCTCGCGCTTGCCGTCCGGATCGACTACGGCCGCATCGAAATGCACGGGCAGCCGATACTCGGTCTGCAGGAACGCAGTCCATCCTTGGCTGATGATCGAGTAAAACAGGAATGCCAGGAACCCCAAAGCGATCGTGATCGCAGCAACGCCATAGGCCCGGAAACGTCTCTCGGCGGCATAACGCCGACGCACACGCGCCGTATCATTGAGCGCGCTCGAGGCGCGGCGGATCGTGACGGGGGCCGCCATTGTGCTCGCCATGGTGGTGTCACTCATTCGTATTGCTCCCGATACCTGCGCACCACGTAGAGGGCGTATACATTGAGCCCGAGCGTGATGACGAACAAGGTCAGTCCGAGCGCGAAGGCAACCAATGTTTGCGGGCTTGTGAACTCGAGATCGCCGGTCAGCTGGCTCACGATCTTCACGGTCATTGTCGTGACCGACTCGAACGGATTGAGCGTGAGATTCGCAGCGATGCCTGCCGCAAGGACCACGATCATCGTCTCGCCGATGGCGCGGGATGCTGCCAGCAGCACGGCCCCGACGATACCCGGCAGAGCGGCGGGCATGACAACCTGGCGGATCGTCTCCGAGTGGGTGGCGCCAAGCGCATACGCACCATCGCGCAAGGATTGTGGCACGGCATTGATGATGTCGTCCGACAGCGACGAGACGAAGGGAATGATCATCACGCCCATGACGATGCCCGCGCTGAGCACGCTCGTCGCCGCGATACTGAGGCCGACAGACGCGCCTGCATCCCTCAGCATCGGTCCGAAGGTGACCAGCGCGAAGAAGCCGTACACGATCGTCGGGATGCCGGCCAGGATCTCGAGCAGCGGCTTGGCCGAGTTCCGGAAGCGCGGATTTGCGTACTCGGACATGTAGATGGCCGACATCAATCCGATGGGCACCGACACGGCGAGCGCCACGAACGAGATGAAGAGCGTGCCCCACAGCAAGGGGATCAAACCGAACTGCCCGACCGAATCCGCTTGCGAGGCACCTGCCGCCGCGAACCTGGGATCCCACACCGTGCCGAAGAAGAAGTTCGAGGGGGGCACCATTTGGAAGAAGTGGAGACTTTCGAACAAGACCGAGATGACGATGCCGAAAGTCGTCAGAATAGCGACGCCCGAAGCGGCCATCAGCAGACCGATGACCACACGCTCCACGGAATTCCGCGCGCGCAATTGCGGCCCCTGCCGCCAGAGCCCATAGCCCAGCCCGACCAGCGCCAGCACGCCGGCGACGCCTGCAAGCAGCCAATTGCTGATGCTCGTCAACGCAGCCTTGTCGTAGGCTGCGGCGATGACATACGGCTCGGGCGGCGCCCCCAGCACGACGCCTCTCGATTGCAGCACGCTCTGAGCGGTCTCCGGGGTGCTGAAGCCGAAACGAGCACTGCGGATCACGCGCTGATCCTCGGACGACAAGCCGGGGATCGCCCGTGCGATCGTCTCGACCCGGCTGAGCATGAATTCGCGCTCGACGCTCGTGAGCTTGAGGGCCTCGGGCGGCAGCTCGCGCGCCACCATGATGTTGACGACCCGCGGGGCCGCGAAAGACCAGAGCGCAATGACGATCAGCGGTACCAGGCAGGCCAGTAGCGCCAGATAACCTCCGTGATACCCAGGCCTGGAATGCGGAAGCTCGGTCGCCGAACGCGTGAACGTCCGGCTGCGCCATACCCCGACGACGAATGCGAGCAAAGCCAGTCCCAGGACGGCCAGTGTGGTCTGCACAGGGGTCAAGCTACTCACCTTCCGATCGATTGCATGTTGTTCGGGAACAGCTTCGGAGAACGAAAACCTCGACCGCGTCGTGCAGGCAGATCGAAGGAGAACAAAGTTTGAAGATCAACTACTCTCGAGCACGAGCGGGAGAACGCCGCACCTCTCAGCTCTTCAGGTAGTGAAAGCTCCTGTGCTGAGATGCCGGGCCGCAAGGGAGCGGTCCAATCCTCGAGGGAGTGGACCGCTCCCGAGCGATCACATCGTCTTCATTTCCTTCACGGCAGCTTGCACCGCCTTACGTTCGGCGTCGGGAGCCGGCACCAGACCGTACTCGGCGAGCGGACCATCCGGGCCGGCCATCTTGTCGGAGACGAAGAACTCGACGTACTCCTTGAGGCCCGGGATTACCCCGATGTGCGCCTTCTTCACGTAGAAGAACAGCGGGCGCGAAACCGGATACTTGCCGGTGGAGATCGTCTCGACGGACGGCGTGACGCCGCTCATCGTCGCGACCTTCAGCTTGTCGGTGTTGTTCTCGTAGAAGGACAGACCGAACACGCCGACACCCTGCGGGTTCGTCTTGAGGCGCGCGAGCGTCTCGGTGTAGTCGCCATCGATGTCGACGGTGCCGCCATCCTTGCGGACGCGCACGCAGCTCTTGTCAGCGGCGGACTTCTTGGCCTTCGCGTCACCCGCAGCGGCTGCCTCGTGGAGCTTGTCCGCACCCACGGCCTTGCAGCCGATGTGCATCACCTTCTCCTCGAACACTTCGCGCGTGCCGTGCTTCTCACCGGGGATGTAGGCAACGATCGGGAAGTCGGGCAGCTTTGCGTTGACCTGCTTCCACGTCTTGTTGGGATTGTCGACCAGCTTGCCGTCCACCGGCACCTGCGCGGCCACAGCCAGGAAGACGTCCTTCGGCTCGAGGGCCCAATCGCCAGCCTTAGCGTCCACGGCGAACACGATGCCGTCGTAGCCGAACTGAACCTGGACGATGTCCTTCACGCCGGCCTTGGCGCAGGCCTCGATCTCGCTCGGGCGGATCGGGCGCGAAGCGTTGGCGATGTCGATCGTGTTGGCGCCGACGCCGTTGCAGAACTGCTTGAGGCCCGCGGACGAGCCGCCGGACTCGACGACTGGTGTCTTCAGCTTGGCGTTGGCCTTGCCGAACTGCTCCGCGACGATGTTGGCATAGGGTAGGACCGTGGACGAGCCGGCGATCTGCACACGATCACGCTGTGCCGATGCCGGGCCGGCAAATGCAACGATGCCCGCAGCAGCCATTGCTGCCGCAGTCGCTACGAACTTGGTGCTCATTGCTATCTCCCAGAGCAATCTGAGGTAAGGCGCGAATTCCCGCTCAGCGCCTCGTCGGGCCCCCTTGGCCCTGGCAGACTCGTAGCCGAGAGCCATAATCGTTTCGTGACAGTATATATCATTGATATTGCGTGATATTATCCAGTTAATCCCGGAGGCGCCCTATATCCCGTTGCGCGCACGTTCACTCCGGCGCGCGAGTGGCCATGACATTGACGGCGCGAGGCAGTATGGATGCGCGAGGGACCGCATCAGGTCGCGACGGACAATACTCATGGCAGCTCAAGAAGATGGCGGCGGGACCGATCCCGCGGGAAGCACACTCGAGCGCCTTGCCGCAACAATCCGCGAGCGCCGCGAGGCCGCCGCCGACACGTCCTATACGCGCTTGCTTCTCGACGGCGGCGTGCCGCGGTGCGCGAAGAAATTCGGCGAAGAGGCCGTCGAGGTCGTCATTGCGAGCCTCGGCGAGGACGATGCGGCGCTCGAGGGCGAGGCTGCCGATCTGATCTATCATCTGCTGGTGCTGCTCGAAGCGCGCGGCGTTGCCATCGACGCCGTTCTGGCGACGCTCGAGAAGCGCATGGGTCTTTCGGGACTCGCCGAGAAGGCGAGCCGTGCTGCCAGGGAGAGCTAGTGTGATGATCGAGAAATTCGCCAGATCTCGCGGCATGGTACCGAGCGAATTTCTCGATCTGAATCACACTAGCAAGATCAAAGCGCTAGTGTCCCTTTTGATTCCGAAGTTCGCTCGGGACGCTGGTATAGAGGTCAGGCGAACTTCGGAATCGGGACACTAGAGCCATGCGCGATGTCCTGCAGCAGGAAGAGACGGCAGCGCGGTCCGGCGTCCTCTATTCGCCCTATCGCACGTTCAGCCGTGACGACTGGGCACGTCTGCGCGCCGACACGCCGATGACGCTCGTGCCGCGCGATCTCGCGACGCTTTCGGGCCTCATCGAAGAGCTTTCCATCGAGGAGGTCGAGCAGATTTACCTGCCGCTTTCGCGCCTGCTCAATCTGTACGTCGCCGCATCGCAGGAGCTCTACGCCGTCACGTCCAAGTTCCTCGGCCGGCAGGGGCGACGCGTACCCTTCATCATCGGCGTTGCCGGCTCCGTGGCCGTCGGCAAGAGCACGACGGCGCGTGTTCTGCGTGCGCTTCTTGCGCGCTGGCCGGATCATCCGCGCGTCGATCTCGTCACGACCGACGGCTTCCTGTGGCCCAATCACGAGCTCGAAGCGCGCGGTATCATGCACCGCAAGGGCTTTCCCGAAAGCTTCGATCTGACCCGCCTGCTGAACTTCCTCGGCGACGTGAAGTCCGGTCGCGAGAAGGTCGCCGCGCCCGTCTACTCGCACTTCCACTACGACATCATTCCCGGCCAGCAGATCGTGGTCGATCGGCCCGACATCCTGATCGTCGAGGGCCTCAACGTGCTCCAGCCCGCGCGGCTGCCGAAGGATGGCGCGGCCATTCCCTTCGTCTCGGACTTCTTCGATTTCTCGATCTACATCGACGCCGATCCGCAGGTGATCGAGGCTTGGTACGTGAAGCGCTTCATGCGCCTCCGCACGACGGCCTTCCGCGATCCGGCGGCCTACTTCCACCGCTATGCGCACCTCTCCGACGAGCAGGCCCACGCGAAGGCGCTCGAGATCTGGAACGGGATCAACCGGATCAATCTCGACGAGAATATCCTGCCGACGCGCCAGCGCGCGCGCTGCATCCTGCGCAAGGGTACGGAGCACGCCGTCGATGCCGTGCTGTTGCGGCGTCTCTGATCCGACGATCAGTCCTTACGGGCCTTGGGCGGCCGCGTCTGCATCAGCTTGAACCATGCACTCATGGCTTCCGCACCCTGTCGCATGGCGGTCGCCGCCGGCGGCATCTCAAGGGCAGCCTTGGCCATGCGGGCCTGAAGGGCGAGGCCGGCAGCGGTCATGCGCCAGCCGAGCGTCATCCAGGGCTGCGCCATGGTCATCAGGTTCATTGTGGTATCCGGTGCTGCCGGTTGAGCGCGCACGGGCGTTGCCGGCGGCTCGGTCTTCGGCTGGTAGCTCGCGCGCGATTGCGAATTGCGGCCGCCCGAGGATTTCGCGGCCGCGCCGACCTTCTTCGGCACGTGAGCGAGGAGGGGCGCGGCCGCTTCCGATTTCTTACCCGATGAGCGCGCTCGGCGCGGTGTCTTGGCGGCAGCTTTGGCCGCGCGTGCGCCCTTGGGCTTGGTTTTCCGGCCAGTCATGTGCGTACCCCGCAAGCGAGACTGATGGCTGTGGCACCTCGGTATTGGACGGCACCTTGTGTGGCGGCATTATGATGCGCCGCACAAAGATATATTACCGAGGGTGCGCTGGCCACCCTCAATTCCAACGCGGGCGGGGCGCGACGGGTTTCAGAAACCGCGCGCGGCGGCGAGCGAGGCGAGTGAGGTCTCCGGGCGCGCGCCGATATGGCTGATGATCTCGCCGGCCGCGAGGCTGCCGAGATGTCCGCAGGTTTCGAGCGGCTTGCCGTTGGTGTAGCCGTAGAGGAAGCCGGCGGCATAGAGATCGCCCGCGCCTGTCGTGTCGACGACCTGGCGGATGGGCGCTGCAGGCACGCTTACGGCCTTGTCGCCCTTGAAGATGACGGAGCCCTTGGCGCTGCGGGTGAGCACGGCGATCTTCGCGTCGGCCTTGGCCTGGCGGGCAGCTTCCTCGAAGGAGGCGGCGTTGTAGAGCGCCGTGATCTCCGATTCGTTGGCGAACAGGATGTCGACGCGGTGGCGGATCAGCTCGAGGAACTCGATGCGGTGGCGCTCCACGCAGAACCCGTCCGAAAGCGTCAGCGCAACCTCGCGGCCCGCGCGCTCGGCCATGTCCGCCGCGTGCCGGAAGGCAGCCTGGGCATCGGGCCGGTCGAAGAGATAGCCCTCGAGATAGACGATGCGCGATTCGGCGATGAGCTGCTGGTCGACGTCGCGCGGGCTCAGCTCCGGACTGACGCCGAGGAAGGTGTTCATCGTGCGCTGGCCGTCGGGCGTGACGAGGATGAGCGAGCGGGCCGTCGGTGCGCCGCCCGTCGAGGCGGGCGTATCGAAGGCGACGCCGGCGGCGCGAATATCGTGGCGAAAGACGTTGCCGAAGTCGTCCTCGGCGACCTTGCCAATAAAGGCCGCGCGCCCGCCGAGCGAGCCGATGCCGACCATGGTGTTCGCGGCCGACCCGCCCGAGATCTCCACGGCCGGTCCCATCTCCTGGTAGAGATGCGACACGCGGTCGGCATCGACCAGCATCATGTGGCCTTTGGCCAGGTTGTGCTTGATGAGGAAGTCGTTCTTGCAGCGGCCAATGATGTCGACGATGGCATTGCCGATGCCAACGACGTCGTGCTCGATCTCGGCCATGGTGGGCTCCCCCGCGTTCTACGTGCGGCCGCAATATCACTTCCGCGGTTGCCGGAGCAAGCCGGCTCGGCCGTTCTCTCCCGTCAAAACGGGCCAGAATCGCAGGCGATTAGGCTCGCGGCGCTGACATGTCGCGGGAGGCGGCGAGCCGTGCGAGCTCCATGAGCAGGCGTTCGGCGTGGGCGTCCTCGAGGCTCGATGCCGTGCGGGCGGCGAGCGCGCTCGCCCGGATGCGCGCCAGGGCGGCGGCAAGTTTCGGCGCCGTCCAGCGCCGGCACTGCGCCTCGACGGCGGCGCGGCGCTTGAAGTGTAGCGGCGGCCGGATCTGGCGCATGGCCTCGTCCATGCTGCGGCCGCCTTCGATGGCGCCGCGGATGCGATGCAGGCGGGCGAAGTGCCACTGCACGGCGGCGATGACGGATTGTGCCCCTTCGCCCGAGGCGAGAAGACGCTGGCAGCCTTCCATCGCGCGCGTGCCGTCGCCGGCGGCGGCCGCGTCGATGACGCGCTCCATGGCGAGCTCGGAAGCATCGCCGACAATGGCCTCGATGGCCTCGGCATCGATCGTGCCGCGCCCGGCGGCATAGAGCGCAAGCTTCTCGACCTCGCCGCGCGACAGCCCGCGGTCGGCGCCGAGGCGGGCGAGGAGCATCTCGCGCGCGTCGGGCGTGATGGAGAGGCGCTGCGCGCCGAGCACCTCGTTGATCATGACATCAAGGGATTGCGCGTCATCGGCGAAACAGGGGATGGCGGCGGCGTGCGCCGACTTCTCGAATGCGGCGCGGGCAGCATCGTCGGGCCGGAGGTTGCCGCCCTCGACGATGAGCACGCCCGCGAGCGGCGGTCCGTCGAGAATGCCGCGGAGCAGCGCGCCCGTCACGCGCCGGCTCATGGATGTGCGCACGATCTTGCGCCCGCCGAACATGGGGAGTGTCAGCAACTCGACAGACAGGCGCTCGGTGTCGTCTTCGAGCTCGGCATCGTCGATGCGGACGATCTCGCCAGGCGGCGTGTCACGCTCCGCGAGCGATCGCGCGAGGCGCACCGCGCGCTCGCTCACGAGGCCCGCATCCGCACCGTAGATGAGGAACGCCGTGATCGTCGGATCCGGTCGTGTCAGGACGGCGTTCGCTTGCTGGGCTTTGATTGCAACCATTTTTGTTTTGCCGCGGGCTGCTGGGAGGAGGTGCTTCGCCTTCTGTCACACGTGCCATGCCCGCGGCGGCTACATCGATAGCGCGTCGGGAAGGCGCCGCCTTCACTTCCCCTTCTCCCCGTTCTTACGGGGAGAAGGTCGGGATGAGGGGCGGCGGCACACGCCAACGTCGGCGCAAGTTCCCGCCCCTCACGTCGTGCCGAAGGCA
>JAEWIJ010000110.1 GCA_023387235.1 Pseudomonadota bacterium
GGGCCGTGGTGCCGCCGATCGGTTCGGGCTCGGACTATGCGCGCGATGTCGAGCGCGCGCGCCGCTTCCGCCCGCTGGTGGACGAAGGCCACGCCGCGAATCTGACCGAGCTTGCCATTCGCTATGCATTGGCGCAGCCTTCGCTTTCGACCACGCAGGTCGGTGTTGCCACCTTCGAGCAGGTGGCGGGTGCCATCGCGGCCATCGAGAAGGGGCCGCTCCCGCCGGCCGCCATGGCGCGCGTGCGTGAGATACAGCAGACGTTCGTCGGTGAACCGCGCTAAAAAAGTATCGGGCGGCGGCATACGTTAACGTCAGCGCAAGCTCCCGCCCCTCATCTCGACCTTCTCCCCGTAAGCACGGGAGAAGGAGAAACTAACAAGGAGCCCGACCAATGCCGATGGATGCCGGTGAGATCGAGAAACTCATCAAGGACCGCTTTCCCGGTGCCGAGGTGACGATCAAGGATCTGGCGGGAGACGGCGATCACTACGCGGCGCATGTCGTGGCGCCGCAGTTCAAGGGCAAGACGCGCGTGCAGCAGCACAAGATGGTCTACGACGCGCTCGAAGGGCGCATGGGCGGCGTTCTTCACGCGCTCGCACTGACGACGGCACCGCCGAAGGACTGAGTTCGCGCGGCGTGCCGATGACCGAAGAAAAAGCAGGAACCATGCACAACCTTATTCTCAATGCGCAGACACTCGGGCCCAACACATCCTTCGATGCGCGCGTCAAAGCGGCGAGCCGCGCCGGTTACCGTGGTCTCAGCATCCGGCCGTCGGAATACAACGGCGCCCTCAAGCAGGGCCTCGACGATGCGGCGATCCTGAAGCTGCTAGCGGATCACAATGTCGAGGTGACGGAGATCGGCCTCGCGACGGGGTGGCTGCCGGGTGTCGGCGGTCAGCCAGGTGTGGATGCCGACGAGACGACGCTTTGGCACATGGCCGACCTCTTCAAGCCGCGCCAGCTCAACTGCGCCATGTGGGAGGCGCAAGCGATCCCCGACATGATCCGCGGCTTCGGCGTGCTCTGCGATCGCGCGGCCGAGAAGGGCCTGCTCGTCGCGATGGAGTTCATTCCGCACAGCGGCATTCGCGACATGCTCGTCGGCTGGGAGATCGTGAACGGCGCGGCGCGCCCGAACGGCGGGCTCATCTTCGATACGTGGCACTTCCAGCGCGGCGACACACCTCATGACGCCATTGCGACCGTGCCGCCCGAGAAATGGTACACGCTTCAGCTTTCGGACGCGGCCGCGACGCCATGGCCGGAAGTGGCGAAGGAATCCCGCAACGGGCGTCTGCTGCCGGGAGAAGGCGTCATCGACTTCGCCAGCATGGTCAGCCGCGTCCTGGACGGCGGCGCCAACCCGACGATCAGTGTCGAGGTGATCAGCGAAGTGCTCCATCGCATGGAGCCTGATGGCGCTGCGCGCACGGCCATCGAGCCCTGCGTCGTACTTCTCGACCGGCTCGGTGTCGAGGCGCCTTGGTGGAAATGATGCCAGGGCGCAGCGGCCCGATAGAGCAGCCTCTCAGCGTTATCGCTTGATGCTGTCGTTCTGGGCGTGTCCCTTGCCTTTGCGCGCCTGCTCGATCTCTTCCCGGCTGATGGTGGGCGGCTTCCGGTCGGTTGGACGTCCGAGGGGCTCCGTGCTGGTCGGCTCGCCCGCCGCAGTCGGATCGCTGGCCGGAAATGTCTCCTGGATGGCCTCGTCGACGCGTTCATCCTCCTCCAGTTTCTTCTTGCGCTCGTTCTTGATCTTCCCGGCCTGCATGGCTGCCTCCGCATGTTCGTGGACCCATGAGATAACGGGCCGGATGCACCCGCAGTTCCCCTTTTGGTGGTTCACGGACGACACGCGCGGGCGCCGCATTGACTTGCCGGCCTGCGGGGCCATCTCTATGCTGTCGGCCGAATTGCGCCGGAGGTCCGGCGCCGCAGCCCGATTTTGAGGATGAGCCATGAGCGAGCAGGCAGTCCACGACTGGATCCGCAAGCAGATCTCTAGCAACGATGTGGTGCTTTTCATGAAGGGCACCAAGAACTTCCCGCAGTGCGGCTTCTCCGGACAGGTCGCCCAGATCCTACAGTACCTCGGCGTCGAGTATCAGGATGTCAACGTGCTCGACGACATGGGCATCCGCGAGGGAATCAAGTCCTTCAGCGAGTGGCCGACGATCCCTCAGCTCTACGTGAAGGGCGAGTTCGTCGGCGGCTGCGACATCATTCGCGAGATGTTCCAGGCCGGCGAGCTGCAGGAGATGCTGGCGGAGAAGGGCGTCACGCACACGGCGGTCGCCTGAACGCGCGCCGCGCCTCCCGACGGCATTCGATCGTGATTTTGCCGCCGCCCGCTGACAAGGTCCGCGGGCGGCGCTTTGCTTTATCCGACATGTGGGCAGACGGGCGCGGCAGGAGGCGTTGCGCGGCATGACCACGACGCTCGAACCCATCACCCAGCCAACCGTGCCGAGCACGCGGCCGCGGCTCGCGCTCGGTGGGCGGCGGTTCCTGCTGAGCCTCGCGATCATCGGCGCCAGCATCTCGCTCGCGCTCGGCATCAGCCTGCCGTCGATCAAGCTCACGAAGTTCTATTTCTTCTCGACCGAGTTCTCGCTGATCTCGACCGTGTGGACGCTGATCCAGCGCAATCAGATCTTCCTCGGCGTGATCGTGCTGCTGTTCTCGATCGTGCTGCCGGTCTTCAAGATCCTCTATCTCGTCATGCTGACGACCATGCCGCTCGATGCGCTGCAGCGGCAGTACCGGCGCCTGCGTGCGCTGGAATGGCTCGGCAAATGGTCCATGCACGATGTGCTCGTGCTGGCGCTGATGATCTTCTTTCTCAAGAGCCAGGGCATCTACGACGCGCGCAGCCTTTCGGGCGTCTACTTCTTCACGGCGGCCGTCGTGTTCATGATCCTCGCCTATGCATGGCTCAGCGTGTTCGCGCTGGCGCCGATCCGGGCCGAGCATCTGAGGGCCGAGCGCGCCCGCCCGTCGGTCGGTCGCGAACGCTCGGCGCTCCGGAACTTCCTCCTCGCGCTCTTCATCCTGACGGCGGCGATCTGCTTCGCGCTCGGCGTGATCCTGCCCTCGATCCGCTTCACGACCATCTACGTGTGGACGAACGAGCATTCCATCGCGAGCATCATCTACGCCCTCTACCGCACGCAGGAGTATTTTCTGGCCGCGGTGCTCGGCATGTTCTCGGTCGTCTTCCCGTTCCTGAAGCTGCTCTATCTCCTGACGCTCTGCCTTTCGCCCAATCTTTCGGACGCGTTCCGCCAGAAGTCGCTCTCGACCATGGAATGGCTCGGCCGCTACTCCATGACCGACGTCATGGTGCTTGCGCTCATGATCTTCTACATGAACTCCTCGGGTTACATCGAGGCGCGGGTGCTCCCGGGTGTGTACTGCTTCGCCGCCTCGGCCCTGATGACCATGTTCGCTTATGGCTGGGCGAACTCGCCGCCGCGGGCTGCCCGGCTGCCACCAAGGCCCCTGCCGCCCGCCGCCAGCATGGAAGAGCGCCGCCGCCGACGGCTTGCTTGAGGCACGGCCGGGCGGCTAGCCTGTAGCCAAAGCCGAACTGCTGCGAGGAACGAAAGGGAGCCCATGACCATCCATCCCGATGCCGCCAAGGTCGTCGAGCTGATCATCGCCTCCGGTCGTCCGCCTTATCCGACCATCGGCCATGTGGCGGCGCGCGAAATCTTCGTGGCCTCGCGGGCGATCCTGCAGCCCGATCCCTCGCCGGTCGGGGAGGTGCGCGATCTCGCGGCAACGGGGCCTGCCGGGCAGATACCGCTGCGGCTCTATCGCGGGCAGGGGACCGATGCGACCAAGCCGCAGCCGACGCTCGTCTACTATCATGGTGGGGGCTGGGTGCTCGGCAACCTCGACAGCCACGACGGCGTGTGCCGCGACATCGCCAACGCCGCCGACTGCACGGTCATCTCCGTCGACTATCGCCTCGCACCCGAAGCCAAGTTCCCGGCTGCCGCCGATGATGCAATCGCGGCCGCGCAGTGGATCCACGACAATGCCGCGGATCTGGGCGTCGACCGCACGCGCCTCGCGGTCGGCGGCGACAGTGCAGGCGGCAACCTGGGCGCCGTCGTAGCACTCCATGCGCGCGACAACAGCGGACCGCAGCTCAAGCTTCAGGTGCTGATCTATCCTTCGGCAGATATGTCGAGCGTCTATCCTTCCTACGAGGAGTTCGCCGAGCAGCTTCCGCTGACGCGCACGACCATGGACTGGTTCGTCGATCTCTATCTCACCAGCCGCGAGAAGGATGCCAAGGACTGGCGTGCCTCGCCCCTGCACGCGAAGAGCCTCGCCGGCCTGCCGCCGGCCTTCATCATCACGGCCGCCATGGACCCGCTGCGCGACGAGGGCGAGGAACTCGCGCGGGCGCTCATGAAGGCGGGCGTGCCCGTCGAGGTGAAGCGCTTCGACGGTCAGATCCACGGCTTTCTCACCATGGGCCGCATCATCAAGGATGCGCAGACGGCCGTCGCCGACATCGCGACCGAGCTGCGCAAGGCCTTCGCGTAGCACGCCAAGGGCTGTGGGAATGAAAAAGGCCCGCCTAGTGTCCCGATTCCGAAGTTCGCCAAACCTCGATACTGGCGTCCCGAGCGAACTTCGGAATCAAAAGGGACACTAGAATCATAAACTTGCTAGTGTGATTCAGATCGAGAAATTCGCTCGGTGCCATGCCGCGAGAGCTAGCGAATTTCTCGATCATCACACTAGAGCGGGCCTTTTGTCGTTCAGCCGACGATCTCGTCGGGCTTGAAGTTGAGCGCGATCTCGCGTTGCGCCGCGGCGGGGCTGTCCGAGCCGTGGCTCGAGTTCTCGCCCTTCGAGCGTGCGAACAGCTTGCGGATCGTGCCCTCGGCGGCTTCGGCCGGATCGGTCGCGCCCATGACCTCGCGGTACTTGGCGATCGCGTTCTCGCCTTCGAGCACCTGCACGACGATCGGCCCCGAGGTCATGAACGTGCAAAGCTCGCCGTAGAACGGGCGCGCGGCGTGCTCCTCGTAGAACTTCTCTGCCTGCGCCTTCGTCCAGCGCACGCGCTTCTGGCCGACGATGCGCAGACCCGCCTTCTCGATCACGGCATTGATCGCGCCGGTGAGGTTGCGCGCCGTGGCATCCGGCTTGATGATGGAAAACGTACGCTCGATCGCCATGCGGCGGCTCCCAGGATCCGGTGTTGCAGGAAGAGGTCTGGCGCGGGTTATAGCGGCGCTGCACAACGCCCACAAGACGGCCTGGCGGGGCCGGCAAGGACCGGGCGCGGATCAGTTGAGGCCGCTATCCGAGCCGTCGAGAAATTCCGAGAAGAGCTCCCGGCTGAGAGGCACGATATCCATGATATCGCACGGGCCGTTCGTCGCCGGCGTGCCGTCGATCAGCAGGTAGTTGTAGCTGTGGCGGCTTACGGCGACCCAGAGCCCGATCTCGTCAGAACCGTGGAAGACGGCGACACCACCTTCCTCGCCCTTCACGAAGCTGAGTTCGGGTGCATTGTGGCGATACTCCCCGCGGAGCACGCGCAACAACTGTTCGTCCCACGGACTCCAATGGCGCATGGTGGAAACCGCCCCTGATCCGGCAATACTCCGCTTTTAGCGGAAGACTATCGCCCGTGCATTGGTAAACGGACGGAAACACTACCTCGATCTTCCAAGTTCATGGATCATTTCAATTAAACTGCGGAACAACGCACTCGGCCCAAATCGGGGCGGATCGAGCCGATCGTATCGAACCAGAGAGGCAGCGTCATCACGGGCCGCTTTCCCTCATTTGAATGAAGACATTGCGCTTCCAGTCGCCACGCCGGACTGTCGTCGCAGGCCGGGGAGGCTCACGGTCAGCGCGCCTCACGACGGCTGGTGGCGCGAGCTCCGCGATGCCGGTGCCCTGTGCGGGTGCCGATGGATCGCGCGGGTCTATGCCGGCGCGGAGGGGGGCGACATGCGCGGCGCCGAGACCCATGCGGCTTTCAGCGAGCACGCGCCCGTCCCGCGGCAGGACGTCGACGTCGTCCTCACTATCGGCGGCGCGCTCGGCCGTTCGCATGTCCGCGCCAGCGTTTCCGATATGGCGACCTGTATGATCGCGCGCGGTGCCTGACGCCGTCCGGGAGCGTTCGGCGGATCGCTGTGCCTGGCTCTGCCCTGATGCGCGCCCGGTCTTCTGCAGGGGCGCGGCAGTGGGGACCATATGGGCGGCCGGCAGGCGGGCGGCGGCGGTCGCCCTGTCACGCGCCGTGCAGACGTGGCTCGCCTGGCTGCGGGCAAGGGCGAGCATGATGTAATCGGGGGTCTCGACGGGCCGCAGAACGCGAACGCGCTCGCCGAGAATGTGCATGGCCTGCTGCGTCTCGAGCGTCCAGCGGCCATCCACGGCACCGGCGTAGCAGCCGAGCCGCAGCAGCTCCGTCTGAATTTGCTGAACGAGGCGGACGGTCGCGTCCTGCATCGGCACGTGCCCGGCAGCCACGGATGCCGTTACGACCTCGGGGGCGACCGCTGGCACCACCTCGGGTGAAATCTTGGCCTGAGCAGCCAAAGGCTTGCCGGCATCGGGAGGAAGCGGGTTCAGCAGGTAGGCCAGCGCACCAAAGGTGCCAAGCGCCGCCACGAAACTCGTGGTCTTACTCATCGGACAGTTCCCAACGCAAAACTACAAGACGGATCAGGGCCCGACGGTGGCTGGGGACATGCCCGGCACCACCTGCCGGTGGGCCATAGCACGTCGACCCACCAGTAAGACGTAAACATAGGCGCTAAGGTTCAAACTACCCAGTGCCCGGAGCGATCACAATTTCCGGAATGGAGCCTTGGTTGATGTCTGTTGCCGATTGGCAGCAAGTTCAACGTTCGGGCAAATCACTATTACCGTGTCCTGAAGGGAAGTTTGCGGAGGAATCTGCTAGGCCAGTTAATTGTCGGGCGAGAGCTCGGCAGGAAAATGGAAATGCCTCATGGATCTCAACCTCATTATCCAGCTCATCAGTGGTTTGGTTGGTGGCAACGCCGCCGGCGCAGGCCTCAAGGAGAAGTCCCTCGGGCCGCTCGGCAACTCACTCGCCGGGCTTGTCGGCGGCGGGCTCGGCGGGCAGATCCTTTCGGCCCTGCTCGGGCTCGGCACCACGAGTGCGGCCAGCGGACTGGATATCGGCTCGCTCATTGGTCAGATCGCCAGCGGGGGCGGTAGCGGCGCCATCCTGACGATCGTCGTTGCGCTCCTGAAGCAAGCTCTCGCGAAATAGCCAAAATCTGGCGTTTCGGGTAGGGCGCATTCCACCCGCTGTGGGATGCGCCATGCCGTCGCTTGACCCGTGACCGGGCGGGTGCTGTATCGGCGCGACGGACATCCAACCGATTCCCGCTCGCCAGCGCCGAGATTGCTCAATGCCCTCATCCGATGCGACGCCCGCGGTGCCCAAACAGCCGATTGGCGACGCGGTTCTGATCATCGATTTCGGCTCCCAGGTGACGCAGCTCATTGCCCGGCGCGTGCGCGAAGCCGGCGTCTATTCCGAGATCGTCCCGTTCAACAAGGCAGGGGACGCGCTCGCGCGCCTCCAGCCGAAGGCCATCATCCTTTCCGGGGGGCCGGCGTCGGTGACGGGCGCCGGCTCGCCCCGCGCGCCCGCGGGTGTGTTCGAGGCCGGCGTGCCGATCCTCTCCATCTGCTATGGCCAGCAGACGACGGCCGTGCAGCTCGGCGGCGAGGTCGAGGGCGGGCACGCGGCGGAGTTCGGCCGCGCCGACATCGAGATCCGCGAAAAGAGCGCGCTCTTCGAGGGCATCTGGGAGATTGGCCAGCGCTATCCCGTCTGGATGAGCCACGGCGATCGCGTGACGCGGCTCCCCGAGGGCTTCACGGTCAAGGCCGTGAGCGAGAACGCCCCCTTCGCCATCGCGACCGACGAAGCGCGCCGCATCTACACGACCATGTTCCATCCGGAGGTCGTGCACACGCCCGACGGCGCGCGCCTCCTCACGAATTTCGTGCGCAACATCGCCGGCATCCCCGGCGACTGGACCATGCGCCACTTCCGCACGGCCGAGATCGAGAAAATTCGCGCGCAGGTTGGCAAGGGCCGCGTCATCTGCGGCCTCTCCGGCGGCGTCGATTCAGCCGTTGCGGCCGTGCTGATCCACGAGGCCATCGGCGATCAGCTCACGTGCATCTTCGTCGATCACGGCCTCATGCGCCTCAACGAGGCCGACGAGGTCGTGCGCCTTTTCCGCGGCCACTACAATATTCCGCTCGTGCACGTGGATGCCTCGGATCGCTTTCTCGGCGCGCTCGCGGGCGTCAGCGATCCCGAGACCAAGCGCAAGATCATCGGTCAGCACTTCATCGAGGTTTTCGAGGCCGAGGCGAAGAAAATCGGCGGCGCCCAATTCCTGGCGCAGGGCACGCTCTACCCGGATGTCATCGAGAGCGTGTCGTTCACGGGTGGCCCGTCGGTCACCATCAAGTCGCACCACAATGTGGGCGGTCTCCCGGAGCGCATGAACCTGAAGCTCGTCGAGCCGCTGCGCGAGCTCTTCAAGGACGAGGTGCGCGCGCTCGGCCGTGAGCTCGGGCTGCCGGAAGCCTTCGTCGGGCGCCATCCCTTTCCGGGGCCGGGCCTCGCGATCCGTATTCCCGGCGAGATCACGCGTGAGAAGCTCGACATCCTCCGCCACGCAGATGCCGTCTATCTCGACGAGATCCGCAAGGCGGGCCTCTACGACAAGATCTGGCAGGCCTTTGCGGTGCTGCTCCCGGTGCGCACGGTCGGCGTGATGGGCGACGGGCGCACGTACGACAGCGTCTGCGCGCTGCGCGCCGTGACCTCCGTCGACGGCATGACGGCCGACTTCTTCCCCTATGACATGGCGTTCCTCGGCCGCGCCGCGACGCGCATCATCAACGAGGTGCGCGGCATCAACCGCGTCGTCTACGACATCACGAGCAAGCCGCCGGGCACGATCGAGTGGGAGTGACAGCGCTCAATGAGCGATGATGACGCGCCGCGAACCCACTACCACTTTAGGATCTCGTTGCGCGTGAGGCATCCTTCGATAGCACCGCAGGAGATCACCGAGGCTCTTGGCGTCGTGCCCAAGCACTCCTTCAAAGTGGGGGAGCCGCGTCAAACTTCGAACGGCACCCCGCTAGCTGGCCTTAATCGGGAATCTTTCTGGGTAGCCACAATCGCAGCGGACCGTTGGCCTGTGGACCTCAATGATGCGATCCACGACGTTCTCAGAGGCCTCGTTGGTTGCCGAGCGTTCTTGCATCGAATCCGCGCGGATGGTGGAAACGTGGAGCTGTTCATTGGCTGGTTCTTCGAGAACCAAAGCGGCAGCGTGCTGACCCATCAATGTCTCGCATTGGCGGGCGATTTACAGATCGATCTCTCTTTCGATGTATACCCGCCCGAGCAACCTCAGCGCGAATATGAGATTGAAAACCCATTGATCCGATAGCTCTCCGAGCAAGCCACCCGGCACGATCGAGTGGGAGTGAGGCGAACCCGCCTGTTCATGGCGAGTTTAGGCAGTAGATTCAGCCGAAACCGCTGAAGAGGCTGCCATGGCACGACGTCCCAAGAAGGCCGACTTCCCTCTCAACAAGGTGCGGCGCTATCTCGAGCCGGGGCCGATCGTGCTCGTCTCGTCCAAGTGGCGGGGTGCGAGCAACATCATGACGCTCGGCTGGCATACGGTGCTCGAGTTCTCGCCCTCGTTGATCGGGCTGATGATCTCCGGCGGCAACCACAGCCACCGCATGATCCGTGAGAGCGGGGAGTGCGTCGTCAACCTGCCGACGACCGCGCTGACCGACACGGTGGTCGGCATCGGCAATACGACCGGCGCGGAGATCGACAAGTTCGCGGAATTCAATCTGACCGCTCAAGTCGCCGACAAGGTCGGCGCGCCGCTCATCGGTGAGTGCCACGCGAGCTTCGAGTGCCGCGTTCACGATGACGCGCTCGTCAAGCGCTACAACTTCTTCATCTTCGAGGTGGTGAAGGCGCACGTGGCAGTCTCGCCCAAATACCCCGGAACCCTGCATTACACGGGCGACGGTGTGTTCATGGTGGCCGGCAAGACCATCAGCCGGCGATCGCAGTTCCGGCCCGAAATTCTGGCGGATTGAGTGAGCGGGCCGACGCACCGACCACGCGCGTCACCACGTTCACGCCTTCCTCCGACGCCCTATTCGAGCCTGTCAGGGCCGGAGGCGGCGGCGGGTTCGGTGGCGGCGGGTTCTCCGGTGGCCACTACTGGGATTATTGGGCGTGCCCCGTCTGAGCTGACGGCACGGCTCGTCCAATAGCTTTCGGCCGGTCGCGTGAGCGGCCGGCCGGCTGGCTTGGCCGTGTTCCCCCTGGGAAAATCATGCCGCAATCGCCATATTGGGGAGGTCAGAGCAACAGGCGGAGGTTCTAAATGGCCTACAAGAAGACAAAAGAGGCAATCGCCAAGCTGACCCCCGAGCAGTATCGCGTCACCCAGCAGAACGGCACCGAGCGGCCCTTCACCGGCGAGTACAACGCCAACAAGGCAGTGGGCATTTACGTCGACATCGTCTCGGGCGAGCCGCTGTTCGCCTCATCGGACAAGTTCGAGTCCGGCTGCGGATGGCCGAGCTTCACGAAGCCGATCGTGGCGGCGAACGTCGCCGAGCTGCGTGATACGACGCACGGCATGATCCGCACCGAAGTTCGCTCGAAGCATGGCGACAGCCATCTCGGCCATGTGTTCGACGACGGCCCGAGGGATCGCGGCGGACTGCGTTATTGCATCAACTCGGCATCCCTGCGCTTCATTCCGCGCGACAGGATGGAGGCCGAAGGCTATGGCGAGTACCTGAACCAGGTAGAGGAGGTTCGCACATGACCGAGCGCGCTGTACTGGCCGGAGGCTGCTTCTGGGGCATGCAGGATCTCATCCGCAGGCTCCCCGGCGTTGTTTCGACCCGCGTCGGCTACACGGGCGGCGATGTGCGCAACGCGACCTATCGCAATCACGGCACGCACGCCGAGGGCATCGAGATCGTCTTCGATCCCGAGAAGATCAGCTACCGGCGCATCCTGGAGTTCTTCTTCCAGATCCACGACCCGACGACGAAGAACCGCCAGGGCAACGATATGGGCATGTCGTACCGCTCCGCGATCTACTACGAGAACGACGAGCAAAAGCGCGTCGCGCTCGACACCATCGCCGACGTCGAGGCGTCGGGTCTGTGGCCGGGCAAGGTCGTGACCGAGGTCGAGGCCGTCGGTGATTTCTGGGAGGCGGAGCCCGAGCACCAGGACTACCTGGAGCGCTATCCGAACGGCTACACGTGCCACTTCCCGCGCCCGAATTGGGTGCTGCCGAAGCGTCAGGCCGCCGAATAACCGAGGCCAGGACTTAAGGAACGCGCGCCGCATCTCATCCGAGGTGCGGCGCTTTTTACGGGCGGCGCGGCCGCTCTCTCACTCTTCCTTGAAGCCGTAGGCCGGGATGCCCTGCTCGTTCTCGTAGTATTTGAAGGGCAGGAACTTCCCCGACATCGCGATCTTCACGCGGTCGCCCTTTTCGTTGCCTGCCGCGCGCAAATTCTGTGCGCGCGCGCCTTGCGGACAAGCTGCGACGTAGACGCTCAGTCGAGCGGCTTCAGATTGGCCTCGATCTCGGCGCGCTTGCCTTCAAGGAAGGGCGGCAGTGAGAGGCGTTCGCCGAGCGCGCCGATCGGTTCGTCGACGGCGAAGCCGGGGCCGTCCGTCGCGATCTCGAAGAGGTTGCCGCCCGGCTCGCGGAAGTAGAGCGAGCGGAAGTAATAGCGCTCGACCTCGCCGCTCGATCGCACGCGGAACTCCGAAAGCCGCGCCGTCCATGCGTGCAGGCTCGCGACATCCGGCGTGCGGAAGGCAACATGATGCACGCCGCCGGCACCCTGTTGCGCGGGTGGCAGGTTCGACTGCACGGCGACGTGCAACTCGGCGGACGGTCCACCGGCGCCCATCGCAAAGACATGCACCTTACCGACGCCGTCGGGTGAGGGATACGTGCGCTCCTCGCGCAGGTTCATGACGGCGCTCAGCAGCTCGCCCGTGCGCTCGAGCGTCGGCACGCTGATCGTGATCGGGCCGAGACCGCGGATCTGATGCTCGGCGGGAACGGGGCTCCGCTCCCAGGGATGGCTCTCGCCCGCGCCGCCATCATCGAGGAGGCAGAAGCGCTGGCCTTCCGGATCCTCGAACAGGAGCGAAGCCCGTCCGTCGAGAGCGGCGATCGGCTCGTGCACGAGGCCTGCGTCCGCAATGCGTGCGGCCCACCACTCGAGGCTTCGCGTTCCGGCAACTCTGAGGCCCGTGCGCGTGATGGCGTGCGTGCCGCGTCGCTCGCCCGCAACCGGCCAGTCGAAGAAGGTGAGGTCAGTGCCCGGAGAGGCGAGCCCGTCCGCATAGAAGAGATGATAGGCGCTGGTGTCGTCCTGGTTCACCGTCTTCTTCACGAGGCGCAGGCCGAGCGTGTCCGTATAGAAGCGCTTGTTCGCCGCGGCCGTCGCGGTGATGGCGGTCAGATGATGGATGCCGGTCAGCTCGAGGCTCATGGCGGGTCTCCGGGTCCTGCAAGGTGCTTACATGATGGGCCGCAAACGGCCGATCAAGTCGCCGGTGCTGCGCACGTTTCCACAGCCTCGTCGCTAGGGCGCAGCCAAATGCTTGCCATGGCGGCATGTTCTCTATATGTTCTCGCCATTATTTGGTGAGTAGCGTAGGGGTCTGTGCGTGCACGGCAGTGCTGAGCAATTGGCTTTCGATTTTGGCGCGCAGCGGCCGGGCGATGGGCGGGATCGCGCGGATCGCTTGTTTTTTGCAGCCCTGCCCGAGCTTGGCGCGGCGAAGCGCATTGCGGCCTATACCGCAGCCCTGCGGCAAACCCATGG
Organism: Pseudomonadota bacterium; assembly: GCA_023387235.1. GTDB lineage: Bacteria > Pseudomonadota > Alphaproteobacteria > Rhizobiales > Hyphomicrobiaceae. Next base: position 12,972 of record JAEWIJ010000110.1, read on the forward strand.
ACTGACAGGGCGCGCGCGTCCGACGCGCCTGCTCCATGTCTCGCTCGCCGGTGTCGGTGGATTTGGTCGCCTGCCCGAGCCGGTGGTGGCGGCTGCAATGTGTGCCGGAGCGAAGGTGCGCATGGCGCCCTTCGAGGTGTGTTTCAGCCGCGTCATGAGCTTCGATGGCCGTCTGCGCCCTGGACAGCGGCGGGCCATCGTCTTGCGGTGCGATCGCGGTGAGCAGGAATTCATCCACCTCAGGCGAACGATAGGCGTTGCGATGCGTTCGGTTCACCTGAGCCGTGGGCTGCCCGAGGGCTTCGCGCCGCATGTTACACTGCTGTACGATCAGGAGAGGGTTCCGGAGGCGGCGCTTTGCGAGCCCATCGGATGGACGGTGCGCGAATTCGTGCTCGTTCATAGCGTCGTCGGGCGCGGACGGCATATCCACTTGGCACGCTGGCGCCTCGATGGCTGACAATGCCTTGGAACGGTCCGCATCTACGTCGGGTCTCCGGATCGGAAAGTGGAGACGGAGCGAACGCCATGCGATGGAGTAAACTCACGGTCGGCATGCTGGTCTTGATGGCCCTGTCGGCAAGCGCGAATGCGGGGCTCACCGTCAGGTTCGTCGGTGCCGAGCGCTACAGCGATGCCGAGGCCGGCAGCAACGGCTCGCGCAAGGAGACCCTCAATGAGCTGCGGCGCTACCTCGATACGCTCGGCGCGCGCTATCTCCGGCCTGGGCAGGATCTGTCCATCGAGGTGCTGGACGTCGACCTTGCCGGCCAGCGGCTGCCGAACCGTGGTGGCGAGACCAGGATCGTGACGGGGGCGACGCCGCCGCGGATCAGCCTCCGATATACGCTGCGCGAACGTGGTCGCGTCGTCCGGCGCGATGAGGAAACACTCTCCGACTCGAACTTTCAGATGAGCACGGCGGCACGATCCGGCGATCGGCTCGCCTACGAGAAGGAGCTGCTGGCGGACTGGTTCCGAACGCAGTTCCGCACGGGGCGCCGCTCATGACAATGCTCGAGGAGGTGGCTACAGTTCTGTACGCTCGGATTCTGCACCGGAATGAGGATTGCCAACGATGTCCAAGAAGCCGGCCACGGCCTACTGGCTCCTGAAGTCGGAGCCTGATGCCTTCTCGTGGGACGACCTGAAGGCGAAGGGCAAGGCCGGCGAGCCGTGGACGGGGGTGCGGAACTTCACGGCCCGCAACAACATGAAGGCCATGAAGATCGGCGACCTCGGATTCTTCTATCATTCCAACATCGGCAAGGAGGTCGTGGGCATCTGCAAGGTGAGCGCGCTCGCGCATCCCGATCCGACGGACGACACGGGCAAGTGGCAATGCGTGGACGTCGTCGCTGTGGCGGATGTGCCCAAGCCGGTAACGCTTGCGACGGTCAGGGAGACGCCGGCACTCGCCAAAATGAGCCTCGTGACGAGCGCGCGGCTCTCCGTGCAGCCCGTGACGGCCGAGGAGTGGCGGACCGTGTGCAAAATGGGCGGCGTGGATCCGAAGAA
>JAEWIJ010000128.1 GCA_023387235.1 Pseudomonadota bacterium
GGTTAAGGGTGGCTTCACCGTCGATCTCGACGGCGCAGTGGCCTTCCTGCCGCGCTCGCAGGTGGATATTCGTCCGATCCGCGACGTCGCTCCGCTGATGAACAACTCGCAGCCGTTCCAGATCCTCAAGATGGATCGCCGCCGCGGCAACATCGTGGTGTCGCGCCGCACGGTTCTCGAAGAGACCCGCGCCGAACAGCGTCAGGAATTGGTGCAGAACCTCGAAGAAGGTCAGGTCATCGACGGTGTGGTCAAGAACATCACCGATTACGGTGCGTTCGTTGATCTCGGCGGCATTGACGGCCTGCTGCATGTCACCGACATCGCATGGCGCCGCGTCAATCACCCGACCGAAGTGCTGAGCATCGGCCAGACGGTCAAGGTGAAGATCATCAAGATCAACCACGAGACCCACCGTATTTCGCTCGGCATGAAGCAGCTGCTCGACGATCCATGGCAGGGCATCGAGGCGAAGTATCCGCTGAACTCGCGCTTCACCGGACGCGTCACCAACATCACCGACTACGGCGCATTCGTCGAACTGGAGCCGGGCATCGAAGGCCTGATCCACGTCTCGGAGATGTCGTGGACCAAGAAGAACATGCACCCCGGCAAGATCGTTTCGACCTCGCAGGAAGTCGAAGTGCAGGTGCTCGAGGTGGATTCCGCCAAGCGCCGCATCTCGCTCGGTCTCAAGCAGACCATGCGCAATCCGTGGGAAGTGTTCGTCGAGAAGTTCCCCGTCGGCTCGACCGTCGAGGGCGAGGTCAAGAACAAGACCGAGTTAGGTCTGTTCCTCGGCCTCGAAGGCGAAGTGGACGGCATGGTCCATCTCTCCGACCTCGACTGGAAGCTTCCGGGCGAGCAGGTCATCGACAACTTCATGAAGGGCGACATGGTCAAGGCCGTGGTGCTCGACGTCGATGTCGAGAAGGAGCGCATCTCGCTCGGCGTCAAGCAGCTCGAAGGCGATCCGTTCGCCGAGCCGGGCGACGTCAAGAAGGGCGCTGTGGTCACCTGCGAAATCCTCGAGGTGAAGGATACCGGTATCGAAGTTCAGATCACCGGCACCGACTTCACCACCTTCATCAAGCGCTCCGAACTGGCGCGTGACCGTGGGGATCAGCGCGCTGAACGCTTTGCGGTCGGCGAAAAGGTTGACGCTCGCGTCATCCAGTTCGACAAGAAGGCCCGCAAGGTGCAGGTCTCGATCAAGGCGCTTGAAGTCGCTGAGGAGAAGGAAGCCATCGCACAGTACGGCTCGTCCGATTCGGGCGCGACGCTGGGCGATATTCTCGGCAACGCGCTCAAGAAGCGCGACAAGTAAGTGCGACAATCGAACGACGGATAGTCGTTCTGTCACAAATCGGGCTCCGGAAAATTTCCGGAGCCCTTTTTATTTGCCTTCTTTGTGTGCGTTATTGGCCTGCGGTGGTGCTCGCGCTCGTGCGCCATGCTTTCTTCAAATTAGGTGGCAATTGATGTATTGAAGTTACCGGATAGCAAGGCTGAGGCCTCAGAACAGCGAGTTCTTTCAAGACCCTAGGGCTCTCACCCGATAAGCCCTTTCACATCATCCGACGCTTCAGGAGAAAACCATGTCGCTGGATTCCGATGCGATCGTCGATCGCCGCCGCATTCGTCGCAAGCTGACGTTCTGGCGCGTCATTGCCGCACTGGGAATTATCGCTGCCGTTGTCGCAGTGGGTGTGCTCGGTACGCCCGCCGGACGCAGCGCAGTCGGCAGCTCGAGTTCGATCGCCCGGGTCAAGATCGATGGCCTGATCCGCAGCGACCAGGAGCGGGTCGAGGCGCTTGAACGTCTGGAGAAGTCGTCAGCGGCTGCCGTCATTGACCATATCAATTCGCCCGGTGGCACCACGGCCGGCTCAGAACAACTCTACGACGCGCTGACGCGCCTCAAGGCGAAGAAGCCGCTCGTGGTCGTGGTCGAAGGTCTGTGCGCATCCGGCGGCTATATCGCGGCGCTGGCGTCCGACCAGATTATTGCGCAGCAAAGCTCGCTGGTCGGCTCGATCGGCGTCCTGTTTCAATATCCGAATTTCTCGGAACTGATGAAGACCGTTGGCGTGAAAGTCGAAGAGGTGAAATCGTCGCCTCTGAAAGCGGCGCCCAATGGCTACGAGCCGACCAGTCCGGAAGCGCGTGCGGCGCTCGATGCGCTGGTGAAGGATTCCTATGCGTGGTTTCGCGACCTGGTGAAGACACGCCGCAGCATGGATGACACAACTTTGCAGACCGTCTCTGACGGTCGGGTGTTCACTGGGCGCCAGGCCGTTTCTCTGAAGCTGATCGATCAACTCGGCGATGAGAAGACGGCTGTTGCGTGGCTTGTGGCGCAGAAGAAAATCTCCTCTGAGCTTCCCGTAAGGGATTACAAGCTGACGCCGCGTTTTGGCGATATGACTTTCCTGCGTGCGGCAGCGTCTTTTGCGCTCGATACGCTTGGTCTGAACAGCATTGCGCGACAGCTTGAACAATCCGGCGTGGTGCGCGCCGTCGATCGCTTCGGTCTCGATGGCATGCTGGCGTTGTGGCAACCCAACGCATCGAATTGATTGTCATGAATCCGGTTTCAGCCGTTGCTTGCCGCAGCGCGGTGTGAGGCCAGGCGCGAAATTTTGTCCTTGTCATGTAGTTTAGCGGCCATTTGCCTTGAATTAGCGACTTGACAGTTCGCGGCTTTTTCAAGGAAATGGTTACCCGCACGCACGGATCCAACAGTCGATGATCAAATCCGAACTCGTTCAGCGCATCTCCGAGCACAACCCGCATCTGTATCAGCGGGACGTCGAGAACATCGTGAATGCCATTCTCGATGAAATCGTTGCCGCTCTTGCGCGTGGCGATCGTGTGGAACTGCGCGGCTTCGGCGCATTCTCGGTGAAGCATCGCCCTGCTCGCGCGGGGCGCAATCCCCGGACCGGTGCGCATGTGCCGGTCGAGGAAAAGAGCGTGCCGTTCTTCAAGACCGGCAAGGAAATGCGCGAGCGGCTCAACCGCGATGATACGGAAGAAGCCGGCGCTTCGGCCTGATTTAGCCTGTATTTGCGGGCTCTCCTGAGTACGATCGATGATATCGCCGTCCCTGCGCTGACAGGGATCAGGACCCGCTGACCGTCGCGAGGACTCGCATGCTCCGCAAGATCGTCAATGCCTTGGTGATACTGCCGCTCGCGATCATCTTCGTGGTGTTTGCGGTGGCGAACCGTCAGCTAGTCACGTTGTCGTTTGAT
>JAEWIJ010000248.1 GCA_023387235.1 Pseudomonadota bacterium
TGCTCTACATCGGCTTCGTCGCGCCCCATTTCCCGCTGACCGTTCCGCAGGACATCCTCGATCTCTATCCCGTCGAGCGGATGCCTTATCCGCGGCTGCATCCGAAGAACGGTTTCCGGCGCCATCCATGGCTCGAGGACAGCCACCATCGTCATCCGGTGGACGACGGGCTCGACGACGAACGCCGGCTCCTCGCGACGGCCTGTTACTACGGCCTGTGCACGTGGGTCGATCGGCAAGTGGGGCGTGTCATCAGTGCGCTCGAACGCGGCGGGTTGAGCGATACGACGCGCGTGATCTACACGAGCGATCACGGCGACAACATCGGCGCGCGCGGCATGTGGGGCAAGAGCACGCACTACGACGATGCTGTCGGCGTGCCGATGATCGTCGCCGGCCCTGACGTGCCCGCGGGTCGCGTGTGCCACACGCCTGTCAGCCTTATCGATCTGGCACCGACCATCATGGACGCCGTCGGCGAGGACGCCTATGCCTGGGCGGAAAGCGAGCTGCCCGGCCGCTCGCTGTTCGAGATCGGCAGTGCTGCCGATGATCCGAAACGCAGCGTGTTCTCCGAGTATCACGCGTTCGGCTCGCCCTCGGCGGCGTTCATGCTGCGCAACGGGCACTACAAGTACAATTACTATGTCGGCTATCCCGCCGAGCTGTTCGACCTTCGCGCCGATCCAGGCGAGGAGCACGATCTCGCCGCCGATCCGAATTATGCGTCCGTCGTGTCGGGCTTCGAGACCGAGCTCAGGACGCTCATGAATCCTGAAGCCGTCGATGCGCTGGCCAAGACCGCCCAGGCTGCATTGATCGCGCAGTTCGGGGGGCCGGAGAAAGCCATGAACATCGGCGCGCCCGGCGCAACACCAGCGCCAGTCTGAGCGCGCGCGGTGGTGGCGTGGCGACGCCGCCGCGTCATTCCGCGGGCGCTGGATGCCCGGATGGGCCGTGCGCGGACTTCGCGTGATCTGCGCTCGCAGTATGATCGCGCGCGAGAAGCGAATAGACCGTCGGCACGATGAACAAGGTGAGCAGGGTTCCGAGCAGGAGCCCGCCGACGATCACGAGACCGATCTGGATACGGCTTTCCGCGCCGGCGCCGGTTGCGAGCGCGAGCGGCACGGCGCCGAGCACCATCGCGCCCGTGGTCATGAGAATGGGGCGCAGCCGCAGCGCGGCGGCCTCGATGACGGCATCGAGCTTCGCGCGCCCCTGCTCCTGGAGCTGATTGGCGAACTCCACGATCAGGATGCCGTTCTTGGTGATCAGGCCGACGAGCGTGACGAGCCCCACCTGACTGTAGATGTTCATGGAGCCGCCGCCCCAGTAGAGCGCCAGCAGCGCGCCCGTCATGGAGAGCGGCACCGTCAACATGATGATGAACGGATCGACGAAGCTCTCGAACTGCGCGGCGAGCACGAGATAGATGAAGGCCAGCGCCAGAAGGAACGTGAAATAGATATCGCCCGACGCCTGCCGGAATTCGCGCGACGGGCCGATGTAGTCGATGCGCGCGCCGGCCGGCAGAATGCGCCGCGCAGCAGCCTCGAGAGCGTCGAGCGCTTCGCCCTGGGAGTATCCGGGTGCAATGTTCGCCGTGATGTCCGCAGAGCGGAGCTGATCCATGCGAGCGAGTTCGCGCGGCGCAACGGCCTCGCGCAGATCGACCAGGTTCGAGAGCTGGATCATGACGTCGTTGGCGCCGCGGACATAGATCTTCGACAGATCGTCAGGATTGGCACGCTCGATGTTCGCCACCTGCACGACGACGTCATACTGCTTGCCGTTCTGCTTGAAGCGCGTGACCTGACGACCGCCCAGCATGGTCTCGAGCGTGCGCCCGATGGTTTCTACCTGTGCCCCGACAGCCGCCGCCTTGTCGCGGTTCACGCTGACCTTGATCTCGGGCTTGTTGAGCTTGAGGCGGGATTCGAGATTGGCGAGCGACGGGTGCTTTTCAGCTTCCGCAATGATGGCCTCGACCGTCCGGTTGATTTCGTTGTACTCGCCCTGCATCGCCACTGAGATCCACACGGGGCGCGAGCTGGCGTTCTGGCCGAGCGAGGGCGGGTTCGTGGCGTAGGCGAGAACACCAGGCAGCTGCTTGATCTGCGGTGCCAGGGAATTGACGATCTCCTGCTGCTTACGCTCGCGCTCATCCCACGGCTTCAAGCGGGCAAACGAGATACCCTGCGAGACGATGGGATTGCCCGAGACGACGAAGAAGGCTTCGGCCTCAGGCACGCTTTTCGTGAAGATGTCCTCGAAGCGTCGGGCGTACTTCTCCATGTAGTTGATCGTCGCGCCCTCGGGGCCGATGAAGAAGCTGATGACCGTCCCGCGATCCTCGACCGGCGAGAGCTCGGGCTTAAGAGCCGTGAAAAGGAAGTAGCTCGCCGACGCGAACAGAGCGCCGACCAGGAGAACGAGGAGGCGCACCTTGAGCACGCCGCGAAGCGCCGATCGATAGCTCTCGGTCATGCCGACAAGGAGCCACTCGACGAAATTGTAGATGCGGCCGTGGCTGGTCTGATGGCGCAGCATGCGCGAGCACATCATGGGGCTCAGCGTCAAGGCGACGAACCCCGATACGATGACGGCACCGGCGAGCGTCCAGGCGAACTCCGTGAAGAGCCGCCCCGTCGTGCCCGACATGAAGCCGATCGGCGCATAGACGGCCGCCAGCGTCAACGTCATCGCGATCACCGCGAAGGTGATCTCCTTGCTGCCCTTGATCGCCGCATCGATCGGCGACATGCCCTCCTCGACGTGGCGATAAATGTTCTCGAGGACGACGATGGCATCATCGACGACGAGTCCGATCGCGAGCACCATGGCGAGCAGCGTCAGCGTATTCACGGTAAAGCCGAGCACGAGCATGATCGCGAACGCGCCCAGCAGCGAGGCCGGTATCGTCACGACCGGAATGATGGTCGCGCGCAGATTGCGCAGGAAGAGGAAGACGACGATGACCACCAGAACCACGGCCTCGCCGATCGTGTGGTAGACAGAATCGATGGAGGCTTGAATGAACACTGAGGTGTCGTGCGCGACCGCGACCTTCATGCCTTCCGGAAGGTTGGCGATGATAGCGGGCAGCTCCGCGCGCACGCCCTTCGAAATGTCGAGAGGATTAGCGACGGCCTGCTTCACGACGCCGATCGCGACGGCACGCTGGCCGTTGAAGCGCACCGACACCCGCTCGTCGAGGGGCCCTAGCTCCGCGCGCCCGACATCCTGCAGGCGCACCGGATAGCCATTCACGACGCGTATGATGATGGAATTGAACTGGGCAGGCACCCGCAGATCGGTTTCCGCGAGCACCGTGAACTCGGTGTCCTTGCTCTCGATGCGCCCGGCCGGCACCTCGATATTCTGTCTCCTGAGCGCATCCTCGACGTCCTGCGGCGTCAGGTTGTAGGCGGCGAGCCGGGCAGCATCGAGCCAGATGCGCATGGCGTACTTGCGCTCGCCGAAGATGCGCGCCTCGGCAACGCCGGTGATCGACTGCAGACGATCCTTGACGTAGCGGTCGGCGAAATCGGTGATCTCGAGCTGGGAGTGACGATCCGAGGAGAAGGCAAGATACAGGACGGGCTGAGCGTCGGCCTCGACCTTCGAGATGATCGGCTCGTCGATCTCGTCGGGCAGGCGGCCGCGCATGCGCCCCACGCGATCGCGGACGTCGTTGGCCGCCGCCTCGACATCACGCCCAAGCTTGAAGCGCACGACAATGAAGCTGCGCTCCTGGCGCGTATTCGACCGCAGATAGTCGATGCCCTCGATGCCGGCGATCGACTCTTCGAGGACGCGCGTGACCGTGCTCTCGATCACCTCGGCGCTGGCGCCGCGATAGAGCGTCTCGACGAGGACGACCGGCGGGTCGATGTTCGGGTATTCGCGAACGGCGAGGCGGCTATAGCAGACGAAGCCGACCAGAACGACGACGAGGCTGAGGACCGTGGCGAAAACCGGCCGGCGAATGCAAAGCTCGGGAAGGCCCATGTGTCAGTCGGCCTTCTCGACGTTGGCTTTCACGCTCATGCCGTCGCGCAGCTTCAATGCGCCTTCCGTGACGATGACGGACGTGGTCTCGAGCCCCTGGGCGACCTCGACGAGCCCGGCGCGCCGCTGGCCTGTCTTGAGCTTGGTCAGCCGGACCTTGCCGTCGTCGAGGACGAACACGAATTGCTCCTGCCCCATGGGCACGATGGATGTCTCGGGAACGAGGATGCCATCTTTTCCGGCTTCGAGGATAAGTGTCACGCGGGCGAACATGCCCGGGCGCAGGAGCCCGTCTTTGTTAACCGTGCGGGCGCGCAGGATGACGGCGCGGCCATTGGGATCGTGCGCCGGGTCGATCGCATAGACCTCGCCGTCGAAGGTCGAGCCGGGGAGGGCGTCGAGCGTAATGTGGATGGATTGCCCGACCTTGAGCTGAACGGCGTAGATTTCCGACACGCGGAAATCCACCTTGAGCGTCTCGATGCTCTCGATATTGACGATGTCCTGGCCCGGCGTGACGTAGTCACCGAGGCTCACCTTGCGCAATCCGAGCGTACCCTCGAAGGGCGCCACGAGCGTCATCTTGTCGAGCGTCGCCTGCGCGAGGGCGAGCGACGCCTCGTCGGCGCGGAGCTTTGCGTGGGCTTCGTCGTAGGCGCGCTGAGAGCCCGCGCCCTTCTTCATGAGCTCCTGGGCGCGCTCGAAGTTGACCTTGCTGAGCCCGAGCGCCGCATTCATCTGCTCGACCTGCGCCCGCGCGATGCTCGAATCGAGGCGCACGAGGGGCGTGCCGCGCTCGACGCCATGGCCCTCGTCGAAGAGGATCTCGCTGACGCGGCCGGCAATCTCCGGCCGGATGATCACGGACTCGTTCGAGCGGAGGCTGCCGACGGCATCAATCTGGCGGCGGATGGAGCCGATCCGGACCGGCGCCGCTTCGACGACGACATCGCTCGCGGCCTGCTTGGTCGCGGCGCCCGCCTGCTGTGTGGGGGAGCGCGACTGGTTCCAAAAGGCGCCCGCAGCGACCACAACCCCAACGAGCACGGCTCCGATCAGCCAGCGCATATAACAGCACTCCTGTTTGGGCATCCCCAGCGGGCCCGGCCATTCCGCGCCCTTCACGGCGCGCACAGCACTGAGCCATCCCCATAGCCTCCGGCCCAGGCTCAACGGGCCAGGAGGGCTCGATCCGTCGCAAGTTCTCAAACAAAGATGACGGCCTGTAAATTCCAATCGTGCGCAGATCTCCGGGCAACCGCGCCCATTATCTCGGCGATTTCGTTTCACGCTTTCGTGATCGGGCTCAGTGTGCGACCAGAGGCCTTCGAAGCGTTGGCTCCAACGAGCCCGAAACAAGGCAGGGGATAGTGGCTGTGCGGCCCAAAGAATGGCGAGAACAGAACAGGGGGCGTGCCCGTGCCGCCCGGCCGGCGGAGGCCGTTGGCCGCCTGATGCGGGCTCTCGCGGCGACCATCGTGCTGACGACAGGGCTCGCACTGCCGGCGCGGGCGCCCGCCGCCGCGGTGCAAATATCCATTGCGTGCGGCGCCCTCGGCATCGAGCTGGAGCTGTGCAGCACGGCCGTCGGCGAATGGGAGCGCCAGAGCGGCAACAAGGTGACGATCATCACGACGCCGAACTCCTCGACGGATCGGCTGGCGCTGTACCTTCAGCTTCTCGCCTCCCGCGCGGGCGACATCGACGTCCTCCAGATCGATGTCGTGTGGGCCGGCATCCTCGCGGGGCATCTCGCAGACCTGAAGCCCTACGTCGGGGATGCGCCCCGGCATCATTTCCCGAGCCTCATCGAGAACAACACGATCGACGATCGCCTCGTCGCGCTGCCGTGGTGGGTCGATGTCGGCGTGCTCTACTACCGCCGCGATCTGCTCGAACGCCATGGCTTCGCACCGCCCAGAACATGGCAGGATCTGACGCGCACCGCCCGCGCCATACAGAACGCCGAGCGCAGCGCCGGGAACGCGCGCCTGTGGGGCTTCGTCTTTCAAGGCAAGGCCTATGAAGGATTGACGTGCAATGCGCTCGAGTGGATTTCGTCCTTCGGCGGCGGCACGGTCGTCGACGAAGCGGGACGCATTACCGTGAACAACCCGCGCGCCGTCGCGGCACTGGCATTGGCCGGAACCTGGGTCGGCGAAATCTCTCCCAAGGGCGTGCTGAACTACGACGAGGAAGCTGCACGCGGCGTCTTCCAGACGGGACAGGCCGTCTTCATGCGCAACTGGCCTTATGCCTTCGCGCTCGCGCAGAGCGAGGACAGTCCCGTGCGCGGCAAAGTCGGCATGACGCCCTTGCCGAGTGGCGGCCCAGAAGAGCAATCATCCGGCGCGCTCGGCGGCTGGCATCTGGCCGTGTCGCGCTATTCCCGCCATCCCAAGGAGGCGGCGGAGCTGGTCGCATTTCTCGCCAGCGCCGAGCAGCAGAAGAAGCGCGCAATCTCGGGATCCTATAATCCGACATTGCCGGCGCTCTACGAGGACGCGGACATGCTTGCGGCCAATCCGTTCTTCGCCGAGCTTCTCGAGCCCCTGCGCAAAGCCGTGGCGCGACCGTCGCGCGTCGCAGGCCCGCACTACAATCGACTATCGAGCGATATCTGGCGCGCCGCGCACGACATCCTGGCCGGCGCGCCGGCGCAGGAGCGCGTCGGCGTGCTCGCGGACGACCTCGAGCGCGTGAAGTACAGGGCGGGCTGGTAATGCGGCAGCGCTCATTGTCCTCAGAACGGGCGCGCACGGCATGGATGTTTCTGGCCCCCATGCTCATCGTTCTGCTGATGGTCGCCGTGTGGCCGCTCGGGCGCACGCTCTACTTCAGCCTGACGAATGCGACGCTCGTGGACATGGAGAACCCCAGCTTCGTCGGACTGTCGAACTATTTGACCTTCGACAATGGCCGTTGGTATGGCGTGCTGAGCGATCCGCAGTGGTTTGCGGCGCTGCGCAATACGCTGGTGTTCGCGCTCGTGTCCGTCGCGCTGGAGACGGTTCTCGGCGTGCTCATCGCCCTGTTGCTGAATGCGCACTTTCCGGGCCGCGGCCTCATGCGCGCCGCCATGCTCGTGCCGTGGGCCATCCCGACCGTCGTCTCGGCGAAGATGTGGGGATGGATGCTCAACGACCAGTTCGGTGTGATCAACGATGCGCTCATGAGGATCGACCTCATCACGGAGCCCGTGGCGTGGCTCGCGGATCCGTCGCTCGCGCTGCTCTCCGTCATCCTTGTCGATGTGTGGAAGACGACGCCCTTCGTGGCGCTGCTCGTTCTCGCCGCGCTGCAGATGGTGCCCAAGGATTGCTACGAGGCGGCCGAGGTCGACGGCATTCATCCGGTCAGGGTTTTCTTCCGCGTGACGCTGCCGCTGATCGCGCCGGCGCTCGCGGTCGCCGTGATCTTCCGGCTGCTCGATGCCATGCGCATGTTCGATCTCGTCTATGTCATGACGGGCGCGACAGACGCCACGATCACGCTGTCCGTATTCGCGCAGCGGGAGCTGATCGGCTTCCAGGACGTCGGCTACGGCTCCGCGGCATCGACGCTCGTTTTCTTCATCATCGCGCTGCTGACGGCACTCTATGTCATGGCCGCGCGTCTCGATCTCGGTGGGAAGCAGCGATGAGGGGCTTCCTCAAGAATGCAGGCCTGTTCCTCGCGTGTCTCGTGCTCGCGGTCTTCCTGCTGTTTCCGCTGTATTATGCCGCTGTCACCTCCTTCAAATCAGGATCGGAGCTGTTCCGCGTCAGCTATTGGCCGCGCGAATTCGACCTGACGAGCTATGCGCGCCTTTGGAGCGAACAGAATTTCGGACGCAACATCCTGAACTCGATCGTCGTGGCGACGAGCGTCGTCGTGCTGTCGCTCGCGCTCGCCCTGACGGCGGCCTACGCGCTGAGCCGCGTGCGCTTTGCCGGTCGTGGGCTGCTGCTGTACGCGATCCTCGGCATCTCGATGTTTCCCCAGATTGCGGTTCTCTCAGGCCTCTTCGAGCTGATCAGGATGCTCGGGCTCTATAACAATCTCGCCGCGCTCGTGCTCTCGTACATGATCTTCACGCTGCCGTTCACGGTGTGGGTGCTCACGACATTCATGCGCGACCTTCCCGTGGAGCTCGAAGAAGCGGCGATGATGGACGGCATCAGTCCGCTCGTCATTCTCGTGCGCGTCTTCCTGCCGCTCATGGCGCCCGCCATGGCGGCAACGGGCCTGCTCGCCTTCATCGCGGCCTGGAACGAGTTTCTGTTCGCGCTCACGTTCACGCTCGTCAACGAGCAGCGGACAGTGCCGGTCGCCATTGCCCTGATTACCGGCGCGAGCGAGCACGAGCTGCCATGGGGGAGCATCATGGCGGCGTCGGTCGTCGTGACGCTGCCGTTGATTGCGCTCGTGCTGGTGTTTCAGCGGCGCATGGTGGCCGGCCTGACGGCTGGCGCTGTGAAAGGATAGACTGTGGCAGGCGTGCGATTGCAGAACCTCGTCAAACAGTTCGGCGCGACCGAGGTGATCCGCGACGTCACGCTCGACATCGCCGACGGCGAGTTCGTGGTTTTCGTCGGGCCTTCCGGCTGCGGGAAATCGACACTTCTCCGCCTCATCGCCGGCCTCGAACAGGCAACCGCCGGCACGATCCACATCGGCGAGGATGACGTCACCGGCCGGCCGCCCGCACAGCGCGGTGTGTCCATGGTCTTCCAGAGCTACGCGCTCTATCCGCACATGGATGCCTACCGGAACATTTCCTTCGGCCTCAAGCTGCCGAATGCGAGCACGGAGACCGTCGACCAGCGCGTGCGGCGCGTCGCGGAGAAACTGCAGATCGGCAATTTGCTGGATCGCAAACCACGGGAGCTCTCGGGCGGCCAGCGCCAGCGCGTTGCCATCGCGCGCGCCATCGTTCGCGAGCCGCGCGTGTTCCTGTTCGACGAACCGCTCTCCAATCTCGATGCCGCGCTTCGTGCCCAGACGCGGCTCGAAATCGCGCGCCTGCACGACGAGCTTTCGTCGACCATGATCTACGTGACGCACGACCAGCAGGAGGCGATGACGCTTGCCGATCGCATCGCGCTCCTGAACAAAGGGCGCATCGAGCAGGTCGGCTCGCCGACGGAGCTGTACCGGCAGCCGGCGACGCGCTTCGTCGCCGAGTTCCTCGGCTCGCCGGCAATGAACATCCTTCCGGCGGAGGTATCCGGCGGAGCGGCATTGCTGTCCACGGGCGAGCGCATAACCGTCAATGCATCACATTCCGGACCTGCCGATATCGGCATTCGTCCGGAAGCCCTGCTGCAAGCGCGCGAGGGAGAGGCCGGAACGCTGCGGGCGCGGGTGCTCCATGTCGAGGACTTGGGCGATTCACGCCTGTTGCACGCCGCTCTATCCGACGGCGCGGTTATGGCCGCGCGCTATTTCGGTGGGACCGCGACGCCGTCCAATGGCGAGCAGACGGCATTCCGTGTCGAACCGCAGGACGTGCATCTCTTCGGCAAGGACGGCCGGCGCATCTGATGTATGCTGGAGGCGCACGCGCCAGAAAATGATCGGAGGATCGCCATGCCGATTTTCGAGAAAGGCCCCGTCCGCATTCGCTATGAGGAAGCGGGCTCGGGCTATCCGCTCCTGATCATCGCGGGCGGCGGCTTGAACTCGTGCATTGCGAACTTGCGCGAGAACTCGCCGTTCAATCCGATAGAGGAATTCAAGGACCGCCACCGCTGCATTGCAATGGATCTCAGGAACGCGACCAATGGGCAGTCCAGCGGTCCGCTCGAAGTCGAACGTCCCTGGGACGCACATACGGATGACCATCTCGCGCTGATGGACCATCTGGGTATCGACAAGTTCATGGTGTTCGGCTTCTGCATCGGCGGGCCCTTCATCTGGAACCTGCTGAAGCGCGCACCGGACCGCGTCGTCGCCGGCGTCCTCGCGCAGCCGAGCGGCTCACGCCCGGAAGCGCGCGATCTCTTCTACGAGACGAACATGAAAGGCTGGGGTCCGGCGCTGATCGCACGGCGGCCCGAGATCAGCATGGCGACGGTCGACGCATTCCTCACGCGCATGTATCGCACTGACGCGGACTTCGTGTTCACGGTCTCGCGCGATTTCGTCCGCGCCTGCCGGACGCCCGTCCTGATTCTGCCCGACGACATTCCGGCACATCCTTATGCCGTGGCCATGGAAGCGGCGCTGCTCGCGCCGAACTCCCAGGTCAGTCTCTATCCGTGGAAGGCGAAGTCGGAGCAGATCCCGCTGGCGCTGCGCCATATACGCATGTTCCTCGCGGCAAGCCGTCCCGCGACGGCTTGAACCTATTTCGGTCGCGGCGCCAGATGTCGCGCGTCGGGCGCCGCCTTGTGCTCCATGGCGCGCAGGATGGTCGCATTCATGAGATAGGCGCTCATGATCGCGATTATCTCCATGACGCCCTTCTCGCCGAAGCGGGTGCGTGCGGCGTTGAACGTCGCATCGCTGAGCGCCGGCGACTCGAGCAGCTCGCGCCCAAAGCGGATGATCAGCGCCTCGTCCGCCGTGAGACCATCGAGCGGAGCATAGGTGTCCACAGCATCGATCGCCTCCGCGCGCGTGCCGGCAGCAAGGCCGAGCTTGACGTGGGAATTCCAGATGTAGTCGGCATTCGCGGCCCGTGCCGCCACGCAAATGGCAAGCTCCGACTCGGCCTGCGTCAGCGAGGTGTGATTGCGAAGGTGGTCGAGAAGATCCGAGAGCCGCACGCCCGCCTGCCCCGCATACGACAGGTACGTGCTCGGCGGCGGCATGCTCTTGCGCGTCGAGAGAATGTGGCGGACGGCTGCGCGCGTTTCATCGCTGTAGGCATCCGTATCCGTCGGAAATGGCAATCTCGGCATCCTCTCGCTCCTTTGTCTGGCGACATTTCAATGTGCCGGCTATGTTTCCTCGTCCCACCCCTGCACGAATGTTGGCACAGGCCCGAGAAGGATATCACGGACATGAACGTATCAGGCAAGAAAGCGCTGGTTTTCGGAGGCACCTCGGGCATCGGCCTTGCAGCTTCAAAGCAGCTCGCGGCGCTCGGTGCAAAGGTCGTCGCCGTGAGCCGCAACCCGGATCGCGCGGGCGACGTGCCGAAGGGCATCACGCTCGAACAGTGCGATGTGCTCGACCGCGACGCCTTGAGCAAGCTCTTCAAGAAGCATGCGCCGCTCGACATTCTGGTGAGCGCGGCAACCGGCGGCACACGCGCACGCGGCACGTTCCTCGAAATGGACATGGACGGCTACAAGGCCTCGTTCGCCAAGCTCTGGGGTTATGCCAATGTCCTGCAGCTCGGCACGCCGCACGTGAGCCCCGATGGCACGATCGTGCTCGTCAGCGGATCGCCGGCGCGCAGGTCGAAGCCCGGGCAGGTCGCGATCGCCTCCGTGGGCGGTGCCGTCGAGGCGCTGGTGAGAGCCGTCGCGCCCGAGATCGCACCGCGCCGGCTGAATGTCGTCTCGCCGGGCACGATCGACACGCCGATGTCGGAGCTGCAGGGTGCGGCGCGCGAAGAGGCTTACCGCAAGCAGACGGCCAAGAACCTGATCCCGCGCGCAGGTACAGCCGACGAGGTCGCGCAGGGCATCCTGTTCGTCATCCAGAACGACTTCGTGACCGGCACGACGGTCGACGTGGACGGTGGCTGGCTGCTGTCCTGATCCATGCGGCGCGCGCTAGGCCAGCTCCTGTCGATCGCCATTGCCCTGATCGCGGCCGGGCTCATCGCAAGCCCGGTCGCAACGGCGCAGGAAGCAGCGCGCGTCCATCGCCTCGAAGTCCTCGTCGATCAGTCGGGCGCACCCTTCCGCGCGGCGCGGATAGCGGGGCGGCCTTATGCGCTCTTCTTCGGCTTCACGCACTGCCCCGACATCTGCCCGACGACACTGCTGCAGATGTCGAACCTCCTGCGGCAGCTCGGCACCGACGCCGATCGCGTGGCCATCATCTTCGTGACTGTGGATCCGGAGCGCGACACGGCCGAGATCCTCCAGAGCTATCTGACTTCCTTCGACCCGCGCATCATCGCGCTCACCGGCACATCGGATCAGATCAAGTCCGTCGCCGCCGCGTGGAAGGCCGTTTACGACCGCATCGACGAAGGAAGCAACGCCTACACGATTGCTCACTCGGCCCACGTCTATCTCATGGACCGCTCGGGCCGGCAGCACGGCACGCTGAATTTTCAGGAAGACGAAGCCCTGCAGCTTCGCAAGCTCAAGGATCTCATCGCGGCGCCTTGAGCGGATTTTCTAAGGGCCTTCCCCAGGCGGATTGCGGGCTCTCCCTGATAGGAGCGTCGGAGCGCTCCTTTAGTCTGATCGCGCTCGCACATGTTTTGGATCGTCTGCCTCGCCTGTCTGAGGCAAAAGGGGGATGAGACATGCAGATCTCGTTCGCAATCCTTCTCGTTCTTTGCGGCCTCGGCATCATGGGGTTCGGCCTGCTCTTGTTCTATGCATGGCTACCCCTCCTCTACGGACTGTTCGGTCTCGAAATCGGGCTGCTGCTCGGCCGATGGATGACGGGAGATGTGGGCGCACTCGCCTTTATACTCGGAATAACGGTCGGTGCAGCGGCAGCGGCCGGCGCCTATCTCCTCGAGCCGTACAGACGTGCGCTCGTGGGCTTCATGGGCGGCGTGGTGCTCATGCTGGCGTTTCTTTCCATTCTCGGCCTGGACCGTCATGTCGCCGCGTTCTCGGTTACGATACTCGCGGCAGTAGCCGGCGTCCTCGGTGCGACGATCGCGCTCAGGTATTTCGACATCTACATCGTCGTTGCGTCTGCCTTCGGCGGCGCCGCGCTGATCGTCACGGGCGCGCAGCTTCTCCTCCCTACGCCGGCAGAGCCATCGGCAAGCATTCTCCCGGCGCTGATCACCATCATCCTCGGCATCTTCGGCCTGCGCTGGCAAATCAGCAACATCGCCTCGTGGGTACCACCGGAGCCGGGCGCCGCCGCCCCGTTCGGCGATCGCGTCGGCAAGGAAGCCGGCTTGAGAAATCCATAGCGAATGCTCGAAAAGGCTCCACCCGAGGCGCACGCTTGGTCGAAGCCACGCGCCGAAAGACCTGACGCCGGCCGCGATGCTGACCGCACCGGCGAGAGCCGCTCAACCGTCGTCATCGACCTCGCGTTGCAAGGCGGCGGCTCGCACGGTGCGTTCACGTGGGGCGTGCTCGATCGCCTGCTCGAAGAGCCGTGGCTGCATATCGACGCCATCTCGGGAACGTCGGCGGGCGCCATGAATGCCGCTGTTCTCGCCGATGGCTGGTCTCACGGCGGCGCCCCCGGCGCGCGCGCGGCCCTCGACACGTACTGGGAGCAGGTTGCCCGCGCGGCCGTGTTCAGTCCGCTGCAGCGGACGCCGCTCGATCGCATGCTCGGGCGCTGGACGCTCGACACCTCCCCCGTATTCATCTGCTTCGATCTCATGGCGCGGCTCTTCTCGCCCTATGATCTCAACCCGCGCGGCGTGAATCCACTGAAGCAGATCCTCGACGACTGCATCGATTTCGACCGGCTCTCGCAATCGCCCATAAAGCTCTTCATAACGGCGACGAACGTGCGCACCGGACGCGGGCGCGTCTTTCGCAACGGCGAGCTTACGCCGGAAGTTCTGCTCGCTTCGGCGTGTTTGCCGACAATGTTCCAGGCGATCGAGATCGACGGCGAGCCGTACTGGGATGGGGGCTATTCCGGCAATCCGACGATCACGCCGCTCATTCGCGAAAGCAACGCGCGCGATACGATTCTCGTCCAGATCAATCCGCGCGAGCGCGCCGGCACACCGCGCTCGGCGAGCGACATTCTCAACCGGCTCAACGAAGTGTCCTTCAACGCGCCGCTCATGAAGGAGCTGCGCATGATCGCGCTCCTGCGTCAGGCCGCCGATCCGGGCAGTGGCGAAGGCGCGCGATGGGCAGGCATGAGGACGCATCGCATCATGACCGACATGATGGCCGGTCTCGGCGCCTCCTCGAAGCTCAATGCGGAGCGCGAGTTCCTGCACATGCTTCGTGCCGAAGGGCGGCGCGCGACGAGTGCCTTTCTCGCGGAACATGCCGACGACATCGGGCAGCGTTCGAGCGCCGACCTCGACGCCTTGCTCGCCGAGTGCTGAAGCATGGGTCTTCTCGGCATCCTCGTCGGTCTTCTCGGTCTCATCTACTTCGCCTATCGCGGATCGAGCATTCTCATTCTGGCGCCGCTCGCGGGCCTGATAGCCGCCGCCTTCTCCGGCCAGCCGCTGCTCGCGAGCTGGACGCAGATCTTCATGACCAATGCGGCCGATTTCGTCGCGCAGTTCTTTCCGCTCTTCCTGCTCGGCGCGCTCTTCGGCAAGCTCATGGAGGATTCGGGCTCGGTCTCGTCGATCGCCACGTACATGACGCGCACGCTCGGCCCCGAGCGCGCGATCCTGGCGGTCGTGCTCTCGGGCGCCATCATCACCTACGGTGGCGTCAGTCTCTTCGTGGCCTTCTTCGTCCTCGCGCCCATGGGCATGGTGCTCTTTCGCCAAGCCGGCGTACCGCGTCGCCTCATGCCGGCCGCGATCGCGCTCGGCACGTCCACCTTCACGATGTCGGCGCTCCCCGGCACGCCCGCCATCCAGAACGCCATTCCCATGCCCTTCTTCGGCACCACGCCGTTTGCTGCGCCGGGCCTCGGCATCATCGCCTCCGGCATCATGCTGGCCTTCGGCATGTGGTGGCTGAAGCGCGCGGAAGCGCGGGCGCGCCTGGCAGGCGAAGGCTTCGGCCCGGACGATGCCGCGACGGCCGACAGTGCCGCGGATGATCCGATCATCCGCGAGCGCGCGACGACGGCGCGCGAGTTCGATCCGGCGGAGATCCATCGCAGCGCCCAAGCACAAGTCGGGCCGCCGATCGCGATCGCGGCGCTTCCCATCGTCGTCGTGGTCCTCGTCAATCTGCTGATGTCGTTCGTGATCCTGCCGCGCATGGACGCGAGCTTCCTTGCCGAGCCGCAATGGGGCGCGACGGGGCTCTCGGCCGTCGGCGGCCTGTGGTCCGTGATCGTGGCGCTCATCTGCGCGATCGTCGTCGTGATCGCGCTCAACTTCCGCAGCGTGCCGGAGCTGCGCGCTACAATGAGTGCGGGCGCCAACGCATCCGTGCTGCCCATCGTGTCGGTCGCAAGTCTCGTCGGGTTCGGCGCCATCGTTGCTTCGCTTCCTGCCTTCGCGGTCGTGCGCGACTGGGTGCTGTCCATCGGGGGCGGTCCTCTCGTGTCGCTCGCCATCGCGACGAACATCCTGGCCGCGCTGACGGGCTCGGCGTCCGGCGGCCTCACCATCGCCCTCGATGCACTTGGGCCGACGTACATGAAGCTTGCGGCCGAGATCGGCATGAGTCCCGAACTCATGCATCGCGTCGCCGTCATCGGGGCCGGAACGCTCGACAGTCTTCCGCACAACGGCGCCGTCGTGACGCTGCTCTCGGTCTGCGGCGTCAGCCACAAGGACGGCTATCTCGACATCGTCATGGCCGCCATCGCGAGTGCATTGATCGCGCTCGTCGTCGTCATCGTGCTCGGCACGCTCATCGGAAATTTCTGACGTTCCGTGCTCTCCCGAAGCTTTTACGGGTTTTCCCGTATGGCTCGTCTCGGCGCGCCTGCGATAGTCGTTGTCCCTGGCATTCCGAAAGCCATCAACGCCCATCCGACACCAAGCTTGGGCGCAGAGAAGTCCATTGCGCTCGCTCGAGCGGTTTCACGGTGGGAGAGGTTCCATGTCTGATCTCGTAGTCCTCGGCTTCGACGGCACCAGCACGGCTGATGAAGTTCTGACGAAGCTTCGCAGCCTCAAGAAGGAGAATCTCATCGATCTCGAAGACGCATGCGTGGTCGTGCGCGATGCTTCGGGCGCGGTTCAGATCAAGCAGGCGGTGCATCTCGTCTCGATCGGCGCGGCGAGCGGCGCCAGCACCGGCATGCTGATCGGCGCGCTGGCCGGCCTGCTTGTGCTCAATCCTCTTGCCGGCATGGCCGTCGGCGGACTTGCCGGGGCCGGCTTCGGGGCGCTCTCGGGCTCGCTCGCCGACTACGGCATCAACGACGAGTTCATCAAGGACGTCGGGAAGCACATTGCAAACGGCTCATCGGCTCTGTTCGTGCTCATCAAGAGCTCGACGCCCGACAAGGTCCTGCCCGAGATCCAACCCTTCAATCCTCGCATCCTGAAGACGTCGCTTTCCAAGAAGCAGGAAGACGACCTGCGCGCGGCACTCGAGCACAAGCCCGCGGCAGCCTGAGCGCGGCGCCGGCAAGGCGGGCGACCACACGGCAGAGCGGCGCGCGGCGCGAAATGTGGCGCGCGCTCAACGTCCACCTTGCGATCCCATCATGTCGGATTCGGCCGAGATCCCGAGAAGACCCGCCTCCGCACCACCGAACCGCCCGCAAGCCGACCGCTTGCTGCAGGTCGCCGCCGGCATCGTCGCGACGATCGCTGTCTTCGCCGGCGTGTACTTCGCGAGTGCCGTCCTCGCGCCCATTGCGTGCGCTCTTTTCATCATCGCGCTGAGCTGGCCGGTGCAGAAGTGGCTGCAGGCGCACATGCCGAAGCTGCTCGCGCTTGCGATCGTGATCTCGATCATCGCCGCGGGGTTCGTGATCTTCGGCTCGCTCATAGCCTGGGGCGTCGGGCGGATCGCGCGATGGCTCGCCTCGGATGCCGAGCGCATTCAGAGCCTGTACGGGCAGATGGCCATATGGCTCGAGCAGCACGGCATTGCCGTTGCCGCACTCTGGGCCGAGCACTTCAATACGCGCTGGCTCGTGCGCGCGGCGCAAGGGATCACGGGCCGCCTCAACACCACGATCAGCTTCTGGCTGGTCGTCATCGTGTACGTGATCCTGGGTCTTCTCGAGGTCGATGGCGCGGAACGCAGGCTTCGCGCCATGCCGAACCAGCGCGCGGCGCGCGTCGTGCTCGACGGTGCCACGGAGACGGCCGCCAAGTTCCGCCGCTATGCCGTCATTCGGACGTTGATGAGCATCGCTACGGGGACGCTGGTCTGGGTCATTGCGTCGTTTGCCGGCCTGCCGCTGGCTGCGGAATGGGGCGTGATCGCCTTCGCGCTGAACTACATCCCCTTCATCGGTCCGTTCATCGCGACCGTATTCCCGACGCTATTCGCGCTCGCCCAGTTCGGATCGTGGCAGGAAGCCTTGGTCGTGTTCGTGTGCCTCAATATCGCGCAGTTCGTCATCGGCAGCTATATCGAGCCGCACGTCTCGGGAAGCGCGCTGGCCATCTCGCCCTTTCTCGTCCTGTTCTCCGTTTTTCTCTGGGCGTTCCTGTGGGGCCCGTTCGGCGCCTTCATCGGCGTGCCTATTGCGATCGCCGTGCTGACCTTCTGCGCGCAGCATCCCTCGAGCCGCTGGATTGCCGACCTGCTCGGGCCACCGGACAAACGCAACTAGGCGCTGACCTCGCCCGGTATCTCAATGCGCTCGGGCTCGAGAAGGCAGAGCTTGCCGCCGGGCGCCGCCGCGAGCCGATGGATATAGAAGCACGTCGTCTCGTCGTCGGTCGCCTCCATGACGGGAGACGGCGCCGAGATGATCCTGACGCTGCCGCTGGCGCCGATCCAGTCGATGTGGCGATGGCCATGCATGATTACGACGTCGTTGCCGACGCCCTGCAGCTTGCGGACGAACCAGCTGCCGTTGATCAGCGCCGTTCCAATGCGCTCCGAGAGCGCGGTAGCGAGCCGCGGATACTCGACGAGATGATGATGCAGCGCCAGTATCCAGCGGGCGCGCGGAAACTGGCGCATGACGGCGAGCATGCGTCGAGCCTGCGCGCTCGATACGAGCCCGAGCGCATTCGTGAAGGAGAAATGCGTCTCGGCCGTCGAGTTCATGAGCAGGACGCCGAGCCCATCCTCGCTGTCCGGCAGGCGCACCATGGGAAAGACCTCCTCCCAAAGCTCTGCCAGTCCGGACGACGAGCGCAGCGTCCCCTTGTCCGCAAACTCGGAAATGCGCGCACGATGCGCAGCGAGGGCATCATCGAGCGTACTGCCAAGCTGGTCCGTCGCGGCGTCCACGACCCGAACGCCGCCGCCCTGGACTGCGGCCATGGCTGAAAGAACGCGCATCTGACGCAGGCGCCGCCCAGGGCTCGTCGGCAGGTCGAGGCGCGCGGGATTGGCGCGGTCGACGACGTTCACGTCATGATTGCCCGGTATGACGAAAGTTCGTGCGGCGAGCCGCGGATGCTTTGCAAGTGCCGTCATGAACTCCGCCCACTCGACGGAGCGGCCGGCGTCCGTCGCATCGCCCGTGATGAGCACGAGGTCGAGCGGATCAACGTGATGTATCTGCTCGAGACGGGCGAGCACGCTGGCGATACGCCCATTGCCGCACGGGCCTGATCGCCCACTCTCGATGCGAAAGCCATAGCGCTCGCCGACGACGTGCAGATCGGAGAGATGTGCGACCCGCCATGTCCGGCTTCCCGGCGGCACGGTGTCGAATGCGGGGAGATCGCGCGGCTGATCCATGCTCGCGTCCGCGAGACCCCAGGCGAGGGAGGCGGCAGCCAGATAGCTGCCGACGATGACCACGGCATTGGCGATCACGGGAACCAGCAGCCGATGCGGCGTCGTGAAATCGGCGGCAGCACCGAGCCATCGGGAGGCGGGCCATGCGAGCATTACGACCGCCAGCGAGACGCAACACAGGATCAGGCCCGCGCCGGCCGCCGTGATGGCGCGCAGACGCGCGCGCGCCGCCGGAACGGCCTGCCCGCGCCGCCCCCGCGCGCCAAGATGACGAAGGCTCACCCCGCAAA
>JAEWIJ010000235.1 GCA_023387235.1 Pseudomonadota bacterium
GCAAGATCGGCATCATGCCCGGCAATATCTTCCGGAAGGGCAACGTCGGCATCGTTTCGCGCTCCGGCACGCTGACATATGAGGCCGTCAAGCAGACGAGCGACGCGGGCCTCGGCCAGTCGACGGCGGTCGGCATCGGCGGCGATCCGGTCAAGGGCACGGACTTCATCGATGTGCTCGACATGTTCCTCTCGGACGCGGAGACCGAGGCCATCATCATGATCGGCGAGATCGGCGGCTCCTCCGAGGAGGACGCCTGCGAGTTCATCCGCCGCGAGGCCGCCAAGGGCCGTTCGAAGCCGATGGCAGGCTTCATCGCTGGCGCAACGGCACCTCCGGGCCGCCGCATGGGGCACGCGGGTGCGATCATCTCGGGCGGCAAGGGCAAGGCCGAGGACAAGTTCGCCGCGATGCGCGCCGCCGGCATTGCCGTCGCCGACAGCCCGGCGAGCCTCGGTACGACGCTGCTCGCGGCGGCGAAGGGCTGATCCGCCAGTTTCGCGAACGCCAGCTCACGGTATGACGAGGTTTGTGCGCGCTTCATGTTCCGCGCATTCGTGCGCGCGCGCCTGAAGAACGTGCACCAAAACGTCACGCGTGCTCAGTAATGTCTGGTGTCCGTAATGGAATCGCGGCACGCCCACCCATTGCATCCTGCAGTGAGTGCAACGATCTAATGACTACTCACGTGGTCGGATATGGTCTAAGGAACGCCGCAATCTTGAGCCGGATGCGCCGCGGACCGGGCCGCGCGTGCGCCCGTCATGAGGCCACAACAGGACGAAACTGCCGATGTCTCGCCAGGAATCCAATCAAGCCTTTGCTCTCACTTCGTTTTTGAATGGCGTGAATGCCGCCTACATCGAGGAGATGCAGGCCCAGTACGAGCGCAATCCGGGCTCGGTCAGCGACCAGTGGCGGCTGTTCTTCCAGAGCCTGCAGGAAGAGCAGGCCCGCCATGCGGCAGAGGGCAACGGCAATGGCGGACCGTCGTGGGGCCGCACGCTCGAGGAGCTGCAGGCACCGGGTGAGCTGGTTGCGGCTCTGACTTCGGATTTCGGCGCCGCCGAACGGGACGTGAGCGCGAAGCTCGGCCAGAGGGCGCAAGCCCTCGGCTACGAGCTGTCGCCGGCCGCCTCCTATCGCGCGACCCAGGACAGTCTTCGCGCCCTGATGCTGATTCGCGCCTACCGCGTGATGGGCCACCTCGCCGCCGATCTCGATCCCCTCGGTATCACGGAGCGGAAGATCCACAGGGAGCTGCGCGCCGAGACCTACGGCTTCACCGAGGCCGATCTCGACCGCCCGATCTTCATCGACAAGGTGCTCGGCCTCGAAACCGCGACCATGCGTCAGATCCTGCGCATCGTGCGGCGGACCTACTGCCGCCAGATCGGCGTCGAGTTCATGCACATCACGAGCCCCGTGCAGAAGGCGTGGCTGCAGGAGCGCATCGAGGGGCAGGACAAGGACATCACGTTCACGCCCGAGGGCAAGCGCGCGATCCTCAACAAGCTGATCGAGTCCGAGTCCTTCGAGACCTTCGCCGACGTCAAGTACACCGGCACGAAGCGCTTCGGCCTCAATGGCGGTGAAGCCATGATCCCGGCGCTGGAGCAGATCATCAAGCGCGGCGGCCAGCTCGGCGTGAAGGAGATCGTCTTCGGCATGGCGCACCGTGGGCGCCTCAATGTCCTCGCGAGCGTCCTGAGCAAGCCCCTGCGCGCGATCTTCAACGAGTTCAAGGGCGGCTCGTTCAAGCCCGACGACGTCGAGGGCTCGGGTGACGTGAAGTACCACCTCGGTGCGTCCTCGGACCGCGAGTTCGACCAGAACAAGGTGCATCTGTCGCTGACGGCGAACCCCTCGCATCTCGAGATCGTCGATCCCGTCGTGCTCGGCAAGGTCCGCGCCAAGCAGGATCAGCACGGCTGCAAGCCGGGCGAGCGCGGCGCGGTGCTGCCGCTGCTCATCCACGGTGATGCGGCCTTTGCGGGCCAGGGCGTCGTCGCCGAGTGCTTCGGCCTTTCGGGCCTCAAGGGGCATCGGACCGGCGGCTCGATCCACTTCGTCATCAACAATCAGATCGGCTTCACGACGAACCCGCGCTACTCGCGCTCGTCGCCTTACTGCACCGACGTCGCCAAGATGGTCGAGGCGCCGATCTTCCATGTGAACGGCGACAATCCGGAAGCGGTCGTGCACGTCGCCAAGATTGCGACCGAGTTCCGCCAGCGCTTTCAGAAGCCGGTCGTCATCGACATGGTGTGCTATCGCCGCTACGGGCACAACGAGTCCGACGAGCCGGCGTTCACGCAGCCGCTCATGTACCGCAAGATCCGCTCGCACGCGACGACGTCGCAGATCTACGCCAAGCAGCTCATCGAGGAAGGCGTCGTCACAGCCGAGGACGAGGCGGCGCTGCGTCAGCAGAACCGGGCGCGTCTCGACGAGGAGATGGCCGCTGCGGAAAGCTACAAGCCGAACAAGGCGGACTGGCTCGATGGCCGCTGGTCCGACATCGGCTTTGCCGAGGATGAGGCGCGCCGCGGCAATACCGGCGTCGAGCTCGATGTGCTGCGCGATGTGGGCCGCCGCATCACCAGCATTCCGCAGGACTTCAACGCCCACAAGACCATCCAGCGCCTGCTCGACCGCCGCCGCGAGATGATCGAGACGGGCGAAGGCATCGACTGGGCGATGGCCGAGCAACTCGCCTACGGCACGCTGCTGAAGGAAGGCGTTCCCGTCCGCCTCTCGGGCCAGGATGTCGAGCGCGGTACGTTCTCGCAGCGCCATTCGGTGCTGATCGACCAGGAGAGCGAGCGCCGCTACACGCCGCTCAAATACGTCGCGCCGGATCAGGCCCGCTTCGAGGTCATCAACTCGATGCTCTCGGAGGAGGCAGTCCTCGGTTTCGAGTACGGCTATACGCTCGCCGAGCCCATGGCGCTCGTCATGTGGGAGGCGCAGTTCGGCGACTTCGCGAACGGCGCGCAGGTCGTGTTCGATCAGTTCCTGTCGTCGGGCGAGAGGAAGTGGCTGCGCATGTCCGGCCTCGTCTGCCTGCTGCCGCACGGCTACGAAGGCCAGGGGCCGGAGCATTCCTCGGCCCGGCTCGAGCGCTATCTGCAGATGTGCGCCGAGGACAACTGGCAGGTCGCGAACTGCTCGACGCCGGCCAACTACTTCCACATCCTGCGCCGCCAGATGAAGCGAAAGTTCCGGAAGCCGCTCATCCTCATGACGCCGAAGTCGCTGCTGCGGCACAAGCGCGTCACCTCGCGGCTCGACGAGATGGGACCCGGCACGACGTTCCACCGCGTGCTCTGGGATGACGCGCAGTGCCGCGAGGGCGAGAAGATCAAGCTCGTCGCTGACGAGAAGATCCGCCGTGTCGTGATGTGCTCGGGCAAGGTGTACTACGACCTCTACGAGGCGCGCGAAGCGGCCGGCATCGACGACGTCTACATTCTGCGCGTCGAGCAGTTCTATCCGTTCCCGGCGAAGGCGCTCATGACCGAGCTCTCCCGCTTCCCGAAGGCCGAGATGGTCTGGGCGCAGGAAGAGCCGAAGAACATGGGCGCGTGGTCCTTCATGGAGCCGAACCTCGAGTGGGTGCTCGAGCAGATCAAGGCCAAGCATCCGCGCGTGCGGTACGCCGGCCGTCCTTCCTCGGCCGCGACGGCAACGGGTCTCGCGAAGAAGCACAGCGAAGAGCAGAAGAATCTGATTGATCAGGCGCTGAGTGCCTGAGCAGGAGAAGCTTGCGCGGCCGATCCGCGGCCCGCGCAATGAAAGGCGAATAGGATGGCGATCGATATCAAAGTGCCGACGCTCGGCGAATCCGTGACCGAGGCGACGCTTGCGAAATGGTTCAAGAAAGCGGGCGAGGCGGTCGCCGTCGACGAGCCGCTGTGCGAGCTCGAGACCGACAAGGTGACGGTCGAGGTTTCGGCGCCGTCGAATGGCGTGCTTGCCGAGCTGGCCGTCGAAGAAGGCGCGACCGTTGCTGTCGGTACGGTGATCGGTCGCCTCAATGAAGGCGGCGCGCCGGCCAAGGCAGCCGCTCCCGCCGCAGCGCCCAAGGCAGAAGCAAAGGCATCGCAGAAAGCAGCCCCTGCTTCGTCGGGTCCGGCCATGCCGCCCTCTCCGGCGGCCGGCAAGATGATGAAGGAGAAGGGCCTCTCCGAGAGCGACGTCGCGGGCTCCGGAAAGCGCGGGCAGGTTCTCAAGGAGGATGTGCTCGTCGCCGAGGCCAAGCCTCAGTCCCAGTCTCAGCCAAAGTCGCAGCCCGCCCCGGCGGCAGCCTCGACGACCGTCGCCTATGCGCCGTCCGTGCCGAGCGTCGTGCCGCAACAGATGCGGCTGCCCTCCGCGCCGAATGACGAGTCGCGCGAGGAGCGCGTGCGCATGACGCGGCTGCGCCAGACTATCGCGCGGCGCCTCAAGGATGCGCAGAATACTGCCGCCATGCTCACCACGTTCAACGATGTGGACATGAGCGCGGTCATGGCCATGCGCAACCAGTACAAGGACCTGTTCGAGAAGCGCCACGGCGTGAAGCTCGGCTTCATGAGCTTCTTCGTGAAGGCGTGCATCCAGGCGCTGAAGGAAATCCCGGCCGTGAACGCCGAGATCGACGGCGCCGACGTCATCTACAAGAACTACTATCACATCGGCGTCGCCGTCGGCACGGAGAAGGGTCTCGTCGTGCCCGTGGTGCGCGAAGCCGATCGCATGAACCTCGCCGAGATCGAGGCCAAGATCGCCGACTTCGGCCGCCGCGCCCGCGACGGCAAGCTCTCCATCGACGAGATGCAGGGTGGCACGTTCACGATCTCGAATGGCGGCGTGTACGGCTCGCTCATGTCGACGCCGATCCTCAACGCGCCGCAGTCCGGCATTCTCGGCATGCACAAGATCGAGGATCGTGCTGTCGTGCGGAACGGCCAGATCGTCATCCGGCCGATGATGTACCTGGCGCTCAGCTACGATCATCGTATTGTCGATGGCCGCGAGGCCGTCACCTTCCTCGTGCGTGTCAAGGAATGCCTCGAGGATCCGCAGCGCTTCGTGCTGGAGCTCTGATCCGGCGCAGCCATTCCCCAACACTGCCACGCGCAACGTCAATGGGCGGCGCGTGCGCGCTTCATCTGAATATGTGAGCCTGTCATGAGCGCTTCCTACGATCTCGTCGTCATCGGCACCGGCCCTGGCGGCTATGTGTGTGCGATCCGCGCGGCCCAGCTCGGCATGAAGGTCGCCGTTGTCGAGAAGCGCGCGACGCACGGCGGAACTTGTCTCAATGTGGGCTGCATTCCCTCGAAGGCGCTGCTGCACGCGAGCGAGCTCTATCACGAGGCGGCGCACGGCTTTGCCGCCATGGGTATCGACGCCAAGCCGTCGTTCGATCTGGCGCGGATGCTCGCCTACAAGGACGAGGGCGTGAAGGGCAACACGGCCGGCATCGAGTTCCTTTTCAAGAAGAACAAGATCACGGCCTATCACGGGCTCGGCCGCATTGCCG
Source organism: Pseudomonadota bacterium (assembly GCA_023387235.1). Taxonomy (GTDB): domain Bacteria; phylum Pseudomonadota; class Alphaproteobacteria; order Rhizobiales; family Hyphomicrobiaceae. Next base: position 5,531 of record JAEWIJ010000235.1, read on the forward strand.
GCGCGGGCAAGGTCGAGATCGTGCTGACGGCCGGCGGCACCGAGACGCTCGAAGCGAAGAATATCGTCATTGCGGCCGGCTCCGACGTCGCGAAGCTCCCCGGCATCGAGATCGACGAGAAGCAGGTCGTGTCTTCGACGGGCGCGCTCGTGCTCGACAAGGTTCCGGAGAAGTTGCTGGTCGTCGGCGCTGGCGTGATCGGCTTGGAACTCGGCAGCGTCTATCGCCGGCTTGGCTCGGAAGTGACGGTCATCGAATTCCTCGACCGCATTCTGCCCGGCATGGATCTCGATGTGGCGAAGAGCTTTCAGCGCCTGCTGGCGAAGCAGGGCTTTGCATTCAAGCTCAGCTCCAAGGTCACGGGCATCAAGACGGCGAAGAGCGGCTGCACGGTCACTGTCGAGCCGGCCAAGGGCGGCGATGCCGAGGAGATCAAGGCGGACGTCGTGCTCGTCGCCATCGGGCGCGTCCCGTACACGACGGGGCTCGGTCTCGAAGCGGCGGGCGTGAAGCTCGACGATCGGAAGCGCATCACCGTTGATGAGCATTATCAGACGAGCGTTCCCGGCATCTATGCGATCGGCGATGTGATCACCGGCCCGATGCTCGCGCACAAGGCCGAGGATGAGGGCGTTGCGGTCGCGGAAATCCTCGCCGGGCAGGCGGGGCACGTGAACTATGGCGTCATCCCGAGCGTCATCTACACCGCGCCGGAAGTTGCGTCCGTCGGCAAGACCGAGGAGGAGCTGAAGGCGTTCGGCATTCCCTACAAGGTCGGCAAGTTCCCCTTCACGGCGAACGCGCGCGCGAAAGTGAATCGCACGAGCGACGGCTTCGTGAAAGTGCTCGCCGATGCCGCGACGGACCGCATTCTCGGCGTGCACATTATCGGCGCCAACGCCGGCGAGCTGATCGGCGAAGCGACGGTGATCATGGAGTTCGGCGGCTCAGCGGAGGATCTGGCCCGCACGTGCCACGCGCACCCGACGCTGTCCGAGGCGATCAAGGAAGCCGCCCTCGCCGTCGACAAGCGCCCCATCCATATGTGATCGGCGCTACTTCCACCGCCACTTCGACTTCAGATCGCGGATGATCTCGCGTGCCGCGTTATGACCGGGCGCGCCTGTCACGCCACCGCCCGGATGGGCGCCCGATCCGCAGAGATAGAGACCCGGCACCGGCAGGCGGTAGTTCGCGTGGCCCAACACGGGCCGCGCCGAGAAAAGCTGATCCAGTGACAACTGGCCGTGGAAGATGTCGCCGTCGACGAGGCCGAAGCGCATTTCCAGATCGAGCGGCGAGAGCACCTGCCGCGCGATCATGGACACCTTGAAGTTCGGCGCGTGCTTCGTAACGGTGTCGATGACGAGATCGGCGAACTGCTCTTTCTCGTGCGCATTGGCCCACGTGCGCGGTGTCGGAAGATGCGGCGCGACGTGCTGCACGAAGAGGCTTGCAACGTGCTGGCCCGGCGGCGCGAGGCTGTCGTCGAGCGTCGAGGGGATCAGCATTTCGACCACCGGCTCGCGTGACCACCCTTCGCGGCGCGCATCGAGATGGGCGCGGTCGAGATAGTCGATCGTCGGACCGATGATGATGCCGGCACCATGATGCGCCTGCTGGTTCGTGCCGGGTCGGCAGCGAAAATCCGGCAGCTCGGAAAGCGCGACGTTCATGCGGAACGTGCCGGAGCCGGTCTTGATGTTGAGGAATCTGGCGCGCAGCTCCGGCGCGAGGGCATCCTCTGGAACGATCGAGCGAAAGAGCAGCTTCGGCCCGATGCCCGACGCTACGGCGCGGGCGCGGATCTCTTCCCCGCTCTCGAGCACGGCGCCTGCCACCCATCCGCCGGCCATGCGCAGCTTCGCGACGCGTGCGTTCGTGCGGATTTCGGCGCCGGCCGCACGGGCCGACGCGGCGATCGCATCCGAGATCGCACCCATGCCGCCGATCGCGTGCCCCCACACGCCCGGCTTGCCGTTCACCTCGCCGAAGCAGTGATGGAGCAGCACGTAGGCCGTGCCGGGTGTGTGCGGCGAGGCATAGGCGCCAACAATGCCGTCGAAGGCGAAGGCGGCTTTCACGATGTCGCTCTCGAACCACTGGTCCAGGAAGTCGGCGGCGCTCTTCGTGAAGAGGTCCGTGACGAGACGCCAACCCGTGAGATCGAGACCGCGCAGGCGGCGCGCGAGACCCGCCCCGCGGACCAGCTCCGCAACGCCGCCGCCGACGTTTGGCGGCGTACGCAACACGAGATCGCGCAGAAGATCCGCTGCGCGCTCCAAGGCCGCATCGTAGGCTGGCAGGCGCTCGGCGTCGCGGGCGGAGAACGGTGCGATGGCGCGCTGCCGGTTCGCGAGCCCATAGGGCATGAGCAGGCTGCGCTCGGCATCGATGGGCCAGAAGTTTGCCGCCGGCCGCTCGACGATCCTGAGCCCGTGACGCGCCAGCTCCAGGTCGGCGATGACCTTCGGATTGAGCAGGCTGACCGTGTAGGAGGCGACGGAATTGCGAAAGCCCGGCGCGAAGCCCTCGGTCACGGCGGCGCCGCCGACCACGTCGTGCGCCTCCAGCACGACGACCTTCAGCCCGGCGCGTGCGAGATAGGCGGCGCAGGTGAGGCCGTTGTGGCCCCCGCCGATGATGGCAACGTCGTAGGTGTGATCGCTCATGCGTGCCTTCTCCTCGCCGGAGAGACAGCAGGAATCGCGCCCATAAACAACAAGGTCCTCCCAGTTACGGAAGGACCTTCCTGCCCGACTCGCCACGCACTCGGCCCCGCACCAAGTGCCCATCGGGCCCTCACGCGGCGGTCGATATACTCAATTAACCATAATCGAGGCGAGGCGCGCAACTACAGCAAGCCCGACCGGACGATAGCAGCCGTGTGCCGGGAAATGGGGCGGTCGCGAGTTTTGCTCAAAGGGTTGTCACCCTTCTGCGGCGATGCGATGCTCGCGCGACGCGTCGCGTCCATGCCGATAAACCTCACGCCAGGAGCCGAAATTCTTCCATGTCCAAGCCCGTAATCCTCTCAACCGGCTGGATGATGCCGCTCGTCACCCGCCAGATCGACGAAGCCTTCGACGTGCATTGGCTGAACAAGGTTTCTGACTGGGACCGCCTGTTCGACGAAGTCGGTCCGCGCATCGAGGGCGTGTGCACCGGCGCGCTGACCAACGTCCCGACGACCGCCGACATGATCAAGCGGATGCCGAACCTCAAGATCATCAGCAACTATGGTGTCGGCTACGACAGCATCGATGTTCCGGCGGCGAAGGCGCACGGCGTCGTCATCACGCATACGCCGGAGGTGCTGAACGAGGAGGTCGCCGACATGGCGGTCGGCCTGCTCATCGCCACCGCGCGCGAGTTCAACTACGCCGAGGCCTATCTGCGCTCGGGCGACTGGTCGAAGGGCGAATTCCGCTACACGGCTTCACTGCGCGACCGCCACGTCGGCATGATCGGCTTCGGCCGCATCGGCAAGGCCATCGGACGGCGGCTCGAAGGTTTCGGCATGCCGATCAGCTACTTCGGGCGAAAGAAGCAGCCGGACGTGGCCTATCCCTTCTATGACGATCTCGTCGCCATGGCGCGGGATGTGGACACGCTGATCGCGATCTTGCCCGGCGGTCCTGCGACGCAGGGCCTCATCAACAAGGCGGTGCTGGAGGCGCTCGGCCCGCGCGGCATCGTGATCAACGTGGCGCGCGGCTCTGTCGTCAACGAGGTCGATCTGATCGCGGCGCTCAAGAGCCGCACGATCCACAGTGCCGGCCTCGACGTCTATCTCAACGAGCCGAAGATCGATCCGGCCTTCCTGGAGCTCGACAACGTGACCTTGTTGCCGCACGTCGGCTCGGGCTCGCAGTTCACGCGCGACAAGATGGGTCAGCTCACGGTCGACAATCTGCTCGCCTACAAGGAGCGCAAGCCGCCCCTCACGCCGACGCCCGACACGCCCTTCAAGGGGTGGTGAGGCGCTCTATAAATCCCCTCTCCCCGTTCTGACGGGGAGAAGGGGAAGTGAGGCCCGCGCTCAGGCCGCCATCTAACCTCGCCACTACCTCTTGAACAGGCTCGCCGCCGCGGCTTCGTGCGCCTTTTTGCGCGTGATCTCGGCGCGCACGCGCACGATCTCCGTCTCGAAAGCCACAATGCGCGCCTCGAGATCGGAGATCGACAGCGTATCGAGGCTCTCGCCCACCTGGGCGCCCTTCACCATCTTCTGCTTCGCCTCGTCCCAGTCCATCGACATTGGCCGCATCCTCCTGCCGCTGTCCCGGTGCCCGCCTTGTCCCCGTCCACCCTGAAGGGCGCACGATCGGGGTATGGACGGTCTACCGCGTCATCTGAAATCTTTGCCCTGGCTCATGGGCGCTCCGCCTCTCGAGCTTGCGGACCGCTCATACTATGGCCGGGCGGCTCTGATCGCCAAGCTCGAGCGCGTGCTCGCCGCGGAGCGCCGGCGCGGCCTCGCCGGCCACTGGACGTACGAGCTCGCGCGCCATCGGGCGTTGCTGGCGATCTATCGTCGCGAGAGGGCGGTTTTCCGCCGGGACTACGGTTGCGATGCAGAAACCCTGCGGTCTATTGAGGCTGGCCCGGCCTCGTGAGCCTCGCTAAGCTCGTGGGAAACGACGCGACAGGCCGGCCGATCATGTGCGCCGCGCCAGGGGAGTGAGGCGAATGCCCAAGGACGATGCGGGTGGCGCGCCGCCGCCGCAGGGCTGGCAGAGCGAGCTCGACGAGCTGCGACGGCGCGAGCACTTCGCAAAGGAGATGGGCGGCACCGAGAAGGTCGACCGCCAGCATCGCGAAGGCAAGCTCACCATTCGCGAGCGCATTGGTCGTCTCGTCGATCCGGGCACGTTCAACGAGGTTGGCACGCTCACCGGGCTCGCCGAATACGACGACGCAGGCAATCTCGTTCGCGTGACGCCGTCGAACCGCGTCACCGGACGCGCGCGCATCGACGGTCGCCCGGTCATCGTCAGCGGTGACGACTTCACCGTGCGCGGCGGCTCAGCCGATGCCACGATCCCCGAGAAGACTGTGATCGCCGAGCGCATGGCCAATGAGCTGCGCCTGCCGATCATTCGCGTCATCGAAGGCTCGGGCGGCGGCGGATCGGTGAAGACGATCGAGACGACGGGGCGCGCCAACCTGCCGGGCGGGCTCGGTGGCTCCTCCATGCGCTACAAGTATCTCGCCGACAACCTAGGCCTTGTGCCCGTCGTGGCGCTTGGTCTCGGTTCTGTTGCCGGGCTCGGCGCAGCGCAGGTATCGGCCAGCCACTACTCGCTGATGACGAAGAACACTTCCGCGATGTTCGTCGCGGGACCGCCGGTCGTCGCGCGCATCGGCGACAAGCAGCAGCTCTCCAAGCAGGCGCTCGGCGGCTGGGAGATCCAATGTGCGGCGGGCGCCGTGGATGATGCTGTCGACAGCGAGGAGGAGGCGTTCGACCGCGCGCGCCGCTTTCTCTCTTATCTGCCCTCATCCTGCTACGAGGTGGCGCCGCGCGGGCCTCGCATCGATCCGCCGGGACGCCGCGAGGACTGGCTCTTCAAGGCAATCCCGCGCGAGCGCAATCAGCCCTACAAGATGCGGCCGATCATCGAGGCGCTCGTCGATCGCGGCTCGTTCTTCGAGATGGGGCGCATGTTCGGCCGGCCGGTGATCACGGGGCTCGCGCGCCTCGATGGCTTGCCCGTCGCGATCCTCGCCAGCGATCCGTTCCATGTCAGCGGCGCATGGACAGCGGACGCCTGCAGCAAGGTCATCCGCTTCGTCGACCTCGCCGAGACGTTCCACATTCCGATCGTGCATCTCGTGGACTGCCCGGGCTTCATGATCGGCCTCGAGGCCGAGCGCGCGGCGACCATCCGTCTCGGCGTGCGGGCCATGGCGGCAATCAACCAGACGACCGTGCCGTGGTGCTCGATCATCATCCGCAATGTCTTCGGCGTGGCCGGTGCCGCGCATGTGCCGGCGGGGCGCTTCTCGATGCGCTATGCGTGGCTCTCCGCCTGGTGGGGCTCGCTGCCGCTCGAAGGCGGCATCGAGGCGGCCTATCGCGCGGAGATCGATGCGGCGGAGGATCCCAAGGCCAAACTGGCCGAGATCGAGACGCGGCTCAATGCGCTCCGCTCGCCCTTCCGCACGGCCGAGACGTTCGCTGTCGATGAGATCATCGATCCGCGCGACACGCGTCGTCTGCTCTGCGAGTTCGCCGATCTCGTGGAGCCCCTGCGCACGCCGGGCCCGCGCACGTTCGGCATGCGGCCTTAGAGCCTGATCGGCCGAGATGGAAGCGCTGGCGCTTTCATCGAGGGCGTGAATCAGTCTCTCAAACAAGAAACTAGAGCACGCTGGAAGACGGCCGTTGATTCCATCCAACGCTGACGTGCTCTAGCCGCCGCTACATCTCAGGCATCGGGAATTTCGCGTTCGGATCCAGGAAGCGATCGAGCACATTGCGGATCAGACGCGAGACGTTGTTGTCGCCATCATTGTGCAACAGCGAGCCGCAGAACGTGATCGAGCCCGTCGAGAACACCGCACCATTGTTTGGCGTCTCGAAGAATGTGAGATCGGCACGGATCAGCTCGTTCGCAGGCTTCCCCGCCCAGGTCGTGATGTGCGTCAGTTGCTCCTCGGGTACGAGCACCCAGGGCGCATCCGGCTCGTGTCCCTCGGATGAGGCGAGCACGACGGCGTGCGACGGCGTGCCGAGGCGCTTGTCCGCGCGATCGAGCTCGAAGCCGGCGGCGCCATGCCCCGACAGGCCGAAGCCGCCGATCATTTCATTGTCGCTGATGCCATCGAGTATCCAGCCGGCGCGCGATTTCCGCGCTTCCGGATGCTGGCGATAGTGCGAACCGACGAAATTGCCCTGCGCCGTGAAGCCGACGCCGCCGAGCCGCTGCGGCGGTCGTCCATTGCGCCGCCAAAGGCCGCCATACTCGCCGTCGAAGGCGTTGTAGTACTCGCCCGCTTCCGCGGCCCAGGCGCGGATGCCTCCCTCGCCGCGGCGGATCTCGATGACACCCGGCACTTCGCTGTGCCGCGCGACCTTCCAGTAGAAGCCGTTCCCGCCGAGGTACATGAAGCGGCCGCCGCCATCGCGGTAGGCTTCGAGCGCGTCGAGCATCGCGCCGGTGTGGTACTCGGGATGGCTGCCGGTCGTCACGGCGCGATAGGGCTTCAGGAGAGCCAGGCCTTCCGCGTCGAGCTCCGCATCGGTGATGATGTCGTAGGCAATGCCCTGCTTCTCGAGCCAGGCAATGAGGTGGGAGTCCGCCGGATAATGCCGCAGGCCCGAAGCGCGGATCGCCGGCTCGGGATAGGTGATGTAGCCGCTCCGCACATTGAGCATGGGCCGCAGCCACGAGGCATGGCAGATACCGCTGCCATCCGTGTGGAAATTGTATGTCGAGAGGCCGTACTCGCGGTGCTCGCCCGGATTGTGCGGATAGGCGCCCCAGGCATTGGCCTGTTTCCTCCATGCCTCGAGCCAGGTCGCGTTCCACGACTCGGGCCGCGCATGGTTGTGGTAGACGGTGTACGTGTAGGTCGAGACGAGCACGGCGAGGTCGGCCGTCTTCGTGCCCTTCGGCGGCACCACGAAAAAGGGAACGTTCTCCTCGCTGCCCTCGCGCGAGAGTCGCACCGCATAGGCGCCGGATCGCATACCGGCCGGCACCGTCCACGTGAAATCCGTCTCCCAGCCGCAATCCGATAGATCGTCCTCGTGGAAGTGGATGGCGCCGTACTGCTCCGGCGCATGGCGGAAGCACATCTCGCGTCCGGTCCAGTTCGCACCGGTCATCGCGCGCGCAGGAAGGTTGACGAGGCGCCCATGGTGCGCGCCGGCTCCGGCATCGACAATGCGGATGGACGACATTTCCCGTGAGAAGTCCCAGCTCGCGATGAGGCCGGGCGCGGCCGGGTCCGCCGTGAGCTTTTCGGCCATCGCGGCATCGGCGGCGCACGCCGCGATCACGGGACGCTCGATCTTGCCGTTGAAGTGTCCTTTGACCGGCAAGCCACCGAGCGCGCCGATGATCCACGGCATGCCCGCAGCAGGCAGCGCGGCAGCACCCGCTTCGAGCTTCGTGCTCGCCGTGCGTGGCGTGCCCGCTGCGCGGCCGTTCTCCAGCCGCACCTGTCCTGCTGTGAGGGTCGCCGTCGCCGCGTCATAGACGGCGTACACGCGATACCAGTGACGCTCCTCGAGAGGCAGGCGCGTCTTGATGCGGGTTGCGCCGAGGAGCGCTTCGATGCTGCCGTCCTCGCCGATGGCGAGTGCCATGCCGCGCCGCACGGCCGGATCGTAGACGGAGAGAATGCCCTGGCGCCGCCCGATGCCCGGTCGCGTCGGCCAGATCGTGGCGACAAGGCTCAGGCTGCCCTTCGCCTCGAGGTCCACGCTTTGCTCGACCATGCCGTAGGAGCCCGCGTGGATCGGCTGGAAACGTCCCTTGTGCGGCCCGGCAAAGTCCGCTTCGACCGGTTCCTCGACGAGACCGGGCCCGGCCGGGTTCGCATCCGCCGAGATCACGCGCACCAGCCGCGCCGCAAAAGGCGCATCGTCTATGCTCGAGACCTTGAAGGCGATGGTCTCTCCCGGCCGGACGGACAGGCGGTCGGCATAGGCGGCGAGCGGCAGCATGGTTATTTCCCCGAGTGCAAGATGATCCCCCGGATGGGGGAGCCGATATCGTGCGAAGTCAAGGAATACACGTCGCACCCCCGGACTTGCCCGGCGCCCAAGGCTCAATCCTGCCGAACTTTTGGGCGCGCCTTAAGTCCAGATTGCCAAATTGCTGCCGAGGCTCCAATACTTGCGGTGGACACCGCCCAATGCTTCGGGCGGCTACGGAACTCATCCGCACGCGTCCGCTCAAGTCCAGGGAGAAACACAGAAATGTCAGACGCACCGAAGACGATGAAAAGGCGTCAGTTCCTCAAGGGAACAGCCGTCGCAGGCGCGGCCGCGGGGACTTCCGCGCTGGTGACGCCGGCCATCGCCCAGTCGCGTATCGAATGGAAGATGGTGACCACTTGGCCGAAGAACTTCCCCGGCCAGGGAACAGGCGCCGTGCGCTTCGCGAACTCTGTCGAAGCCGCCACGGAAGGTCGCCTCAAGATTCACGTATATGCCGCCGGCGAGCTCGTACCGCCGTTCGAGAGCTTCGACGCCGTTACCCGTGGCGCAGCCGACCTCATGCATGCGACGCCCTACTACTGGCCGAACAAGCACAAGGCGCTGATGTTCTACTCGACCGTGCCGTTCGGTCTCACGACCAACGAGCAAGAGGCCTGGATGCAGTATGGCGGTGGCCAGGAGCTCTGGGACAAGGTGCTCGATGGGTTCGGCCTCAAGGGCTATCACGCCGGCTCGACGGGCGTGCAGATGGGCGGCTGGTTCAACAAGGAGATCACCGGCCCGGGCAGCGTCAACGGCATGAAGATGCGTATTCCGGGCCTCGGCGGCGAAGCGCTGAAGAAGCTCGGCATGACGGTCATCAACCTGCCGGGTGGCGAAATCTTCGCGGCCCTCCAGTCGGGCGCCATTGACGCCACCGAGTGGGTCGGCCCATGGAACGACCTCACCTTCGGCTTCTACAAGATCGCCAAGTATTACTACTGGCCCGGCATGCACGAGCCTGGCACGCAGATCGAGGTGACGTTCGACAAGAAGAAGCTGACGTCGTTGCCGAAGGACCTGCGCGCGACACTCGAGGCGTGCATCTATCAGGAGAACCTGAAGTTTACGGCCGAGTTCAATGCACGTAACGGCGCCTCGCTGCAGACGCTGGTGCAGACGCACAACGTGCAGCTCAAGCGCTTCCCGAACGACTTCCTGCAGGCCTACGGCGAGAAGTGCGGCGAGGTTATTCAGGAGATGCGCGACGGCGGCGATGCCTTGACCAAGGAAGTGATCGAGTCCTTCCTCAAGGCGCGTCGCGAGCAGGCCAGCTGGAACCGTCTCGCGGACCAGGGCTTCATGAACGCGCGCCTGCTGGAGTACAAGTTCCCGACCTGACCACGTCCGGCTCGATCTGAATCGGAACGGCCTGCGGTGAGAGCCGCAGGCCGTTTTTGTTGCCCAGGGCTGGCTCAGTCCGCGAGGCCCACTCCCCAGATCGAAAACGCGACGCCCAGCAACAGTGAGAGAATGCTGAGCAACATCATCCCTTCGATGGCGGCCACGCTCCGCACCGGTCCCGGTCGGCTCTTGCGGTCGACAAGGAAATACATGGCGACAATCGAGAGCACCCAAAGGGTGAGGAAGATAGCCCCTATCTCGAGTTCGAAGGTGTGGATTGCCATCATGCCTGCGTCTCGTCTTGGTCCGGTCTATTTGCGCTTTGTGAAGCCCATGGGATCGTCATCCTCGAGCGGGATGCCGTCCTTGTCGAACTTCGGCTTGGCGCCACCCGGGTGCTTGCTGAAGCCCATGGGATTGTCGTCATCGAGCGGGATGCCGTCCTCGTTGAACTTCGGCTTGCCGCCCTGGATGCTCGTCGCGCCCCCGCCCGTGGATGTCGAAGCCGGCGAGGCGGGCGCTGATATGCTCGGCTTCGGTCCCTGAAAGAGCGCCTTCGGCAGCCAGGTGGCCGTCGGCGGGAAGGCCCAGACGACACCCAGCACGAAGAGCTGCATGGTCACATAGGGAATGGCGCCGAGCCAGATGGTTGCCGTCGACATGCTCGGCGGTGCAATCGAGCGCAGATAGAACAGCGTGAATCCGAACGGCGGCGTAAGGAAGCTCGTCTGCAGGTTGATCGCGATCATCACGCCGAGCCAGACGGGGTCGAGACCGAGAATGATCAGCGGCGGACCGCAGATCGGCAGCATGATCAGGATGATCTCGAACGTATCGAGGAAAAATCCGAGGATGAACATGACCGCCATGACGGCAAGCATGGCGCCGAAGGGCCCGCCGGGCACGTTCTTCAGGGCCTCCTCGACCATGTGCTCGCCGCCGAGACCGCGGAAAACCAGCGAGAACATGGATGCCGCGAGCACGATGACGAAGATGATCGATGTCGTCACCATCGTGTTGCGCGCGGCGTAGTAAATCATCTCGAACGAGAGCCGCCGATTGAGGGCCGCCAGAATGATCGCACCGATGGCACCGACCGAGGCCGATTCCGTGGGCGTGGCGAAGCCGAGCAGAATGCTGCCGAGCACGGCGACGATCAGCAGGAGCGGCGGCACGAGCGCGGAGATGACGCGACGGGGCAGTCCGCTTCGCTGCGCGTCCGTCATGACCAGGGCGGGCACCGTTTCCGGCTGCAACACGGCCTTGTAGATGATCCAGACGAGGTAGATCGTCGTCATGATCAACCCTGGGATCAAGGCGCCCGCGAAGAGATCGCCGACCGAGATCGGGTCGGGGGTGAAGTTGCCCTTTCTCAGCTGCGCCGCCTGGTTCACGCCGGCGAGAATGTCGCCGATGAAGATCAGCACCGTCGAGGGCGGTATGAGCTGCGCCATCGTCGAGGATGCGCATATGGTGCCGGCGATGAGCCGCTTGTCATAGCCGGCGCGCATCATGGCGGGCAGGCTGATGAGACCCATCGTGACGACCGTCGCACCGACGACGCCCGTGGATGCCGCAAGCATGGCGCCCACGAGGATCACCGAGAAGGCGAGGCCGCCGCGCAGCTTGCCGAAGAGCTGCCCCATGGTCGTGAGCAGTGCTTCGGCAATGCCAGATCGTTCGAGGACGAGCCCCATGAATATGAACAAGGGCACGGCGACGAGCACCTCGTTCAGCATGCTCCCGAGATATCGGGATGGAAGGCTGTTCAGGAACGAATAGTCGAAGGTGCCGAACTGGTGGCCGATGAAGGCGAAGATCAGCGAGATGCCGGCGAGCGTGATCGCAATCGGATAGCCGATCAGCAATGTCCCGAGAACCGAGAGGAAGAGCAGAATCGAAAGGACGTCGCCGATGTTCAGGGAGCTCAGCATGGACGGGCTTCAATCCGAGATCGTGGACACGAGCAGCGCTATTCGCCGAGGCCGGCGACTGCACGAGGCGGGGCGAGATGTCCCAGCCCATTGAGGATGAGGATGCTCCGGCCGCAGATGGCGAGACCCTGGAGGAACATCAGGCCGGCAAAGATCAATATGATCGTCTTCATGACGTAGAGGCCGGGCATGCCGCCGACCTGGGAGGAGGTCTCCCATAGCTGCCACGAGTTGATCACGTACGGCCATGCGAAGTACGTGAGCAGGATGACCCAGGGGAAGAGGAAGACCAGCGTCGAAAGGAGATCGAGCCAGGCCTGCGTTTTTGGACTTGCGCGCGCATAGATGATGTCGACGCGGACGTGCTTGTTGGCCATCAGCGTGTACCCGGCGCCGAGCATGAAGGCCGCGGCGTGCGTCCACACGTAAAGTTCCTGCATCCAGACATAGCCGGTATGGAGGGCATACCGGATTATGACGACGGTAGCGCAGATGACGACTGTCGCGAGCGTCAGCCAGGCAACGGTGCGGCCGACATAATCATTTACGGCTTCGGCAAAGCGCACGAAACCGGCCAGCGCTCCCATCAAGTACTCCCTCCCGGCGGCTTTATTGTTCCTGCTTTAGAGCTGGTCTAGCAGCATATTTCCGTCCCGAAAACCGCAAATATTGGGCACAATTGGCCACACCCGGCACACGATTGGCGTTCAGGAGCCCCGGTTTGGCAGCGCGAGGAAGTCGAGGAGATCCGGCATCCGGTCGATCACCGCGTCGGCGGCGAGAGCCGAAACGGGGCCGTGCGGATAACCATAGCTGACGGCGATCATGGGACAGCCTACGGCCCGAGCGGCACCGGCGTCGGATTTGCTGTCGCCGACGACGAGGCCATCGGCAGGCGCCGCACCGAGATCCGCCAGCGCTTTGAGCAGCATGTCGGGTGCGGGCTTGCGCGGGATGTCGTCGCGCGCGCCGATGATGGTCGAGAAGAAAGCACGTATTCGGAGCGCTTCGAGCGCGATGGCCGTGATGTGGGCCGCCTTGTTCGTGCACACGCCGAGCGGAATGCCATGCTCGCGGAGCGCGGTCAGCGTCTCGACGACGCCGGGATAGAGACCGTTCCCTTCCTTCGAGACCTCGGCATAGACGTCGTAGAAGGCGGCGAGCACACTCTTGAACGCCTGATCGTCGAGATCCCGGCCGCGGGCCGTCAGCGCGCGCCGCAAGGCTACCGCCGCGCCGCCGCCGACGAACCCTTGAACTTCAGGAAGTGGAAACGGCTCGATCCCGATGGTCGCCAGCGCCGCGTTGAGCGCGCTCCGGATCTCGGGCGCACTATCCACGAGCGTGCCGTCGAGATCGAAGACGATCGCCTTCGGCTTGAACCTCGGACGATCGCCGCTCATCGCGCGAGCGCCGTGATGCCCGGAAGCTCGCGGCCCTCGAGCCATTCGAGGAAGGCGCCGCCTGCCGTCGAGACATACGTGAAGTCGTCCGTCACGCCGGCGGCATTGAGTGCTGCAACCGTATCGCCGCCCCCCGCGACAGAGACGAGCTTGCCGGCCTTGGTCATGGCCGCCGCCTGCCGCGCCAGCGCGAACGTGCCTTCGCCGAAGGGCGCAATCTCGAAGGCGCCGAGCGGGCCGTTCCAGAGCAGCGTCCTGCAACCCTCGATGACCTTGGCGAGATGCGCGATCGATTTCGGGCCGACATCGAGCATCATCTGGTCCGCGGGGATCGCGGTTACATCGACGACGCGGTTCGTCGCGCCGGCCTTGAACTCGGCCGCGACGACTCCGTCGACCGGAAGCGCGATCGTGCATCCCTTGGCGGCCGCCGCGTCCATGATCTCGCGGGCGGTGC
>JAEWIJ010000252.1 GCA_023387235.1 Pseudomonadota bacterium
GCGCCCCGGGGCGGCGGGCGGCCGCGACCGGGCCCTATCTCGCGGCGTTCGGCCGCTCGCCCGAGCCCCGCGTAGCGGGTCTCGGCCCATTCGGGTCACGGTCCCGTGGCGCGGGACCGCGACGTCACGAGGTACGGCACTCCACTTCGTCGAGTAACCTGCGATCGGTAATGCGTCCGGTGGGCGGCCATCCGCCGGTTGCCGTGGAGAGAGTCAGAGGAGCGCGGTGGAGGGCGCGACGGGCTGAAAGGCGAGAGAGAGGCTCTCGCCGGCCCGTCGCGGAGACCCGCGATGTCCAGATCGACCACACGTATATGTTCCGGCGGCGAGCGGATCAACTTCTACGACGACATCACCAACAAGATCATTGCCGAGCTTGAGAAGGGCCGCTTTCCCTGGGTTCAGCCCTGGGACGCGCACTCGGCCAAGGCGCAGCTCGCCATGCCGAAGAATGCATCTACGAACCGGGCTTATTCCGGCATCAACGTCCTCATTCTCTGGGGGGAGGTGATCGAGAAAACGTACACCGGGCAAAGCTGGCTGACGTTTCGGCAGGCGCTGGCGCTTGGCGGCCATGTACGCAAAGGCGAGCGCGGCACCACGGTCGTCTATGCCGACCGCTTCGTGCCGGATGATTCACGGCGTCGTGCCGCGCAAACCGGCGGCGAAGCACGTGCCATTCCGTTCCTCAAGCGCTTCACGGTTTTCAATATGGACCAGATCGATGATCTGCCGGATGAGCTCGCGACTGTCGCACCGCCACCACCACCAGGCACCATCGAGCCGCGCGTCGAGGCCCTGATCAAGGCGACCGGGATCGACTTCCGCATCGGGGGAAACCGCGCCTACTACATGCCATCCCAAGACTACGTGCAGGTGCCGCCGCCGCCGGCGTTCTTCGAGCCCATAAACTGGCATCGCACTGCCCTGCACGAACTCGGTCATGCTTCGGGCCATTCATCGAGGCTCAACCGCGACCTCTCTGGTTCGTTCGGCTCGCGCAAGTACGCCTTCGAGGAGCTGGTCGCCGAGATGAACGCTGCCTTCTGCTGCGCGTCGCTTGGCATCACACCGACCGTCCGCCACGCTGACTACCTCGCATCCTGGCTCGAGGTGCTTCGCGAGGACAACCGCGCGATCGTGCGCGCCGCGTCACTCGCGAGCAAAGCGGCCGACTACCTGCTCGGCTTCCTGCCCGCATCTGGCGATGCGGCCGAGGCCACGGGGAGGGCCGCAGAATGATCCTCCTCACGCCTGAGTTGCGCCAGCGCCTGTTAATCAACGGCCGCCTGCGCGATGTCGATCATATGCCCGTCGTCAAATTCTTCAATCCGGTCGGCGCGGCCACATGGCTTGCCACCGAACTCGACGAGGACAACGACACGTTGTTCGGTCTCGCCGATCTCGGATTCGGGAGCCCCGAACTAGGCAGCTTCAGTCTCATCGAGTTGGCGTCGGTCCGTCTGCCGTTCGGATTGGGCATCGAGCGCGATCTCTACTTCGAGGGTGCATTCTCGCTCTCGGTCTACGCCGAAGCCGCGCGCAAGGCCGGCCGCATCGTGCTCGAGGAGCGCCGTCTGCGGGAGGTGACGGCAGCCTTGCGCGAGCGTGGGTGAGGCGCGGGCCAGAGGGAGAGAGGGGTTGCGAACTCTGCGGCGGGCTGAAGGTCGAGAGAGAGCCTCTCGGCCGCCCACCGTGGAGAACCATCATGACCAAGACCACTCAGAAGATCGCGCTTAGCACATCGCGCGACATTCCCTTCAACAAGCTCGTGCTAAGCCAGTCCAATGTCCGCCGCATCAAGGCAGGCGTCGCCATCGAGGAGCTGGCCGAGGACATCGCGCGGCGCACGCTCTTGCAGAGCCTCACCGTGCGGCCGGTGCTCGATGGCGACGGTAATGAGACCGGCATATACGAGATCCCGGCCGGCGGGCGCCGCTATCGTGCTCTCGAGCTGCTTGTGAAGAGGAAGCGTCTTGCGCGCTGTGCTCCTATTCCGTGCATCGTGCGCACGGACGGCATCGCCGAAGAGGACAGCCTGGCCGAGAACGTGCAACGCGCGCCTCTGCATCCGCTGGATCAGTTCCGCGCGTTCATGACCCTGCGCGAGAAAGGGCAGTCCGAGGAGGAGATCGCCGCCGCCTTCTTCGTCTCGGTCAATGTCGTGCACCAGCGGTTGCGGCTCGCCGCGGTATCGGCGAAGTTGCTCGACATCTATGCCGAGGACGGCATGACGCTCGATCAGTTGATGGCCTTTACCGTCAATCCCGATCATGAGCGTCAGGAGCAGGCGTGGAAAGCCCTGCAGCATTCCTATAACAAGGAACCTTTCCACATCCGTCGCCTCCTGACGGAGAGCGCCGTTCGGGCCTCCGACAAGCGCGCCCAGTTCGTCGGCACGGAAGCCTACGAGAAGTGCGGCGGCACCATCCTGCGCGATCTCTTCGAGCCCGATGACGGCGGCTGGCTGCAGGAACCGGCCCTGCTGGAAAAGCTCGTCGCCGAAAGGCTGGAGCGCGAAGCCGACAGCATCCGCGCCGAGGGCTGGAAGTGGATCGAGGTCGTGACCGAGCTCCCCTACGGCTATGGTCATGGCCTGCGCCAGCTCAGTGGTCGCGAGGTGCCATTGACCGACGAGGAGGCGGCAACCCGCGACGCGCTGCAGGCCGAGTTTGACAAGCTCGAAGCCGAGTATGCGGAAGCCCACGAGGTTCCGGAAGTGATCGACCGGCGTCTCGGCGAGATAGAAACGGCAATGGATGCCTTGGACGATCGCCCCGTCGTCTATGAGCTCGAGGACATCGCACGCGCCGGCACCTTCGTCAGCATCGACAGTGCCGGTACGTTGCGCGTGGAGCGCGGCTATGTACGGCCCGAGGACGAGCCCCCGATCGCAGACCACGATGAAGCCGAAGGCGATCAATCCGATCGCTGGCGGATGACGTCATCCGGGGAGGAGGCCGACGCGGATGAGCACGACGCCGTCGACGAGCCCGAGGAGGACGACGGCAACCGCCCCTTATCGGACCGGCTCATGACCGAGCTGACGGCGCACCGCACATTGGCGCTACGCGAAGCCGTCGCCAACGATCCCGACGTAGCGCTCCGCGCGGGATTGCATGCTCTGTGCCTCAAGCTCTTCTATCACTACGGTTTCGACACATGCCTGGAGATCGAGGCGAAGAGCGTCCTGTTCGGTCATACGTCCGGGCTCGCCGACACCCCGGCGGCCGAGGCGATCGACGTGCGCCACAAAGCGTGGGACGAGCAGATGCCCGAGGACGCCGGCGATCTTTGGGACATGCTGGCCGAGCTCGACAGCGACAGCCGGCAGGCCCTGTTCGCCCATTGCATCGGCCTCACGATCAACGCCGTCCATCAGCCCAACGACCGGCGGCCGAAAGCGCTTCGTCATGCCGGCCGTCTTGCGTCGGCGGTAACGCTTGACATGGCGGCTGCCGGCTGGAAGCCGACGGTCAACGCTTTCCTCGGCCGCGTGACCAAGGCGCGCATTCTCGATGCCGTGCGCGAAGCCAAGGGCGAGAAAGCGACTGAGCGCATTGCGCATCTCAAGAAGGCCGAGATGGCCAAGGAGGCCGAGCGGCTGCTCGACGGCACCGGCTGGCTGCCCGAGCCCTTGCGGACGGTCGGCCTGGTCGGTGCCACGGCCAAGGACGTCGATCAGATGCCGCATGTGATGGCGGCTGAGTAAGACTGTTCACATCCCATTCCACCTTTGCCCGGCCTCGTGCCGGGCATTTTTCTTTCGGAGGCTTCCATGACCTACGGTACCTACGTGCGCCTCAAGATCACGGTTCACGACAGTTGGCGTGCCGTCGTTCGGGCGGCCGCCAAGAAGCTGGCGCCGCAAGCACGACGCGATCGGGCGCAGCGCGAGGCCCGGCATCGCTTCTATCGGCAGATGCTCGAGTATCATCGCGAGGCGCAGGCGATCGACTCGTATTGGCGCTTGTGACACCTATATCGAGTGATCATGCGCTCATCCGCAAGCGAGCTCGCACATCGCCTCGCGCGCCAGGCCGAGGCGGCGTGCCGTCAGTACCTCTCGAATGGCCGCCGTGTCGGGCGCTATTGGATCGTCGGGGACGTACGCAATACGCCTGGCCGCTCGATGTATGTCCGTTTGTTCGGCCCGGAAAGCGGTAAAGGGGCAGCCGGCAAGTGGACCGACTCCGCGACGGGGGAACATGGTGACCTGCTCGACGTGATCCGTGAAAGCTTAGGGCTCATCGACTTCCGCGATGTCGCCGACGAGGCGCGCCGCTTCCTCAGCCTGCCGCGTCCGGAGCCGGGTCCGCAACACAGGATCCTCGTGGCAACAGCCCCGACCGGCTCACCCGAGGCGGCACGACGTCTCATCGCCGCGTCGAAGCCCATTCACGGCACGTTGGTGGCAACCTATCTGCGCCATCGCGGCATTGACGGTCTGCACGACGCCAGAGCGCTCCGCTATCATTCCCGTTGCTATCATCGCCCGGACTATGATGGACCGACCCAGTCTTGGCCCGCCATGATCGCCAGCGTTACGGACCTCCACGGGGTCATCACCGGCGCACATCGCACGTGGCTCGATCCGTCGGGTACCGGCAAGGCGCCGATCGACACGCAACGCAAAGCCATGGGCTCGCTCCTTGGTCATGCCGTGCGTTTTGGTCCGTCAAGCGACGTCATGGCCGCCGGGGAGGGTATCGAGACGATGCTGTCCTTGCGCATGGCGTTGCCGAGCATGCCGCTGATGGCGGCGCTGTCGGCCGCGCATCTCTCCGCCATTCTCTTTCCGGACATGCTGCGCCGGCTCTACATCGCCCGCGACATCGATCCCGCGGGCGATGGTGCCGTGGCGACACTGACCGCGCGCGCCGTGGCGGCCGGGATCGAAGCGATCCCGCTGTCGCCACGCCTCGGCGACTTCAACGAGGATCTCGTTGCCTTCGGCCTGGACAATCTGTGCGCGCTCGTGCGTCCGCAAGTCACGCCGGATGATGTCGAACGCTTCCTTCTCGCAGGGCCGTCCGGCCGGTTGTGATTTGCGCCGTCCATGGTCGGGCGGCATGGACCGACCTCCACGCCGACGGGGCCGCGCCCAGCCTTCCTAAGGGGCGATCGGGCCAGAACCGGCCGCCGCCGCAAGGG
>JAEWIJ010000261.1 GCA_023387235.1 Pseudomonadota bacterium
CGTCCTCGAAGCGCTTGGCCAGCTCGATCGCCGTCAGCTCGCTCGTTTCCGCCCAGCCCTCGACCGCGACCTTGCCACCCTTCGCATCGATGCCGACGGCAACACGGCCGGGGTGCTTCTTGCACGCCTCCCGAACCAGCGCCGGATTGCGCACGGCAACCGTGCCGAGGATCACCCGCGCGATGCCCTTGCCGAGCCAGGCCTCAATCGTCGCCATGTCGCGGATGCCACCGCCGAGCTGAGCGGGAATGCTAATGCTCGCGAGAATTCTCTCGACCGCCGACGCGTTCGCCGGTTTCCCCGCGAACGCGCCATCCAGATCGACAATGTGCAGGTATTTGAAGCCCTGCTGCTCGAAGGTGCGCGCCTGTGCGCCGGGATCGTCATTGAAGACGGTCGCCGAGCTCATCTCGCCGTGCTTCAGGCGCACGCACTGGCCGTCCTTGAGGTCGATCGCGGGAAAAAGGATCACGCCGCTCGTCTTTCATTGAACGAAGTTTATTGAACGCAAGCCATAGGCAAGGTTCGACCGACAAGTCGAAAGCCGGGCTGCGTGCTTCTATGAAACGAGCTTGAGCCGTCGTGCAAGGGCGATGGTGGCGCGGGCCTCGCGGAAGAATGGCTCGTCGACCATGCGGCCATCGATGGTGAACGCGCCCTTCCCGACATTCTCAGGCTGCTCGGCCGCGTCGAGCACTTTCTTCGCCCAAGCGATTTCTTTCTCGCTCGGCGTGAAGACGCGATTGGCGATGTCGATCTGCGTCGGATGAATGCAGCTCTTGCCGAGAAAGCCCATGGCGAGCGCATCGCGTGCGTCGCGCTCGTAGCCGGCGCGATCGTTCACGTCAGTCCACACGGTATCATAGGCCGCGATGCCGGCCTCGGCAGCGGCCATCTTCACGGCGAGCCGAACGGGCGCCAGCGCTGCCGCGTGGCGCGAGATGCGCAGCGGCGCAAAGAGGTCCGCGAGGCCGAACTGCAATCCGGCAATCCGGGGATCGGCGGCCGCAATCTCGTGTGCGAGGCGCAAGCCCTTGGGACTCTCGACATTGACCAGTAGGCCGATCTTCTTCGTGAGGCCTGCGCGCGCTTCCGCCGCTTCGATGACGAGCACGGCGCGCTGCACGTCGTCGGCGCTTTCGATCTTCGGCAGGTTGATAAGGTCGAGACCCGTGCCGACCACCGCGTCGACGTCCTCGACGAACTGCGGATCGTCGACACCGTTCGTGCGCACGACCATCAGCTTGTCGTGGCCACTGCCGAGGCCACGCAGAAATTCGCCGATCGCGCGCCGCGCCGCCGGCTTCTGCGCCGGCGCCACGCCATCCTCGATGTCGAGCGTCAGCGCATCCGCCGCCGAGCGCATGGCCTTCTCGAAGAACTCCGGCCGACTTCCGGGCACGAACAGCTTGGATCGCATCATGGTGCTCAACCTCCCGCCTTCGGTCCGAACATCGGCTTGCCGGCGTGCGGCATGTCTGCCACGAGGATGTGCCCCGTCTCGGACTCCGTCATGTAGAGCTGCTTGCCCTTGAAGGCCATGTTCGTGACGAAGTGGCCGACCGGCGGCTCGATGAAGTGCGTCGGCCGACCGAGCCGATCGAAGCGCCACACGCCGAGCCCAATGTGCGCGACGACGAGGCCGCCCTCTTCGTCGAGTGCCAGGCCATCAGGGCCGCCGAGGCCGCCCGAAAGCTGGATCGCGAGTCCGACCTTCGACACGCCGCCGTCGATCATCAGCGGAATGCGCCATACGGCGTTGCCGCGCGTCACGCCGACGTAGACGACGCGCTCATTGAGGTCGAGCACGATGCCGTTCGGACTAGGGATCGCATTCACGAGGCAGGTGAGCTGCCCTTCCGCCGTACAGCGATAGACGCGCCCGGTCGGATCGTGGAGCCCCGTCTGGCCCTGATCGGTGAAATACAGATCGCCGTTGCCTGCGAAATGCAGGTCGTTGACGCCCTTAAAACTCTCCGAGCGGATCGTCTCGATCCGCGGCGTCACCTTTCCGCTCGCCATGTCGAGCGTCATGATCCCGCGCTTGTAGTCGGTGATGAACGCGCGGCCGTCGGCATGAAACTTGAGCCCGTTCGGCCAGCCGTCGTACTCGGTGACCAGCGACCACGTGCCCGACGGCGAAACCTTGAAAATGCGCCCGTGCGGGATGTCGGTAACGACGAGCTGCCCATCCGCGTCAAAGCTCGGCCCTTCGAGGAAGCAGTCCACGGGCTGGCCGGCCTTGTTGAAGTCGCCCCATGACGAGCGCTTGGGCCGGCGCAGCGCGTCCGGCATGCGCGAGAATATCTCGGCCCGTATCATCGCCGGTGGTGCAAACAGGTTCATGCTCCTCCCTCCGGCCGGACATGCGCGCCGCGCGCCCTGCATCGCCCAGGACGCTTGGCGCGGCCGACCGCCTCGTGCTCTATACTCGCCGAATGGCTCGCCAAGTTCGGGGGCATCAGACGGGCGGCGGCCGCGCCTGTCAAGAATGGCGACCGCTGCAGAGCAGCCCCGCATCACATGGAGTAGATCACCACCATGCCCGCCCACGATCTCCCTCTCGCCGGCGTCCGCGTGGTCGAGTTCTGTCATGTCATCATGGGGCCGACGTGCGGCTTGATCCTCGGCGATCTCGGCGCCGACGTGATCAAGGTTGAGCCGGCGCCGAACGGCGACAACACGCGGCGCATGGTCGGCTCGGGCTCGGGTTTCTTCGCGACCTACAACCGCAACAAGCGCTCGCTCGCCCTCGACATGAAGACGCCCGAGGGCATGGAGATCGCGAAGAAGCTCATCGCATCGGCCGATGTGTTGACGGAGAACTTCCGCCCGGGTGCCATGGACACGCTCGGCCTCGGCTACGAGGCGCTGAAAAAGCAGAACGAGCGGCTGATCTACTGCTCGCTGAAGGGATTTCTATCGGGCCCCTACGACCAGCGCTCGGCGCTCGACGAGGTCGTGCAGATGATGGCCGGTCTTGCCTACATGACCGGGCCGGTCGGCCGCCCGCTGCGCGCCGGCGCCTCCGTCAACGACATGATGGGCGGGATGTTCGCGGCAATTGGCATCCTCGCGGCACTCCGCGAGCGCGATCGCACAGGCAAGGGCCAGCTCGTGCAGAGCGCGCTCTACGAGAACTGTGCGTTCCTCGTCGGGCAACACATGATGCAGTACGTCGTCACCGGCAATCCCGCCAACCCCATGCCGCAGCGGCTGTCGGCCTGGGGTATCTACGACGTGTTCGACTGCGCCGATGGCCAGCTCTTTCTCGGCGTCGTCACCGACACGCAGTGGAAGATCTTCTGCGACGAGTTCGGCTTTGCTCATCTCTTTGCCGACGAACGTCTGAAAACCAACTCCATGCGCTCGAACAACCGCGAGCTGTTCATGCCGTTCCTGCGCGAGGTCTTCGCGCAATGGAAGCGCGACGATCTCGAGGCGAAGGTCGCGTCCGCAGGGCTGCCGTATGCGCCGATCGTCAAGCCGCACGAACTCTTCGACGATCCGCACCTGAACGAGTCGGGAGGCCTCCTGCCCCTGACGCTGCCGGACGGCACCAAGACCGTGACGCCCGCGTTGCCGCTCGAGCTTGCCGGCCGGCGTCTCGGCACGCGCCTCAATCCGCCGAAGATCAGCGAGCATGGCCGCGAGATCCTTGCCGAGCTCGGCTATGGCAGCGATGCCTCCGAGGATCTCATCGAGCGCGGGATCGTCGCGCCGGTCCGTTAACCGCCACACGTAAGACAGACTTAACCTGCTTCCTGTTGAGCTGGTCCGAGTCCAGATCGCAGGTGCAGTCATGAAACGTCTCGTCGGTACGCTTTCGGCGCTGGCCCTGCTTTCGGGCACGGCTGCCCTCGCGCAGAGCGATCTCCAGCCGGGTTTCGACAAGCGGCTCCTCATGCTCGCGCCCGCGCAGGATAAAGCGCAGAGCTGCTTTCTGCGCCGCTACGATGCCGCGCATCTGAAGTCGCGTCCGAAGCAGCGCGTCGAAGCCATCGGCATGTGCGTCGAGGTCGAGCGCATCGAGCCCGAGGAGAAGGGCGAGCCGGTCAGATACCGCTACAACTTCGACTTCGCCGCCAAGGTCAAGGGACAGGCGAGGCCCGCCAAGACGGGCGGCGAGTGCGGCTTCTCCTATATGCCGCCCGAGGAGCAGAAGCGCATTGCCGGCAAACCCATCTGGTGCGGCGTCGACTGCGACGGCGGTGGCGTGAACGTCGAAGCGCGAAAGGATGGCGCCGAGCTGCTCGTGCGCCTCGAACGCATCCGTGTGTCCAGCGAGTGCGGCGGCGCGGACGACGAAAGCAATTCATTCGACATCACGGGCGGCGCCGACGACAAGGTCTTTATCGTGCCGCGCACGAGCAACGAGGACTACCGCGCATTCGCGGGGAAGTAGCGATCGCGCGCTACCGCTTCAGACGCGCTTTGAGCACGCCCGGCACTTCGTTCGGCGTCGCGCAGACGGTGACGCCGGCTTCCTCCAGCGCCGCCTTCTTGCCCGCATAGGAGCCACGATCACCCATCACGATCGCGCCGGCATGTCCCATCTTCTTGCCGGGCGGCGAAGCGGCGCCGGCGATAAAGGCGGCAACCGGCTTCTTCATGGTCGCCGCGTACTCGGCCGCCGCTTCCTCCATGGCGCCGCCGATCTCGCCGACGAGCGCAATGGCCTTCGTCGCCGGGTCCTTGTCGAGCGACACGAGCGCATCACGCGTCGTCGTGCCGATGATGGGATCGCCACCGATGCCGACGAACGACGATATGCCGAGGCCCGCCTGCACGAGATTGAGACAGAGCAGCGTGCCGAGCGAGCCGGAGCGCGAGATCACGCCGATATCGCCCTTCTGGAACACGCGCGGATTGAACGCAGGCATGAAGCCGACGAAATTCACACCCGTCGTCACGAGACCCGCCGTATTCGGTCCGATCACGTGCGCACCACGCTCGCGCGCCGCCGCGAGGAAATACATCGTATCCTGCACGGGCACGTGCTCGGTGAGGCATACGATCTTGCGGACGCCAGCGGCGATGATGTCGAGCGCCGCATCCTTCACGCCGAACGGCGGCACGAACATCACGGCCGCGTCGATCTTCTGCTCCTTGGCCGCGTCCTGAGCCGAGGCCCACACGGGCAGGTCCAGATGGCGCTCGCCTGCGCGACGCGGATTGACGCCGCCGATGACCTTCGTGCCGTACTCGCGCATGCGCTCCGACCAGAAGGTACCCTGCTTGCCCGTGATACCCTGCACGAGCACGGTTTCGTTGCCCCCGATGATCATGCGCGCGCTCCCTTTGCCGCGGCGACCGCCGCCTTCACGGCATCGTCCATCAGGTCGTGCGGCTCGACGCCGAGCCGGTCGCGCACCCTGGCGATCGCCTCGTCCTCTCCCGTGCCGTGGATCGTGAAGACGACTGGGATCGTCGGCTTCAGCTCGAGCCAGGCATTGATCACGCCTTCGGCCATGACGTCGGTACGCGCGAACGCGCCGCAGAAGTTCACGAGCAGCGCCTTCACGTTCGGATTGGCGAGCACGATTTCCAGGGCCGGCACGGCCTTCGTATAGCTGTCGCCGCCGATCTCCATGAAGTTCGCGGGCCTACCGCCGAAATGCCGGATGGCGTCCATGGTCGTCATGGTGAGGCCGGCGCCGTTCGCCAGCACGCCGACCTCGCCGTCGAGCTCGATGTACTTGAGGTGCAGCGCCTTGGCGCGCGCTTCGAGGTCGGTCGTCTTGTCGGGCGTGCCTGTGCGCGCGAGCGCCTCGTGACGCGTGAGTGCGCTGTCGTCGACGGTCAGTTTGCAGTCGAGCGCCACGAAATGCCCGTCCCGCATCTGCACGAGCGGATTGATCTCGAGCAATTCGGCATCGCTCACACGATAGGCCTCGTAGAGCTTGACCAGAATGTCGGTGATGGCGCTCGCCGCCGGCGGATCATAGCGCCGCACCGCAGCCGCCAGCGCGTCCTCGTCGAGCCCCTTGGTGAGGTTGATAGGCCATCTGAGCAGCGCGTCCGGATGCTCGTCGGCGATCTCCTCGATGTCCATGCCGCCTTCGGGCGAGAACAGCAGCAGCGGCCCCTGCGACTCCGGATCGTTGAGCACGGCGGCGTACATCTCGCGCGCGATATTGACCTGCGGATCGACGAGCACGTGATCGACCTCATGCTCGCCGATGCTCATGCCAAGGATGGCGCGCGCGTGATCGGCGGCTTCTTCCGGCGTCGCTGCGAGCTTGATTCCGCCCGCCTTGCCGCGCTTGCCGGTCGGGACCTGGGCCTTGATCACGCACTTGCCGATCTTGCGCGCCGCTTCCGCGGCCTCCTCGGGCGTGCGCGCCACGATGCCCTCGGGCGTCGGGATGCCGGCTGCGCGCAGAACGGCTTTTCCGGCATGTTCGGTGAAATTCATATGGGCGTTCGCCTCCCAGTGTGGCTCCTGGTCCGCCTGCCGGAACCTATGGGTCCACTATTGCACCGGAGTGCCGGTGATTTCCACCCTCAGCCGCGCCGGTTGCTGACGAAGTCGATGGCGGCCGTCAGGTGGTGCGCCGCCGCGCCGAACGGTGCCAGTGCCGCGCGCGCTTCGGCATTCAGCTCCGCGAGCCGGGCGCGCGCGCCATCGACGCCGAGCACGGTGACGAAAGTCGCCTTGCCGGCTGCCGCGTCCTTGCCGACGGCTTTTCCGACGGTGCCGGCGTCGCCCTCGGCATCGAGGATGTCGTCGGCGATCTGGAAGGCGGCGCCGAGCGCCTCGCCATAGACGCGCAGCGCCCGCCGCCGATCTGGCGCCGCGCCCGCGAGAATGGCGCCGACCTCGGCCGAGAAGCGGATGAGCGCGCCGGTCTTCATGCGCTGGATGGTCGTCACGCCATCGAGTGAGTGGAGATGCGACGCGTCCTTCTCGGAAGCGAGATCGAGCACCTGCCCGCCGACCATGCCGGCGCCGCCGCTGGCCTCGGCGAGCCCTAGGACGAGCAATGCCCGCACAGACGGATCGGCGTGCGTGGCCGGCTGTCCCAGCAGCTCGAAGGCGAATGTCAGCAGCGCGTCGCCGGCCAGGATGGCGGTCGCCTCGTCGAAGGCCTTCCAGACGGTCGGCTGGCCGCGCCGCAGCTCGTCGTTATCCATGGCCGGCAGATCGTCGTGCACGAGCGAATAGCAGTGGAGGCATTCGATCGCGCAGGCGGTGTCCACGGCCGTGGCATCGGCAAGCCCGAGCACGTGCGCGCCTTCGATCGCCAGGAACGGCCGGAAGCGCTTGCCCCCGCCGAGAACCGCGTGCCGCATGGCGGCGCCCAGAACGGGCGGGGTCGGGCCGAGCGCGTCCGGGCCGAGCAGGGCTGCAAGCCGGTTTTCCACAAGCCCTGCGATCTCGGCCAGCCGCGCCTCGAATGCCATGTCGTATTCCTCGTGAACCATGGGGCAGCTGGGGACGTGCGCCGCTGCGGCGCCATTCTTATGATGCTCTTTCCGAGGCGTCACGGGCGTTTCAATAGTAAAAGCGGACCATGAGCGACTACAGAGGCCCCCCTGCCGGCGCCGGTGACGAGCCGCCCGACGTCGCCCCCCGCACGGGGCCGCCGACAGAGCCTGCGCGCGCGCCTGCTGTCGAGCCGCCTGCAGTGCCCGAGGAAATGCCGGAAGTTCTGGAGGCTCCTGTCGAGGCCGATGTGCCGGCCGGTGCTATCGCGGAACCTGAGCCGTCAGCTCCCGATGCGCTTTCCGATGCGCCTCCTCCCGCTCTCGTGCGTGATGTGCTCGTAGTCGACTCAAGCGTCTCCGTTACCGAGCCGATTGCAGAGGTGGCCGCTGCCGAAAGTATCGCCGAAGGCGCGCCGACCGAGGCGCTCGCTGACGGCTACGAAGCCGAGCGCGCCGCTTCGCACGAGGCAGAACCGGAGCAACTGTCATCGGCGGAGATCGGCGCCATTGCCCCGCCTCCGGCACGTGAGGAGCCGGTTCCGGCGGCGACACTGGCGCCGCACGAGACTGACGATGAGCCGGCAGCCGAAGTGCCATCGCCGCCATTGCGCCTCCCGCAGGCGATCCCGATGCCCCCGCATGGGACACCGGCTATGGTATGGGCGCCCCGCCTGCCGGAGATGGCTCCGAGAGTCGAGGCCGTTGCAGCGACCGCGACCGTCGCCCCGTTCGTTCCGGAAATCCTCGCGCCATCTCCACCGCCGCCGCCTCCGCCGGTTGCCGCGCCCCTCGCTCGCTCGGCATGGCCACGGCGGCTCCGCCGTATCGCGCTCATTCTGATCGGCCTCGTCGTCGGCTACGCGGTGCTCGTTCTGGCGCTCATTGTTGCCTACCGCTGGGTCGATCCGCCTCGCTCTACGCTCATGCTGGCGAACCATTTCACCGGCGAGCCCGTGCTCTACGCGCCTGTGCCCATTACGCGGATCTCGCCCTATCTGCAGCGCGCGGTCGTGACGTCCGAGGACGCGCGCTTCTGTTATCATCACGGCATTGACTGGGCCGCACTCTACGAGGCCATGAATGAGTCGCGCGGTGGCAGTACGATCACCATGCAGACGGCGAAGAACCTCTTTCTCTGGCCGTCGCGCAGCTATATCCGCAAGGCCATCGAGATACCCGTGGCGATGACGATCGATGCGCTCTGGTCCAAGCAGCGCATTCTGGAAGTCTATCTGAACATCGCCGAATGGGGCCCCGGCATCTTCGGCGCAGAAGCGGCCGCGCAATATCACTTCAGCAAGTCGGCCTCGCGCCTCACGGCGCACGAAGCGACGCTGCTCGCCGCCTCCCTGCCGAACCCCATTGCCCGCGATGCGGGCGAGCCCGGACGCGTGACCGCAATCCTTGCTTCGCGGCTCCGCGCGCGACTGACGAATTCGGATGCCTTCGTGAGCTGCCTCGGCTTGCGATCACTGCGGCCTGCGCCCCTGCGAGAGCCCCGCAGGGAGCCGAATGCGCCGCAAAGGACGGCGCCGAAAGCCGCGTCCACCAAGCCTGAACCCAAAATTCCGCCCTGGCAGACGACGACAGATCCCGCCTTCAATCCCTGGCAAAACTGAGCGCGAGCGCTTCGGCGACGCGGATACCGTCCACGCCGGCCGAGAGAATGCCGCCGGCAAAGCCCGCGCCCTCGCCCGCAGGGTAAAGCCCGCGCGTGTTGACGCTCTGGTAGTCCTCGCCGCGCGGAATACGGATCGGCGATGACGTGCGCGTCTCGACGCCCGTCATGAGCGCGTCGGCCATCGCAAAGCCGGGGATGCGCTTCTCGAAGGCCTGCAGCGCCTCGCGGATCGCGACGACGGCGAACTCGGGCAGGCATTGCGCCAGATCGGTCGGCACGACACCGGGCTTGTAGCTTGGCACGACATCGCCGAGCGATGTTGACGCTCGGCCCGCGAGGAAATCGCCGACGCGCTGTGCCGGTGCCGCGTACCTGCCGCCTCCGAGCTCGAAAGCCTTGCGCTCCCAGTGGCGCTGAAGCGCGATGCCCGCGAGCGGTCCGTCTGGATAGTCTTGATCCGGCGTGATGCCGACGACGATTCCGGCATTGGCATTCCGCTCGGCGCGCGAGTACTGGCTCATGCCGTTCGTCACGACGCAACCGGGCTCCGATGTCGCCGCGACCACCGTCCCTCCGGGACACATGCAGAAGCTGTAGACCGAGCGGCCGTTCGATGCGTGATGGACGATGTGATAGTCGGCCGCGCCGAGAATGGGGTTGCCCGCCGACGGGCCGAACATGCAGCGGTCGATCAGCGATTGCGGATGCTCGATACGAACGCCGATGGAGAACGGCTTCGGGATGATCGTCACGCCGCGCGCGACCAGCATTTCGAAAGTGTCGCGCGCGCTGTGGCCGACGGCGAGGACGACGTGATCTGTTTCGAGCGTGCTCCCGTCCTCCAGCATCACGCCGCGCACGCGGCGATTGCCGTTGCCGTCGTCGGCAAGATCGATATCGACTACCTTGGTGCCGAAGCGGTACTCGCCAGCGAGCGCCTCGATCTCCGCGCGCACGTTCTCGACAACCGTGACAAGACGAAACGTGCCGATGTGCGGCTTGGCGACGTAGAGGATCTCCTCCGGCGCACCCGCCTTCACGAACTCGTCGAGCACCTTGCGGCCGTGATGCCGCGGATCGCTGATGCCGCTGTGCAGCTTGCCGTCGGAGAACGTACCGGCGCCACCTTCGCCGAACTGCGCATTCGACGTTGGATCGAGCACGCCGCGCCGCCAGAGTCCCCAGGTGTCCTTAGTGCGCTGACGTACAGCCTTGCCGCGCTCCAGAACGATGGGACGAAAGCCCATCTGCGCGAGCACGAGTGCGCACATGAAGCCGCACGGGCCCGTGCCGATCACGACGGGGCGCTTCTCGATGCGCTCCGGCGCGCGGGCGACGAACTTGTAGCTCGTGTCCGGCGATGGATTGACGTGCTTGTCGTCCTTCAGTCGCGTGCGAACGCGCGCTTCGTCGTGCACGTCGACATCGATCGTATAGACGAGCTTGATCGCGGATTTCTTGCGTGCATCCCAGGCACGCCGGAAAACAGTAAAGCTCAGCAGATCATCCGGCTTGATCCCGAGCCGCGTCACCACCGCTTTCCGAAGGTCCTCCTCCGGATGGTCAAGCGGCAGCCGCAGCTCGGTGATCCGCAGCATCCGCTATTCGGCGGCTTTCGCCGACGTCTGCGCCGCGAGACCGGCGCGGACATCATCGACGAATTCAGTGATGGATGACGGCACGCGCGTCGCGGCAGCGCGCTCCTTCATGCCGAGATCGGCGCACCATTGCAGGCGTTGCGCGGTAGCCTCGGCCATGGTCGGGTCGAGACCGAGCTCGCGCAGCGTCGCCGCGACTTCGCGCATCTCGCCAGCGCGACGCCCCGAGTGCTGCGCCGCACCGCCGAGCTTCTTGCCGATGAAGGCCGGCCAGTTGACCTCGGGGATCGTCACCTGCAGCGACGACACAATGCGATCCGTCACGCCCGCTGTCTCAGCGGCCACCATGCACTCCATGAGGATGGCATCGAGGCCCTTCATGAACACACTGCGGCACATCTTGATCGTGGACGCCGCGCCAATGTCGTCGCCGACCGATTTCATATCGACACCGTAGGGCGCGAGCTTGCCGATCAGCTCCTCTGCATCCTTGCCGGCGAGCAGCATCGGCACCTTGTGCTGCGAGCGCGGCACGAGATCCATCACCGCCGCTTCGACCGATCGCCCGCCGCCGGCCGTGATCGTCTTGGCGACATCGCGCTTCATACCCGGCGAGGTCGAATTGCAGTCGAGAAAGAGCGTGCCTTTGACGATGTGCGGCGCCATCTGTCCGGCGGCGACGAGGCTCTGATCCGTCGTCACGAGGCTCAGAATGATGTCGCTCGCCTGCGCCAGCTCCGCGGCACTGCCAACCGTGCGCGCGCCGATCTTGTCAGCGGCGGCCTTCAGCGGCGCGCCCTTCTCGTTGCTCGGGAGCAGGATGTCCCAGGTCGAAATCTCGATCGGGTGCTCGGCCGTCGCGGACTTCTTCAAGCCGGTGGCCACGCTCTGGCCTGCTTCGCCGAAACCCAGAATTCCCACCCTCAGCTTGGCCATGGCGTGCTTCCTCCGTCGTTTATGTTTTATCTCAGCGCCGCGCAGGCCCGCTGAATGCGCTCGCAGGCGCGCGTGATGTCCTCGGTCGAGGCGGCAAAGGACAGGCGGAAGTGCGGCGAGACACCATAGGCCGCGCCGTGCACGGCCGCGACCCCCTCTCCGTTCATGAGATACATGACGAAATCGCGGTCGTTCTCGATGACCTTGCCCTCGGGCGTGCGCTTGCCGATGAGGCCTGCGCAGCTCGGGAAGGCATAGAAGGCGCCTGCCGGCTTCACGCAGGTAATGCCTCTCGCCTGATTGAGCATGGCGACGATGAGGTCGCGGCGCTCCTCGAAGGCGGCGCGATACGTCTCTACGGACTCCTGCGGCCCGGTAAGCGCGGCCAGTGCGGCCGCCTGCCCGACCGAGGAGGGCCCCGACGTCACCTGCGCCTGCAGCTTGGACATCTGCTTGATGAGTTCCGCAGGACCGGCGGCAAAGCCGATGCGCCAGCCGGTCATGGAGTAGGTCTTCGACACGCCGTTGATGATGACCGAGCGGTCCTTCATGTCCGGGCAGACGGCGACGAAGCTCTCGCAGGTGTGGCCGTCGAAGACGATGTGCTCGTACATTTCGTCGACCATGACGGCGACGTTGGGATAGCGGCGCAGCACCTCGGCGAGACCGAGATAGTCCTCGCGCGTGTAGACGGCGCCCGAAGGATTGGACGGCGAGTTCAGCACGAGCCAGCGCGTCGCGGGCGTGATGGCGCGCTCCAGCATCTCCGGCGTGATCTTGAATTTCGTCTCGGCGGGGCACGGCACGACGACGGGTTTCGCACCCGCGTAGAGGACGCAATCCGCATAGGCGATCCAGAACGGCGCCGGAATGACGGCTTCGTCGCCGGCTTCCATGGTCGCGACGATGGCATTGAAGATCGCCTGCTTGCCGCCCGTCGAGATCATGACCTCATCGGTCGTATAGTCGAGGCCGTTCTCGCGCTTGAGCTTGGCAGTGAGCGCGGTGCGCAGCTCGAGCGTGCCGGGGATGGCGGTGTATTTGGTCTCGCCGCGTTGGGCGGCGGCCATGGCCGCCTCGATGATGTGCGGCGGTGTCGGGAAGTCAGGCTCGCCCACTGACAGCGAAATGATGTCCCGTCCCTGGGCCTTCAACTCACGCGCCCGCTGTGCCGCAACGATGCTCGGCGATGGCTCGACGCGCTGCAGGCGCTTGGCGATCTTGAATTCCACGGCGTTTCCCCTGACCGTTCTTTAGGCGGCGCGCACATTACACCAAGCAGCCCCGCGAGGTAGCGGAAAGTCAGCGCCGATCCTTGGCGAAAGCGTCGATGGGGTAGGGATGGCGCGTGCCGGAGACGTCCTCGACCTCGCCCTCTTCCCTAACGTAGTGGGGGCCGACCGGCACCTTGCCGAAGCCGCCGGGTACGTCGAGGACGTAAGTCGGTAGCGCGAGCCCTGAAACGCGGCCCCTCAGCGCCCGCATGATGGCCTGCCCCTCCGCGATCGACGTGCGGAAGTGGGATGTGCCCGGCGCGAGGTCGGCGTGATGGAGGTAGTAGGGTTTCACACCGATGGCGGTGAGCGCGCGGAACAGCGTCGCGAGCGTCTCGGGATCATCGTTGATGCCCTTGAGCAGGACTGTCTGGCTGACGAGCGGGAAGCCGGCGGCCGCAAGGCGGTCGATGGCTGTACGCGCTCCCTCCGTCAATTCGCGAACGTGGTTCGTGTGAACGGCGATCCACACAGCCTTGCCGGGCGCCCTCAGTGCATCGATCAGCGACGGCGTGATGCGCGCCGGATCGACGACCGGCACGCGCGAATGCCAGCGGATGACCTGAACGTGCGGGATTTCCGCGACGCCGCGCGTGATCTCCGCAAGGCGGCGCGGTGCCAGCACCAGCGGATCGCCGCCCGTGACGATGACCTCGTGGATGGCTGCATTGGCCCGGACATAGTCGAGGGCCGCCGCGAGCTTTTCGCCCGCGAGTGCCTGCTCGCCCCCCGGCCCGACCATCTCGCGGCGGAAGCAGAAGCGGCAATAGACCGGGCAGGCGTGCGTCGCCTTCAGAAGCACACGATCGGGATAGCGGTGCACGATACCCGGCACAGGCGAATGCGCGTCGTCGCCGATCGGGTCGGCAAGTTCTTCGGGGCGCATCTCCAGCTCGCGCGCATCCGGCACGAACTGGCGCGCGATCGGGTCGTTCGGATCGGCGCGATCGATCAGCTCGGCCATGGTCGGCGTGATGGCGACGGCGTAGCGGGAGGCGATGTCGGCAACGGCATTCAGCCCGTCGGCGCCGATCAAATCCGCCTTCAGCAGGTCCTGCGGCGTGCGCAATGTGCGGCTCATGGCGTGGCCACCGGCGTCCAGAGCACTTGCTCGATGTTGCGCGCGCCCGTGGCCAGCATGACGAGCCGGTCGAAACCGAGTGCAATGCCCGACGCGGGCGGCATCGTGGCAAGTGCGGCGAGAAAATCCTCGTCGATCGGGTAGCGCTCGCCGTAAACGCGCTGCTTCTCGGCCATCTCCAGTTCGAAGCGTCGGCGCTGCTCGGCCGGGTCGGTCAGCTCGCCGAAGGCGTTGGCGAGCTCGACACCGCAGGCATAGAGCTCAAAGCGTTCGGCGACGCGCGGGTCGCTCGGCGAGGGTCGCGCGAGCGCTGCCTCGACCGTCGGATACTCCATGAGGATGGTCGCCTGCCCGCGCCCGATGCGCGGCTCCACGCAATCGACGATGATGCGGCTGAAGATGTCCGACCAGGTGTCATCCGGCGCGACACGGATGCCCACGGCGAGAGCCTGCTCGGCGAGGCCGTCGCGATCCGCCTCGGAACGGCCGAGCGTGGCCAGCAAATCGATCCGTGCATGGCGACGGAAGGCCTCGGCGACGGTCAGCCGCTCAGGCGGCGCCGAGGGATCGACCGGCTCATCCCGAAAGGTCAGCAGGTCCGTTCCGGCTGCGGCCGCCGCCAAGGCCAGCAGCTCGGCGCAGTCGCGCATGAGCACCTCGTAGGCCTCGCCCGCCCGATACCACTCCAGCATGGTGAACTCGGGATGGTGCAGCGCACCCCGCTCGCGATTGCGGTAGACGGGGGCGAAGGTAAAAAGCCGCCGCTCCCCCGCCGCCAGTAGCTTCTTGCAGGCAAATTCGGGCGAGGTGTGCAGATAGAGGGGTGCGGTACGGCCGCCCTCATCGCGCCATTCGGTCGAAAAAGCGTGCAGATGCGCCTCGTTACCGGGGGAGACCTGAAGGGCGCTCGTTTCCACCTCCGCGAAGCCTCGATCCTCGAACCAGCCTCGCAGCGCGGCCTTGATCCGGCCCCGCGCGAGCAGGAACGGCCGCCGGTCGGCGTGCTTGTCTGGATGCCACCATGGACGCTCGATCATGGGTTCTCGATCGTTCTCGCCAGGGCCCCGACTTGGCTACCTGACTTGGCCTCGCGCCCCGAAACAGCTATGAAGCCCGCCAATCGACGATTTTCAGCGGCCCCATGCGGGGAAATGGACGGAGAACGGTTTCGTGGTCAAGGTTATCGCAAGCGAGGTCCGCAAAGGGAATGTCCTGGAGATCGACGGGGATCTCTGCACGGTCCTCAAGGCCGAGAGCATCCGCCCAGGCAAAGGCACCCCGACGACCCACATCGATATGCGCCGGATTTCCGACAGCGTGAAGATCGTCAAGAGCTACCGCACCACGGAAACCGTCGAGCGCGCCTTCCTCGACGAGAAGGACTACGATTATCTTTACGAAGACGAAATGGGCTTCAATTTCATGGAGCCCGAGACCTACGAGCAGATCGTGGTGCCGAAGGACCTGCTCGGCGATTCCGCCCAGTGGCTGGTTGAGAACATGCGCTGCTCGATCAAGCTCTTCGAGGGCAATCCGGTCGCCATAGAACTCCCGCAGCGGGTGATTTTCGAGATCGTCGAGGCCGATCCGGTGGTCAAGGGGCAGACCGCCTCCTCCTCCTACAAGCCGGCGAAGCTCTCTAACGGCGCCCGCGTGATGGTGCCCCCTCACATCGAATCCGGCACCCGGATCGTGGTGATGACCGAAGACGGCTCCTACGTCGAGCGCGCCAAGGACTGAGCCCCGCACGACCGGGGTTCGCGCACGGCACGCCTGCGCTGAATCACGTTGACCGCGCGCCCGGCCCTGAGTTGACTGTATTTCAAGCGCAAAAGACGGCACTGGGGCGGGTTCGGCCGCCCGGTATGCCGCGGCGCCGAGGAGCGACGGGAAGCGACCATGTCAGGATCGGAGGGCGCGTCGCGCGGCGACCCCAAACCAGCGACGCCGAGCGTTGTCCGGCAGAACGCTGCCGTTCTGGATGCGCTGCCCTTTGGCGACAGGCAGGACTTCGAGGACGCAGGACGCGGCTTTCTCGGCACCATTGATGACGCGCACATCGTCGCCGAGACCGGGCGCGTCGTCTGGACGATGAAGACCTACGGCTTCCAGCGCGACGAGACCGCGCCGCCGACCGTGAACCCCAGCCTCTGGCGCCAGGCGCGCCTCAATACCACTCACGGCCTGTTCGAGGTCGTCCCCGGCATCTATCAGGTGCGCGGCTTCGACATTGCCAACATGACTCTCGTCGAGGGCAAGAGCGGCGTAATCGTCGTGGATACGCTGACCGGCGTCGAGACGGCACGTGCCGCCCTGGCGCTCTACCGGCAGCACCGCGGCGATCGTCCCGTCACGGGCGTGATCTACACGCACACGCACGTCGACCATTGGGGCGGTGCGGCCGGCGTGGTCGATGCGAAGGATGCAGCGTCCGGAAAAATCCCGCTGATCGCACCGGACCAGTTCACCGAGCACACCGTTTCCGAGAACGTGATCGCCGGCAACGCGATGATACGGCGGGCGCAGTACCAGTTCGGCGGGCTCCTGCCGCGTGGGCCCGCGCAGCAGGTGGACTGCGGGCTCGGCAAGTCGATCAGCAGCGGGCGCGTGACGCTTGTCCTGCCGAACGACACGATCACGCATACGGGCGAGAAGCGCACGATCGACGGCGTCGAGTTCGTCTTCCAGATGGCGCCGGAGACGGAAGCGCCCGCGGAGATGCATTTCTATCTGCCGGCCTTCAAGGCGCTGAACCTCGCCGAGAACGCCACGCACAACTTCCACAACCTGCTGCCGTTCCGCGGCGCCCAGGCGCGCAACTCGCTCGGTTGGTCGAAGTACATCCAGGAAGCGATCGATCTCTGGGGCGACGAGGCGGAAGTGCTGAGCGGCCAGCACCATTGGCCCGTCTGGGGCCGGGAGCGTGTCGTCGGGCATCTCGAGGCGCAGCGCGATCTCTATCGCTATGCGCACGACCAGACCGTGCGGCTCATGAATCATGGCCTGAAGCCGGCCGAGATCGCCGAGCAGATCGGCACGCCGAAGTCTCTCGACGGCGCCTGGGCGACACGCGGCTATTACGGTCACATCCGGCACAACTCGAAGGCTATCTATCAGCACTATCTCGGCTGGTACGATGCCAATCCGGCCAATCTCGATCCGCTGCCGCCGGTCGAGAGCGGGCGCAAGATGGTCGAGTACATGGGCGGCGGCGCGGCGATCCTGAAGCGCGCGCAGGCGGACTTCGACAAGGGCGAATACCGCTTCGTCGCGCAGGTGCTTTCGCAGCTCGTGTTCGCCGAGCCGGACAATGGCGCGGCGCGAAGTCTGCTCGCCGATACCTTCGAGCAGCTCGGCTATCTCGCCGAAAGCTCCACCTGGCGAAATGCTTACCTGTTCGGGGCCCTCGAGTTGAGGCACGGCATGCCGAAGGTGCCGTCGCGTTCCGCGATCGGCCCGCACATCCTGCGCGCGCTGCCGACCGACCAGCTCTTCGACTATCTCGCCGTGCGCCTCAACGGGCCGAGAGCCGAAGGCTTCCGGACGATGCAGAACTGGCTCTTCACGGATACGGGCGAGAAGTTCTGCGTCATTGTCTCCAATTCGGCGATGTCGACATCGCCTCGGCGGCTCGCGCCGACGCCCGACGCGACCGTCACGCTCAAGCGGACGGATCTCGACGCCATAATCGCCGAGAAATCGACGATCGACGCATTGATCGCCGCGGGCTCGATCGCGATCACCGGCGAAACCGACAAAGTGCTTGCTCTGTTTTCACGTCTCGACACGTTCGAGCGGATGTTCGAGATCGTCGAGCCGCTCAGGAAGTCCGTCACGTAGCCTTCAAGCAATTTCGAGCCGCAACCACTGCTCAAGGAAGAGTTTCCCGCATGCTCAAGGATCCCCCTCTGTTGACCATCCGCCGTGCGTGGCAGCGACCCGACGCCTTTACGCTCGGCCGCCTCAAGGGCGTGCAGACCGGACAGGCCGTCGATGCCATGCAGGGACGCGGCGCACTCGATGCGGCCATCAAGGCCGTCGATCCTGCTACCGCATTCTTTCTCGGCACGGCGGTCACGTGCGAGACCGGCCCGAACGACAATCTCGCCATTGTCGCCGCCATCGCGCTCGCGCAGCCGGGAGACGTTATTTTGGCGGCTTCGGAAGGGTTCACCCAGTCCGCCGTGGTGGGCGACAATGTGACGATGGTCGCCAAGGCCAAGGGCGTCAGCGCGATCGTCATCGACGGCATGGCACGCGACATCGC
>JAEWIJ010000082.1 GCA_023387235.1 Pseudomonadota bacterium
CGCAAGGACTATGCCGCCGCCGTCGTCGCGGCGACGACCGTGCTCGGGCCGATCATTCCGCCGAGCATCATCATGGTGATCTACGCCTACATCATGCAGATCAATGTCGCGGCCCTGTTCGCGGCGGGTTGCATTCCAGGGCTCATCATCGGCATTGGACTGATGATCGCGAATTATATCGTATCCAAGCGCCGCGCGTATCCGATCTCTGAGCGGCGCGCGACCGCCCGCGAGGTGGCGGGATCGCTCAAGGGTGCTGTTTGGGCTCTGATCGCACCCTTTCTCATTCTCGGCGGCATTCTCGCGGGCGTCTTCACGCCGACCGAGGCCGCTGCCGCTGCGGTTGTCTATGCTTTTATCATCTCGGTCGTGGTGACGCGTGAGCTTCCCTGGCGCGAACTTCCCGAGGTGCTGTACCGCACGGCCGTCATATCGGCGGCGATCCTGCTCGTTGTCGGCACGGCGATGATCTTCTCATGGATTGCCGGGCTTTCGGGCGTCACGGTCAAGATCGGCGAGGTTCTGTTCTCGCTGTCGTCCAATCCCTATGTGCTTCTCTTCCTCGTCAACATCCTGCTGCTGATCGCCGGCTGCTTTCTCGATGCAGGCCCGGCCATCCTGATCCTCGGTCCCATTCTCGGGCCGACGATGACTCAGCTCGGCGTCGACCCGCTTCATCTTGCGATCGTGATGTGCGTGAACCTTTCGCTCGGGCTCGCGACGCCGCCGATGGGCCTCTTGCTCTTCGTCGTGTCGGCCATGAGCCGCGAAAGCATCATGAAGATCGCCGTCCAGATGTGGCCGTTCTATCTCGTGCATCTCGCAGTTATCCTTCTCATCACCTACGTGCCTGAGACGGCCCTTTGGCTGCCGAGAGTGCTCGGCTTTTGAGTGCGCTACAACGAGAAAGACGTGAAGGAGGAAACATGAAGACCCTACGCACGCTCGGAGCAGCGATAGCGCTGTCGCTGGTAGCCTCGGCCTCGGCCATGGCGCAATACACGCTCAAGATCGGCCACGTTGCGCCGGCGACCGAGATCGCCGATGACCATGTGGCTGCTGTGTTCCTTAAGTCCTTCATCGAGGCGCGCTCGGGCGGGCGCATGAAGGTCGAGATCTTCCCGGCCTCGCAGCTCGGCGACTTCCGTGCGCTCGTCGAGCAGGTCCAACTCGGCGGCATCGAGGCGACCCACACCTCGATCGGCGGTATCGGCCAGTTCTTCCCCGAGGTGCAGGTCCTTGAGCTTCCCTACCTCTTCTCGAACGATCTCGTCGCCGAGCGCGTCGCGCGCGGGCCGCTCTTCAGCGAGATCCGCGATGCGATATTGAAGAAGACGAATACCGTGCGCCTGATGTCGATCACGAACACCGGGCGGTTCCGCTCGTTCTTCACGACCAGGAAGCCGATCCTCACGGCGGCGGATCTCAAGGGCGTGAAGATGCGCACCGTCGACTCGCCGCTCGAGATCGAGTTCGTGCGCGCGCTCGGCGGCAACGCGACTCCGGTCGTCTGGGGCGAGCTCTACACGGCACTGAAGACGAACGTCGTCGAGGGTACGAAGAACGGCGCGACTGACGTCATCCCGAACAATTTGCATGATGCCTTGAAGTTCGTGACGCTCGACGAGCACGCCTATCTCTGGGGCTTCAACTGGGTCAACGACAAGTGGCTGAAGTCGCTGCCCAAGGATCTGCAGGAGCTCGTGGCCGACGCCTTCATCCAGATGGCCGACGTGCAGTTCCAGTACAACAAGGAGTACGAGGGACGGAGCCTGATCGCGTTTGCGAAGAGCGGCGGCAAGATCCATGTGCCGACCGAGGAGCAGCGCAAGACGTTCATGGCCGCCAAGGATCACATGCGCAAATGGTTTGTCGAGAAGTACGGCGCGGAGTGGGTCGAGAAAGCCGAGAAGGCTGTCGCGGCTGCCGAGGCTGACGTGGCCAAGGAGCGCGCAGTGCTGCTCGGTCAATAAGGCAGGCGACGGAGTTCACGCGTAGAGGGCGGGTCCGTGCGTGCGGGCCGCCTTTCGTTTAAGGCCTGTGCCGGTTTGACCGGAGCGGTTGGGGCGTGGCACTCTCCGTGCCGAAATCAGCGCGAAGCGTGAGGAAACGCCCCATGGCCATGGCCGCCGAGAAGCTGCGCAACTGGAAGTTCGACGACGTCGTCCAGACGTTCACCGCGCGTGACACGATGCTCTACGCGCTCGGCGTCGGCTGCGGGGGCGATCCGCTTGACGAGAGCGAGCTCTGCTATGTCTACGAGGACGATCTGGTGGCGCTTCCGACCATGGTCACGGTGCTCGGCTATCAGGGCTTCTGGCTGAAGGAAAGCGGCACCGGCGTCGACTGGCGCAAGGTCGTGCACGGCGAGCAGTCGATCACCATCCACGCACCGGTGCCGACCTCGGGCACATTCATCGGCCGCTCGCGTATCACCGGGCTCATCGACAAGGGCAAGGACCGCGGCGCGCTGCTGATCTCGGAGCGCGACATCATCGCGAAGGGCAGCGGCACGCACATCGCGACGCTCGTGTCGACGAGCTTCCTGCGCGGCGATGGCGGTTTCGGCGGACCCTCCGGGCCGACACCGGCGGTGCACACGCTTCCCGAAAAAGCGCCCGATGCCGCGCTCGATATTCCGACGCTGCCGCGTCAGGCGCTCATCTACCGCCTTTCGGGCGACATGAACCCGCTGCACGCCGATCCCAAGGTTGCGGCGGTCGCCGGATTCCGAGCGCCGATCCTGCACGGGCTCTGCTCGTTCGGTGTTGCCGGGCGGGCGCTCGCCAAGCTCGCGTGCGGTGGTGATGCCAGCCGCATCAAGCACATGCAGGTGCGCTTTTCCTCGCCCATTTATCCGGGCGAGACCATCCGCACGGAGGTCTGGCGCAATGGCGCGGAAATCTCCTTCCGCTCGCGCTGCGTCGAGCGCGACGTGGTGATTCTGAACAACGGGCTTGCGCGGATCGCGCCCTGAGGCTCAGGTCTTGAAGTTGATGAACTGAAGGAACTCGCGCAGCACGGTCGACCACCAGCCGACTGTCTCGTCGAAGTTCGAATTGCAGACGCCGCCGCGGAGATTGACGTTCATCTCGATCGTCGCGTCGCCATCCTTGTCGATGGCGGCCTTGCCGAAGCGCTTGGAGACGTTCCACTCGTTCATGCGCTCGACGGTCTGCTTGTTCTGCTGGGTGAAGCCGGCGCGGAACTGCACGGACGAGCACTTCTCGCCCTTGTCGCAGCCGTAGAAGTAGATCTGGTAGCGCGCGCCATGCATGCGCCCGTCGATCTTCGGATCGCCCCGGTTGTCCGTGCCGATCTCCGCCGAGCCGTGACCACGCGCCAGGTGGAAGATGCGGGCGGGATCACTGCCGTCGACGATGTTGCTGCAGGAACTCGGAGCGGACTGCGCGAGTGCGGGACCTGCCGCGAACAGGAGCGCGACAAGCAAGGCGATGAAATGCATGGGGACCCCTCCGAAAGTGAGTATTCAGCGGATTCTATGCACTCCCCGATCAACACGATCAAGACGGTGCCGGACGACGGCGAGGTCCGCGTGGCACGTCTCCAACACCATTCGCATAGGGGGATGCGCGGGGGCATATTGACTTTGCCGGCCTTGCACGCTCACCTGAGAGGCGAGACTCCGTATGCGCCGCAACGCGCCAAGACCATAAATAAGACTGGGCCGCAAACAGGATCGGCCCCAAACATGGGAAGGAGCGATCCGTGCCAGTCAGGGGAGCCGAGGAGGGCCGGGAGCCGCAGACCCGCGAGGGCGAGGCGCGCGCCGCGAGCTACGACGTCATCATCGTCGGTGCCGGATTTGGCGGCATGTACATGCTGCATCGGCTGCGGGAACTCGGTCTCAGCGCCCGCATTCTCGAGGCTGCGACAGGTGTCGGCGGTACCTGGTACTGGAACCGCTATCCTGGTGCGCGCTGCGATGTCGAGAGCATGCAGTACTCGTTCTCGTTCTCGCCGGCATTGCAGCAGGAATGGTCGTGGAGCGAGCGGTTTGCCGGCCAGCCCGAGATCCTCGCCTACGCAAATTATGTGGCGGATCGCTTCGATCTGAGGCGCGATATCCAGTTCGAAACGCGCGTGACGGCCGCGCACTATGACGAGAAGGCGCGCCGCTGGCAGATCCTGACGGACGGCGGCGAGCGGTTCTCCGCGCAGTTCAGCATCATGGCGACGGGCTGCCTGTCGACGGCCAAGCTGCCCGAGATCGAAGGAAGGGATTCCTACGAGGGTGCCACCTATCACACCGGCTATTGGCCGCACGAGGGCGTCGACCTCTCGGGGAAGACGGTGGCGGTGATCGGCACGGGCTCGTCGGCAATCCAGGCCATTCCAGTCATGGCCGAGCAGGCCGCACGGCTCACGGTGTTCCAGCGCACGCCCAACTATTCGATCCCCTCGCGTAATGGACCAATGACCGCGGACTACGAGGGGCCATGGAAATCTCACTACGACGTGCGCCGCGCCAAGGCGCGCACCATGCGCACGGGCATTCTCTACGATGCGAGCGATGTGAACTACGGCGTCAATGACGTATCGGCGATGGCCGTGTCGGAGGAGGAGCGCCGCCGCGTCTACGAGGCGCGCTGGGCGCGCGGCGGGACGTCGTTCATGGCGGCCTTCAACGACCTCATCACCAACCAAGAGTCGAACGACACCGCCTCCGAGTTCGTTCGCTCCAAGATCCGCGAGATCGTGAAGGACCCGGCGACCGCCGAGATCCTCTGCCCGAAGGACTACCCGATCGGCACAAAGCGCATCTGCGTCGATACGGATTACTTCGAGACCTACAACCGGCCGAACGTCGAACTCGTCGACCTGAAGGCGACACCGATCGAGGCGATCACGCCGAAGGGCGTCCGCACGACGGCGGGCGAGCGCGAGTTCGATGCGATCGTTTATGCAACCGGCTTCGATGCCATGACGGGCACGCTCATGAACATCGACATCCGCGGCCGCGAGGGCGCCGAGCTTCGTGAGCAGTGGGCGGCAGGTCCGCAGACCTATCTCGGGCTGATGAGCGCGGGATTGCCGAACCTCTTTATGATCACGGGGCCCGGCAGCCCATCCGTGCTGAGCAACATGATCGTGTCCATCGAGCAGCACGTGGACTGGCTGATCGATGCCCTGGCGCACATGCGCAAGAACGGCATCGAAACCATCGAGCCGACCGCGGATGCGCAAGCGGCGTGGGGCCAGCATGTGAACGAGGCCGGGCACCGCACGCTCTACGTGAAAGCTGCCTCCTGGTATATGGGCGCGAACGTCGCCGGCAAACCGCGTGTGTTCATGCCGTACATTGGCGGCGTCGGCGTCTATCGCCAGGAGTGCGACGAGGTTGCCGCAAAGGGGTATGAGGGCTTCGTGCTGGCACGCGCCGATGCCCGCGCCGTTGCGGCAGAGTAGCGGCGGCGCGGGACACATCCGATAAATAAAAACGACCGCTTCGAGCTGTTCGAAGCGATCGTTTCCTTTTGTGGGCTAGGGGTGGAGATTATCGACCGCGACCACCGCCGCCACCGCCGCCTCCGCGACCACCGCCGCCGCCACGGCCTTCACCACCGCCGCCGCCGCCACGACTGAAGCTGCCGCGATCACCGCTGCCGCCACCGCGGCTCATGCTGCGATCGCCACCGCCGCGCCGGCCGTCGGAGGTCCAACCACGGACCTGGCTGTCGCGACGGCCCTCGGAGCGACGACCATCGGAGCGGCGTTCGCCCCGATTGTCCGAGCGACGACGTGCATCGCCGTCACCACGACGTCGATCGCGGTCCACGCGACGCCTGTCGCCGCGATCCCAGTCGCGATTGCGACGGTGCCAGTCGCGGCTGTAGTAGCGCCAGCCGTGCCAGCCGGGACCGCCGCCCCAACCGAAGCCGCGTCGCCAGCCATAGCCGCACCAGTACCAACCGGGGCCGTTCCAGGCATCCCAGTAGTAGCACCAGCGGCGTCCGCCGAAGACGATCACCTGCGTCTTCTGGACGAGAGCGCTGGGGTCGATCAGTGCCTTCGTATCCACGCCACCCGTGACGGGGGCGGCTTCGGCGCTCGTCATGAATGCGCCGGCAACCAGGAAAGCAGTGCCTGCGCCCACACGTCTCCAGGACATTGGTATCTCCTTTGCACCTCAGGGTTCGACGACGATGGCGAGGCGGATCGGGCCTCGGTGCAAAAAATCCGCACTGCGGAGCTGCCACGGCCGGAGCTGCAAAGGCTCCGGCCGAGATTGTCGTCTTTGTGTCTGGAAACGTGCGAAAGAGAGATGTGTTCCGCTACTGGACCGCCGTCACGATGAGAACACCGGCGCCGGTCCGTCCGTGGAGGTCGGGCCGGTACATGTCCTCGACGGACGCGGCCGGGTGCACGAAGCGGCCTGGCGTCACCGCACGCACGATGTAGGCAACGGTCGCCGAGGGCTTCGTGCCGCTGCTCCGGTCCTCGCCCTGGAAGTAGTCGAATGCAGCGACGAAACGATCGTCGCGGAACTCGGTGTGCGCGGGCCTGCCGGACGTCTGCACCCAGGCGAGGCTCTTCGTATCGCCGCTATCGACGAGGCGCGGGTTCTCGATCTCGAAGCCGGCCGGCAGGCGATCGACAAGGAGCACGCGCCCGCCGGTGTGCTGGCCTTCGATCTTAAGGACCACCACGACGCGATCGTTCTGCTTGATGCTCATCTGCGCATCGGCAGGATTGATCGGCGTGCCGTCGAGCGTGTGATAGGTGCGCGTGATGGTGAAGCCCTTGGAGGCGGCGGGCTCCGCCGTCAGCGCCGAGCCGGTCACGGACACGACCGCCGAGACCGGCGCCTCGCCGCTGTTGACGACCGCGAGACCGCTTTGGCCGAGATCGGACGCCGCAAGCGCGCGCGTCAACTCTCCGCTGTGGGCTGTGCCGTTCACCGTAAGCCGCGTGCCTGCCGCGGCATCGCTGAGCGCACGCGCCGCGAGAAGCATCCAGGCCTGCTCCTGTGTCGAGGTATAGGTGCGCATCTCTCTCGCGCGCTCGATGACGCGTGCGAGTTCGGGTGCCTCGCTGACGAGCGTCTTCGTCTCGGCAACGAGCGTCAGCACGGCGGCACCGTCGCGCAGCCGTGAGCCGTAGTCGGCGCGGCTCTCGTCGGTGCCATCGCCGCCCATGCGGGCGAGCGCCGCGCGGAAAGCACGCTCGGCACGCGGCTTGTCGCCGGTCATGGCGAGCGCCGCGCCGATCTGCGCCTGCGCGAGCGCCGACGAGAAGCGCTCGAGGCGCGTGTCGGCGTAGTAGCGCAGCTCGCCGACCGGCGCGCGGCCGTTGCGGGCGAGTACGTAGAGCGCATAGGCGCGCGCCTCGCCGCCTTTCTCGAAGTCCTGCGCGTACGAGATGAAGTTGGCGAGGCGATCGACGGACTGTGTGAGCGCGCGGTCGGGAACGGCATAGCCGAGCTCTTTCGCGCGTGTCAGGAAGTCGGTGACGTAGCCCGTGAGCCAGAGATCGGGCTCGCCCGGTCCCCAGATGCCGAAGGCGCCGGACGCATCCTGCATCTCGAGCACGCGGGCAATGGCCTTGTCCACGCGCTCGCGAAGCTGGCTTTCCTCGGCGAGGCCGATGCGCTTC
Source organism: Pseudomonadota bacterium (assembly GCA_023387235.1). GTDB lineage: Bacteria > Pseudomonadota > Alphaproteobacteria > Rhizobiales > Hyphomicrobiaceae. The sequence goes on from JAEWIJ010000082.1 coordinate 7,618, forward strand.
GCGACATCATTCACGTAGAGCAGCGGCAGTGCGCGGCTCGTCGTCTGCTCGGCACAGCCATAAGGATAGCGGTCGAGTGAGGCGAGCAGGCCCGGCACGTCCATGCCCGCCGAGGGCCCGACGTTGAGGGCAATGCGTGCGCTCGACGGGATGAGGTCCGCGAGCAGGTCGGGCGAGAGGCTGAGACGCCCGCCCTTCGCCGCGAGGTTCGCGACCGTCGTGCGGCGAATGTCGTTCGCCGGGGGCATGACTTCGAGCGCAACGCGGCGGCGTACCTCGATGCCGTCAGGGCCGTTGACGCGCACGTTGTAGACATGACGGCCAAGGCTTGCGGGCTTGATGGTCATGCGCTCCGTTCGGCGCTGGTTGGGTGCGAGGCGCGGATTGCGCTGGGCAAGCGACGTCGCGAGGCCCTGCGGGTTCTCCTGCTCGGCCGTGAGCTGGTAGCCCGTGTCCGGTCCTTCAATGTTGTGCACGTCTATGGCGATGCTGGCTTCGTCGCCGAGGCTGAGGAAGCGCGGCGCCGTGACGGTGAGCGCGAGCGCGTCGCGCACGAGCACATCTGATCCGGTGGAGCCGAGCTTGCCGGCGCTCCAGGCAACGGCCATGAGGCGCACGGTGCCGTTGAAATCCGGCATGTCGAACTTCACTTCGGCCGTGCCGTCAGGCTTCACTTCGACGATGCCCGAGAAGAGGGCGAGCGGCTTCTCGACGGGCGGGCTGCCGCGCATGGACATGCCACCGCCGCCTTCGCCGTCACCGCCCGAGCGGAGTGCGCCACGGATTGCGCGCATGCCGTCGATGAGGCGGCCATAGAAGTCGCGGATCTCGACGCCGAGGCGGCGCTGCGCATGGAAGTGGCGTTCCGGTGCGGGTGCCTCGAAGCGCGTGAGGTTAAGAATGCCGATATCGACGGCGGCGACCGTGAGGCGGGCTGCCTCGCCGGCTTTCAGGCCGTCGATCTTAACCGGCACGACGAGCGAGCTGGCGGGCTTGATCTTCGCCGGCGCGTTCAGCGTGATTTTGAGCGTCTCGCTGGCGGTGTCGAGTGCGAGCCAGCGCACGCCGATGGCGCGGCTCGGCATGCGCTTCGCGCCTTCATCCATGGCGCGATAGAACATGGCCGTGACGTAGGCGCCAGGCATCCACTTCGCATCGACGGGGAGATCGATCTCGCCGCCACCGGCCGGAATTTCGGCGTCGTGCAAGGCGAGAAGGCCGCTCGAAAGCACGGCGAGGCGTACCTTGCCGGCTGCGCGCGTGTTGATGCGCACGCGAGCGGTATCGCCGGGCTTGTAGGCCGGTTTGTCGAGCACGACGTCGAGCACCTCGGGGCTCTCGGCATCCTCGCTCGCGTGCCAGCCGACGTTGAAGGCAAAGCTGGCGACGCCCGGTGACTTTGGATCGGCGCTCGTGACTTCGATGCGATAGCGGCCCCAGTCGAGGGCGGGTGCCTCGATGCGCGTGGGCGTCGAGCCGTTCCCAGTGGCGGTGCCGTTGGCGATGCGCTTGGTCGTCGTGATGGCTTCGTAGTTCCACTGGCCATCGCGGCTGTACCACTGCCAGCGCTGATTGAGGCGCACGATCTCCCATTTCAGCGGTGCGCTTGTCGCCGCTTTGCCGTCGGCATCGACGAGCACGGTCTCGAAGCGCGCGGTCTCGCCTTCGCCGAGCTGCGTGCCCGTGAAGAGCGGCTTGATGCCGACGCGCGACGTGCGCGTGTCGACGGCCAAGCGGACGCTGCGTTCGATGGTGCGGCCGCTCGGCTCGCGGAGGCGGACCATGATGTCGGCTTCGAGGGGCTTCGCTGTCTTCGGAATGGCCGGCAGGCGCACGCCGATCAGACCACGGCCGTCGGCGCCCGTCTGCGGGAGATTTTCGAGCGGCTGGCGCACGGGCATGACCTGCTCGCCGGCGAGCCCGAACCTGTAGCCGGGGAAGCCGGGGAGATCGCCCGTCGCGAGGCGCACGTTGATGTCGCCTTCCATGGCGAGGCCGGCGGCGGGGGGGCCGTAGAGATAGCGGCCGTCGATCGCGATCGAGGCGGTTTCCTCGATGGCAATGGCCTTGTCCTTGGGCTCGAGCGTGAGCGCGAGACGCTCGGGCACGAAGTCCTCGACGAGGAAGGACGTCTGGCCGAGAGCCTTCGATTTCTCGTCGACAAGGAGGCGAGCGCGCCACGTTCCCGTCATCGCGGTCGGGGGAAGCGCGAGCGTCGCGGCGCGCCCGCCAAGCTGTGGTTCGTTGAGGACAAAGCGGCGATGCTCGACGCCATCCGGCCGCGTGACGATCAGCGTGGCCGGCGTGTCGGCGGCGGTACCTGTACGATCGCGCATGAGGGCGATCAGATGCACGGGCTCGCCGGGGCGATAGACGCCGCGCTCGGCATAGACATAGCCGTCGAGCGGGCCCGGCTGCTCGCGACCCTTGACGCCGCGATCCGTAAGATCGAAGGCCGCCGTCGCGAGATCGAGGAAGGCATAGTCCTTGTTGCCCTCGGCGACGAGAAGTGCCGGTGCGAGACCGCCCGTGCCGCGCAGGAGGCCGGGGTCGAAGCGCACATAGCCGCGGGCGTCGGTCTTGCCCGTGGCCAGCACCTCGTTGTTGCGCGCGACGAGGCGCACGGCGATGTCGCCTGCGGGCGTGGCGGCGCCGAGCGTGCGCACGAAGGCGTGCAGGCCGTCGTCGCCGGAAAGCGCGGTGAGGCCGAGATCGGAAACGATGAACCACTGCGTCGCGGGCGCCTGGTATTCGCTGCGCTTGGCATCGGCCGCCGAAGCAATGACGAGGTAGACGCCGGGCGCGAGATCGGGAATGGCTTCGCTGATGGGAATGGCCGTCGTTACGTCCTCGTTGAGACGGCTCGCGATTTCGAGCTCGCCCTGCCAGACGCGCTGGCCATTGCGGTCGCGGATGGTTTCGAGCTCATAGCTCTGCACCTGCTTGAGGAAGCCGTCGAGCGAGGTCGCGCCGGCGAGTGCGCGATCACCGATGCGGAGGATTTCGATCTCGGCCTTGGTGGCATTGACCGAGACGAGCGGAATGCCCTGCTGGCCGCGGTTCGGCAGCACGTAGGCGCGGCCGGCAAAGCGCACCGACGGCGCGCGATCACGCACATAGACGGCGATCTCGGAGGACTTGGAGAGGGTCTCGCCGACCGTCGAGGGAAGGCCGGCGCGGAGATGCACCTCGTAGCGCTTGCCGTGCTCGAGGCCGTCGATGCAGAGCTGCTGGCCCTCGACGGTCATGTTCTGCGGCTCGCGGCCATCGATGGCGACGAACTTCTGGAGGTCGCCCGGCGCGGAGGGGAGGCGCTCGGAGAAATTGATGCAGAGGCGCGGCTCGACGGCGTCGGACTCGCTCTTGTAGTCGATCACGCGGAAGCCGTGCTCGGCGCGGAGGGTATCGAGCATGCCGCTGACCTTACCGTCGTTCGCGAGGCGGAGGCTCGCCGCCAGCGCGTCGATGGCCGGGCGCCACATGGAGCGGGCCTTGAGGGCTTCGCCGAGTGCCGCCAGGGCTTCGGCGCGCTGCGGGTCGCTGGTCGCGGTTTCGAGCGCGCGATAGGCGGCGCCGGAAGCGTTCACGGGGATCGAGTAGCGCTCGGCGGGGCGGGCGGGATCGGGCGTCATCGCGAGGAGCGCCTTGGCAAGGCCGGTCCAGGCGGCGGTGTCCTTGGCGTCCGTGACGACGGCCGTCGCGAGATGGCGTGCGGCGACGCGGGCATCGCCGTCATCGGCAAGGAGCTTCAGTCCGGCCTCGCGCTGTTGGCGGGCGGTCTGCTTGCCCACCTTGAAGGTGCTCTTGAGGTAGCTCTCGTAGCGTTCGGCATCCTTGCTGACGACGGGATGCGAGAAGAGCGTCTGGGCCTGCTGGGCGACGGCCGGCAGGCTGAAGAGGAGCAGGAGGCCGAGCACGAAGGCGATCGGGCGGGTAAAGGTCATGGAAAGCAATCCCGGAGCACGAGGGGGATGAGACCGGCCCGGACAGGTTCTGCTCGGACGGGCAGAACTGAGTTCAGCGCCGGTCGTTGACCAATTAATGGCAGTTTACGCCCTGCGCCACCGGGCGGGGAAAAGGTGGACGGCTGTGCGCTGCGGGTAGGCAAAATCCGGCAAGTTTGGGTGACTGGGGAGGAGCGACGGCATACCCTGAGCTTGCCAAATGACGCCGCCCCTCATCCTAACCTTCTCTCCGTGAGCACGGGGAGAAGGGACCTGTTGGGGGCGCGGCTGGCTCCAAATTCATAAAAGACGGGGGTTTCGGGGTGTCCCCCGATTGGGGCGCGGGGCGAAAGCCCTGCTCGTGCCAGAGGCACGAATGGCCGCCAGCGTTGACATACCGCCCTGCTTCCCCCAATAAAGCGCCATCGCAAGCAGGCCCTGGAAACCAGAGCCACCGATTTGCACGTGCCGCGGGCCACCGCGGGGAGGCAGATGCGGTCAACGTCCGTCAGCGAAGGTTCGCTCACGGGCGCGTTTGCGTTTGGCGTGCGCGGGTGCGGTCAGCGGGGTGCGGATTGGCACAGCGACAGGACGACAAGGCAATGTTGAAAGTCTGGGGACGCAAGACGTCGGTCAATGTCCAGAAGGTCATGTGGGCCGTGGGCGAGCTTGGCCTCGCGCACCAGCGCTTCGACTATGGCGGCGAATTCGGGAAGACGGACACCCCCGAGTACATCCAGCTCAATCCGAACCGCCTCGTGCCGACCATCGACGACCACGGCTTCGTGCTGTGGGAGTCGAGCGCGATCGTGCGGCATCTCGCGCAACGCTATGGGCGCGGCACGCTCTCGCCGACCGACGAGCAGACGTTCGCGAAGGCCGACCAGTGGATGGACTGGGCGCTCTCGACGCTCTATCCCGACATCATCTCGACCTGCTTCATCCAGCTCGTGCGCACGTCCGCCGACGAGCGGAACACGGAGGCCGTCGAGGCGGCGTCGCGGCGCGTCGGCGAGAAGCTCGCGATCCTCAATCGCCAGCTCACGCAGCGTCCCTATATATTGGGTGAGCAGCTCACGATCGCCGATATCGCGGTCGGGTCGCAGATGTATCGGTATTTCAATCTCCCGATCGAGCGGCCGCCACTCGCGAACGTCGAGGTCTGGTACAAGCGGCTGACGCAGCGTCCGGCCTACCAGACGCATGTGATGGTGGACTTCAAACCGATGATGGTGCCCGGAGCGTGAGCGCGCCGATGGACGGCGCCGCGGCGGCGCCTTCCGAGAGAGAGATGTAAGAGGCCATGTTCGAATCGCTGTCCGACCGGCTTTCCGGTGTACTCGACAGGCTCACGCGGCGCGGCGCGCTGAGCGAGAGCGACGTCAACGAGGCCATGCGCGAGGTGCGCCGCGCGCTGCTCGAAGCGGACGTCGCGCTCGATGTGGTGCGCTCGTTCACCGACAAGGTGAAGGCGAAGGCCGTCGGCGCCAACGTGGTGAAGTCCGTCACGCCCGGCCAGATGGTCGTCAAGATCGTACACGACGAGCTCGTCGAGATGCTCGGCGGCGCGGACGCCCAGCCGATCGACCTTGCAGCGACGCCGCCGGTGCCGATCATGCTCGTCGGTCTGCAGGGTTCGGGCAAGACGACGACCTGCGCCAAGATCGCGAAGCGCCTGACCGATCGCGACAAGAAGAAAGTGCTGATGGCCTCGCTCGACACGCGCAGGCCCGCGGCGCAGGAGCAGCTTCGCGTGCTCGGCGAGCAGACGGGTGTCGCGACGCTGCCGATCGTTGCCGGCCAGACGCCGAAGCAGATTGCGGCGCGCGCGGTCGAAGCCGGGCGGCTCGGCGGCTATGATGTGGTGCTGCTGGATACGGCGGGCCGTATTCATATCGACGAGGAGCTGATGCAGGAGTCGGCGGACGTGCGCGATATCGCGCGGCCGCACGAGACGCTGCTCGTCGCGGACAGTCTCACGGGCCAGGACGCGGTCAATCTCGCGAAGAGTTTTAATGAGCGCGTTGGCATCACGGGCATCGTTCTGACGCGTGTCGATGGTGACGGCCGCGGCGGTGCGGCTCTCTCCATGCGCGCGGTGACGGGCAAGCCGATCAAGCTGATCGGCGTCGGCGAGCGCTGGGATGCGCTCGAGGACTTCCATCCGCAGCGTATTGCCGGCCGCATTCTCGGCATGGGCGACGTCGTCAGCCTCGTCGAGAAAGCCGCTCAGACCATCGATGCGGAGAAGGCGCAGGCCATTGCGCTGAAGATGCGCAAGGGCGAGTTTGATCTCGAAGATCTCGGCGAGCAGCTCAAGCAGATGCAGAAGCTCGGCGGCATGGGCGGCCTCATGGGCATGATGCCCGGCATGGGCAAGATCAAGCAGCAGATGCCGGCCGGGGCGATGGACGACAAGGTCATCAAGCGGCAGGGCGCGATCATCTCCTCCATGACGCCCTACGAGCGGCGTCATCCGAAAGTTCTCGACGGCAAGCGCAAGCGACGCATCGCGGCCGGCTCCGGCACGCGGCCCGATGAAGTCAATCGCCTGCTCAAAATGCACCGCCAGATGGCGGACATGATGAAGATGATGGGCAAGAACAAGGGCATGATGCAGCGCATGGCGGGCGCGCTCGGCATGGGCGGCGGGGCGATGCCCAATGCGGCCGAGGTCGAGAAGATGCAGGCGGAGCTTGCGCGTCTCGATCCGAAGGCGCTCGAGCAATTGCCGAAGGAGGTGCGCGATCAGCTCGCCGCGGGCAAGGCACCAGCGCCTGCATTGCCGGGGCTCGGCGGCAAGGCCGTGCCGCGGCTTCCCGGTCTTCCTGGCTTGGGCGGCGGCGGGCCGCGGTTCACCGGGCTGCCGGGCCTGCCCGGAAAGAAGAAGTAGCCATGCAGGTCCCCACGCTCGAAACGGAGCGCCTGCGGCTTCGGCCTTGGCGCAGCGATGATCTGGACGTGTTCGCCGGCTTCATGGCGGATGCGGATGACACGCGATTCATTGGTGGACCGCTGACGCGCGAGGATACGTGGCGGCGGATCGCCATGCTGATCGGGCATTGGACGCTGCGCGGCTTCGGAAACTGGGCGATCGAGGAAAAGGCCAGCGGTGCATTCGCCGGCTACGGCGGCCTTTGGGAACCCGAAGGCTGGCATCATCGCGAGCTCATGTGGGGCATCTTGCCTGCGTATCGCGGTCGCGGATATGCAACCGAAGCGGCGGCTCGCGCGCGCGCCTTTGCCTATGCCGATCTCGGCTGGGCGACGGTCGTCAGCTATGTCGCGCCGGAGAACAGGCCGTCGCAGAAAGTCGCCGAGCGCCTCGGTGCTCAGCGCGATGGATCAATCGAATTGCGGGGTGCCGTCGCCGACGTCTGGCGGCATCCGGCGAATGTGAACTGAGCTTTGACGTTGCAAACACTGAAGAACTGAACTCGAAACTGGAGAAGACCCATGTCCGTGAAGATCCGCCTCTCGCGCGGTGGCGCCAAGAAGCGCCCGTATTACTACATCGTCGTTGCCGAGAGCAGCTCGCCGCGCGACGGCCGCTACATCGAGCAGATCGGCACGCACAATCCGATGCTGCCGAAGGATCACGCCGACCGCGTGAAGCTCGATCTCGACCGCGCGAAGCATTGGCTTTCCGTCGGTGCGCAGCCGACCGATCGCGTCGCCCGCTTCCTCGACGCCGCCGGTCTCATGAAGCGTACACCGCGCAACAATCCCGAGAAGGCCAAGCCCGGCAAGAAGCGTCTCGAGCGCGAGGCGGCTGCGGCCGAGGCGGCGGCGAAAGCGGCCGAGAGCAGCGGCGAAGCTGCGGCCTAAGAATCGCACGGGAGACTGCGGATGGCGGGCGGTGAAGATCGGGACGGGCGTATTCTGCTCGGCCGCATCGTCGCCGCCCATGGCGTGCGCGGCGAGGTTCTCGTGCGGTCCTACGCGGACGCGCCGGAGGACATTGCGGCGTACGGGTCTCTGAGCGCTCCGGCGCGTGGCCGCACGT
>JAEWIJ010000130.1 GCA_023387235.1 Pseudomonadota bacterium
TCGCCGCGGCCGGCATGGAATAGCCCGGCATGGAAGCAGGCTGGCGCGATGCACCGCCGCCTTTGCGCGCGTAGCCGCCCGTGTCGATGCCGCTCACGGTGCCCTTCTGATCGAGTGCGGTATGCGCCGGCAAGCGGGCGCGTTCGCCACCGCCATCACGCAGCGAGGAAGCGGCACGCGAGGATGCCTGCAGTGAAACGCCGGCCTTCTCCGCCACCACCTGGCAGCACTCGATGAGCGCGGTGTTCTTGGCTTCGCGACGATGCGCCTTCATGTCACCGTCGCGGTAGGCATTGAGAATACGCAGGTCGATCGGATTCATGCCGACGGTTTCGGCAACCTTGTCCATATGCGCCTCGATCCCGAAGTCGACACCGGTGATACCGAAGCCGCGCATGGCCGTGGCCGGCGTGCGGTTCGTGTAGACGCAGTAGACGTCGGCGTAGACGTTTGGGATTGTGTAGGGGCCCGGCAGATGACCGACCGCCTTGATAATCGCGTAGGAGGAAAGTCGCGTGTAGGCGCCGCTGTCGAAGTAGCCGATCAACTTGCGCGCGACGATGCGCCCGTCGCGCATCACGCCGTCCTTGATGTACCAGCGCTCGGCACCGCGCGGCGCACCGACCTGCATTTCCTCCTCGCGGTCCCAGCAATACTTGCACGGCCGGCCGGTCAGCATCGCACCGAGGATGGCGAGCGGCTCGTGCAGACTGTCGACTTTGCCGCCGAAGCCGCCGCCGACCGTACCGCCGACGAAATGCAGGCGGTTCGACGGCATGGTGAGCAGCTTGGCCGCCGTGCCGAGCGAGAAGAACAGCGCCTGGGTCGAGGTGTAGCAGACGTAGCGGTCGTTGGTTTCCGGTGCCGCGATCGCGCCGCAGGTTTCGATCGGCGCCTGCTCGATGGGCGACATCTGATAGCGCCCTTCGACAATGTGATCGGCGCGCGCGAATGCCGCCTCGACATCGCCATAGCGCAGCTTCTGGTGATCGTACTTGCCGTGATAGATGAATTTGTTTCCAGGATAGACCTCGCAGACAACGGGCGCGCCCGGCTTGATCGCCTCCTCGACATCGAGCACATGCGGGCGCACATCCCAATCGACGCGCACCTTGGCGACGGCCGCGCGCGCCTGCGCTTCGGTCTCGGCGATGACGGCGGCGACCGGCTCGCCCTTGTAGGCGACCTTGGTCTCGGCGAGCAGCGGCTCATCGTCGATGCCGAAATCGAGAAGGCTCAGCAGCGTGTTCAGATTGCGCGGCACGTCGCGACCGGTGAGGACGCGGACGACGCCCGGCATGCTCTGTGCTTCCGTCGTGTCGATCCGCCGGATGCGCGCATGATGGTGCGGACTGCGCACGCAGCGGATGTGGAGGAGACCATCGAACAGATGGTCGTCGAAATAGGGCGAGCGTCCCGTCACGTGGCCCAGGATATCCTGGCGCCGGGTCGGCTTGCCGATCTCGTTCAGGTTGTCGTCGCGCTCGTCGGCGAAGAATTCCTTGCGAAACTCCATCGTCATGTCCGCGCCCTCCCCTTCGCCACCGCGAGAATGGCCTCGATGATCGGTTCATAGCCCGTGCAGCGGCAGATATTGCCCGAGATCGCCTCGACCACATCCTCGCGCGTCGGGTTCGGATTGCGGTCGAGCAGCGCCTTCGCCGAGACGAGCATTCCCGGCGTGCAGTAGCCGCACTGCGCAGCGAAGCCCTCCATGAAGGCTTCCTGAAGCGGATGGAGCTGATTGCCTGTCGCGAGTCCGGCGGCAGTGCCGACGCGCTTGCCTACGACACTCTCTGCGAGCGTGAGGCAGGAGAGATGCGTCTCGCCGTCGATGGTCACCGTGCAGGCGCCGCACGTGCCCTGGCCGCAACCGTACTTGGGGCTCAGATCGCCGACGCCGCGACGGAGGAACTCGAGCAGGTTCTGGCCAGGCTCGGCGAACGAGGCCCGCTCGGCGCCGTTGAGCACGAACACTATGGGTGTCTTCGCCATCAGCCGCGCCCCATTCGTTCGAGCAGGCGCTTGAGGTGCACACCCGCGACTTCGCGCCGATACCACGCCGAGGCGAGCGCGTCGGTCGGCGGATCGAGACCTTCGACCGCGACCTGAACGGCGCGCGCAATCGTCGTGGCATCGAGGCTCTGTCCATCCAGAACGCGCTCGACGGCTGTTGCCTGCAGCGGCGTCGCGCCCATGGCGCCGAAGGCCACGCGCGCGCCCCGGATGCGTCCGCCCTGGCGTGGCAGATGCGCGGCGATGGACAGGACCGAAACGCCCTTCGGCTTGATGCGGCTCACCTTCTGGAAGGCGAAGTCGGCAGGAGACTGCGGTCGCGGTACGTGCACCGAGGCGACGAGCCCGATGCGTCCGCGTTCGCGAAGGATATCCATGATAGGGCGCGGCGCGCCGCTCTGACCGGCGACGGTCACACGAGCGCCGAGCCCGAGCAGCGCCGTCGCGAAATCACCATAGGGATGCGGCGCGAAGAGATTGCCGCCGACCGTCGCCATGTTGCGGATCTGCGGACCGCCGACCGCGCGCGCGACCGGCGCCAGGAACGCGAGGTCGCGATGCGCCGCAATGGCAGCCATTGTGACGCCGGCGCCGATGGTCACGCCGTCACCGGAAAGGCGGATGTCGGCGAGCACGGGATCGCTGCTGCGCACGATGCGGGTCGCCGTCGCGCCGGCGTTGATGTCGCGCATGACGAGCGTGCCGCCGCCCATGAAGATCGCGTCCGATCCCATGGCGCGCTGCGCCTCGGCAAGTGTTGGGTGCGTTTCGACGGATTGGATCATCGCTCTGCCCCCTGTCGCCGAGCCGGCAGGCCCATGTGCTCGCGCACCGCATCAAAACCCGCGCGGAAGATGTGATTGGCGACCATGTCGCGCAGCTCGGTCTCGCGGCCCGCCGGCGTGTCGAAACGGCACTGCCAGTGCCAGAACGTGCGATCACCATCGGTCACCGGCGCGAGGCGAACGTGTGCCACGTAGTTCAACAGCGGTATCGGCGTATCAAGCAGGCAGTACGAGAATGCCATGTCAGCCTCGGAAAGCGTCAGCAGTTGTTCGCGCACTTCCGATCCGTCGGCCAGATGGAGCCGCCGCACGCAGCCGATCTTGTCGGAGGCGTAGCCGCGCTCGATGTGGCTGTCGGCAATGAGCGGATGCCAGCGATCGAAGCCGTTGAAGTCGCGCAGCACCGCCCACACCGCTTCGACGGGTGCGTCAAGAACCGTGCTCTCGACGATGCTCACCATGTCAGCCTGCCAACTGCCGCTTCAGTGCATCGAAGCCGGCCTGGAAGACGTTGTTGCCGATGCCGTCGACGAGATCAGCCGCCACTTCGGGCGCGCAGTCGAATTCGGCCGTCCATTCCCCGAACGTGCGATCGCCGTCGGTGATGGGTGTCAGCCGCAGGGTAGCCATATAGCCGGTCAGCGGCATCGGCGATTCGAGGATCATATAGGTGAAGAACATGTCGTAGTCCGACAGGCCGAGCAGCTTTTCGCGCAGGCGATCACCATTCTGCAGCCGGAAATCACGCACGCAGCCGATCTTGTCCGAGGGCTCGCCGTTCTCGATCCGACTTTCGCGGATGCGCGGATGCCAGCGCGGCATGGCATTGAAGTCGCGCACCTTCTCCCAGACCTTTGCGGCCGGAGCATCGATCACGGAGGAGATATAAATGCGGGGCATTTAGGTGCTGCCTCCCGTTTCGCTCTTCGCCTCGCCGGGCTTCGGCTTGCCGCCTTCGCCGCCGCCCGACGATGACCGCCGGGCCTCGGTGGCGATACGCTGCATGTCGGAGGCCTCGCGCATGAGGCCCCCCTGCCGCGCGAGATTGGCGCCGTCGATTCCGATATCGGCGAGCAGGCTGTCGATCATCGGCGCCTGCACGCGATAGCGCAGCGCCGAATTGATCACCTCGTCGGTCGGGCTGCCGGAACGACCTTCGCCGCCCGAGCCGTTCATGCCGTCGAGCTGCATGATGCGGATGTCCTGGATCTTCTCGAGCGGCTTCACCGATGCCGCGACGATGCCCTCGACATGCTCCAGCAGCTTGCGGCGGAAGAGCGACACGCGCGCCGGATCGGTGAGGACGTTCTCCGCCTCGTTGAGGAGGCGCTGCGCCTCGGCCTCGATCGTGAGCCGGACCTTTTCGGCACCGGCTGCGATCGTGCGCTCGGCTGCCGTCTTTTCCGCGAGCAGCACATCGATAGCCTTGCGGCGGTTGGCGACCTCGGTCTCGCGGGCGGTGGCGATACGCTCCTCCGCCGCGGCCGCATCGGCGCGCGCCCTGTCGGCGTCGAGGCGGGCAGCCGATTCCTCCAGCGACTTGCGATAGAGCGTGATGGCCTTGTCCATCTGCGCCGTCTCGACGGCCCTCTCGCGCTCGACCTCCAGCCGCCGACGCTCGGTCTCGTGCGAGATGCGCACCTCGTCGAGCCCGCGCTCGGAGGCGACGCGGGCGCGCTCGATATCCTCGCGGCTCTCGATCTCGGCTTCGCGCAAAGCCTGCACGCGGGCGATCTCGAGCTGCTCGAGCGACTGACGCCGGCCGACCTTCGCAGCTTCGACGGCCTTGTCGCGCTCGACTTCGGCGGTCTCGACGGACGCCTGCGCCGAGAGCTGGGCGCGGCGAACGTCTGCCTCGGCGACCGCACGCGCAGCCTTGGTCGGTGCGAGCTCGACGACACGGCTTTCCTCAGCCGCTTCGACCTCGCGCTTGCGCTGGATGTCGATCACCTCGCGGGTCTGCTGGCTCGCGATGCGCTCCTGCTCCAGCTTCAGCTCGGCAGCGATCCGCGCCCGCTCGACGCTCTCGCGCCGCGCGATGTCGGCCGCCTCGATGGCCTTGTCGCGTGCAATCTCCTCGGAGCGCGTGGCGAGCTCGGCTTCGATACGCTCGGCGGCAATGCCTTTCTCGCGCGCGATGCGGGCGGCCTCGATGGCACGGCCGGCGGCGATCTCGGCGGCTTCCACGGCCTGCTGGCGCTCGATCTCCAGCGCGCGAATACGCTGATCCTCGCTGATACGGGTCTCGGAGATCTTGGCGGCCTGTGCGAGGCGCTGGCGTTCGGTCGCTTCGCGCGCGGCAATCTCGGCTTCTTCGAGACCTTGCTGGCGTGCGATCTCGCGGCGGCGGATATCCTCCTCACCGCGAATGCGGGTCTGGGCCAGGATGAGCGTCTGCGACATGCGCGCCTTCTCGGTCTCCTCGCGGGCGGCGATCTCAGCCTGCTCGATGGCGCGCTGGCGATCGATCTCCATGGCCTGCGTCTCGCGATCCTTCTGGATGCGCGTCTCGGTGAGCACCTTCTCCTGCAGGATGCGCGCGCGCTCCGTAGCCTCGCGGGCCGCGATCTCGGCCGCCTCCAGCGTCCGCGTGCGCTCGATCTCACGCGAGGTCGTTTCCTGCTCGTTGACGATGCGCGCCTCTTTCAGCGCACGCTCCTGCAGGATCCGAGCGGTCTCCACGCGCTCGCGTGAGGTGATCTCCTCGGACTCGACCGACTGGGTCCTGGCGATCTCGCGCCGGCGGACTTCGAGCTCGGAAGCAATGCGCGCTTCCGCGATGGCGCGATCGTTGGAGATGCGCGCGCGCTCGATGGCCTCGCGCGCCGTGATCTGCGCGGATTCGGCCTCGGTCTCACGCTCGGCGCGCTCCCTGGCGAGCAGCGCACGCTGCTGCGCACGACGGAACTCGACGTCGCGCTCCTGCTCGAGGCGGGCTTCCTCGCTCGCGCGTTCGATTTCGAGGGACTGCTTCTCGGCTTCGAGATTGCGCGCGCGGATCTGGATGGTCGCGTCCTGCTCAATGTCGTTGCGCAGCTTGCGCCGATCCTCGATGTCCTTGATGAGAACCGTGAGGCCCTCGGCGTCGAAGCGGTTCGAGGGATTGAAGAACTCGAGGCTCGTCTGGTCGATGTCGAGAATGGCGACGGACTCGAGCTCGAGGCCGTTACGCGAGAGATCGGCCTCCACGGCCTGGCGAACGCGCTCCACATAGACCGTGCGGTTCTCGTGCATCCCGCTCATGTCCATGGCAGCAGCGGCGGCCCGCATGGCGCTCTCGAACTTGCCGGCGAGGAGTGCGTGGATGCTCTCGGGCTCCAGCGTGCGGCGGCCGAGCGTCGATGCCGCCATCGCGACGGCGCGCCGCTCGGGCTGGACGCGCACGTAGAACTCGGCCTCGACGTCGACGCGCATGCGGTCCTTGGTGATGAGCGCGTCGTTGTTCGTACGCGACACCTTGAGGCGCAGCGTGTTCATGTTGACCGGCGTGATCTCGTGGATCATCGGCCAGACGAACGCGCCGCCGTCGATGACGACTTTCTCGCCGAGGAAGCCGGTCCGGACGAACGCGATCTCCTTCGTCGAGCGGCGATAGAGCCGCTGCAGGATCCAGAAGACGACCGCGATCACGATGACCGCGATGATGATCCAGAGGATCAGCTGGCCGATCACTTCTCCGGATATGGACATCACTCTTCCTCCTTACGCACTCAATCGGCAGCTATTGTTGGCCTCGACCGCGGCGGGCAATGCGCTTGAACATGCGCGTCTGCTCGGTCAGGGCGATTTCCGTCGGCAGGCGCTCCATGGAAGAAGCGCCGTAGAACCCGTGGCAATTGGATGTGTTGTTCAGGATGAATTCGGCGTCGTCCGGCATGGCGACGGGTCCGCCGTGGACGAGCACGATCGCATCGCGATTGGCCTTGAGGGCGGCCTCGGCCCAGCGCTCGACGAGGGCCGGGCAATCGGCGAGCTTGAGCGCGGTTTCGGCGCCGATGCTGCCGCCCGTCGTGAGCCCGAGATGGCAGACGATGATGTCCGCACCCGCGCGCGCCATGGCCGCCGCCTCGTCCTCGTTGAAGACATAGGGCGAGGTCAGCATGTTCTTCTGGTGAGCCGTGGCGATCATGTCGACCTCCAGCCCGTAGGACATGCCCGTCTCTTCGAGATTGGCGCGGAACACACCATCGATGAGACCGACGGTCGGGAAGTTCTGCACGCCGGAGAAGCCGATGCGCTTCAGCTCGTCGAGGAACACATCCATCTTGCGGAACGGGTCCGTGCCGTTGACCCCGGCGAGCACGGGCGTGTGGTGCACGACGGGCAGCACTTCCGCCGCCATGTCGACGACGATCTGGTTCGCGTCGCCGTACGCGAGAAGGCCGGCGAGCGATCCGCGTCCCGCCATGCGATAGCGGCCGGAGTTATAGATGACGATGAGATCGATGCCGCCGGCCTCCTCGCACTTCGCCGAGAGGCCCGTTCCGGCGCCACCGCCGATGATCGGCACGCCGTCCGCCATCATGGCGCGAAGCTTTTCGAGTATCTTCTGGCGCGGGATCACCGGTTCACCTCTCCGCGGGTTCGCGCACGGCCATCGCCGTGCAGATTTCGGAATGCGGCGACGAGAGCGGCCGCGAAATCCGGCGCATTGATGTGATGGGGCACGCGGATGAGCTGGCGCGACGCCGTCTGGCGTACGGTCTCGGTGAGTGCTGCAAAGAGCGCAGCGCGCGCGGTCAGGTCATGGAAGGGCTTGCCGGGCGCATCGAGTGCCGAAACGCCGCCTTCCGGCAGGAAGAAGCGGACCTGGCCTTCCATGCGGTTGAGACGCTCGCCGATCCACCGGCCCATGCGCGTATTCTCTTCGGGCGTCGTGCGCATCAGCGTGATCTGCGGATTGTGCTGATAGAGCAGCCTTCCCTTGTAGCGCTCGGGGACGGTTTCGGGTGCGCCGAAGTTGACCATGTCGAGCGCGCCGACCGAGCCGATATAGGGAATGCGCGTGCGGATGATGGCGCCGAAGCGGTCCTCGCTCGCGGGAAACACGCCGCCCATGAGGAGATCGCAAACCTCGGTCGTGCTGATGTCGAGGACGCCCATGATCTTGCCGCTGTCGACAAGCGACTCCATGGCCTGTCCGCCGATGCCCGTCGCATGGAACACGAGACAATCGTGCGTCGGCGCGAGTTGCTTCGCCACCTGCTGCACGCACGGCGTCGTGACGCCGAACATCGTGAGCCCGATTGCCGGCTTCGCGGAGACGCGCGGACGCGCCGCCTGACGCGCGCCGACCATGCCGATCATGGCCTGCGCGGCGTTGGCAAGCACTTCCTCGGTAATGGCATTGAGGCCCTGCACGTCGGCAACCGACGGCAGGAGCATGATATCGGACGGGCCGACGTACTTGCTGACCTCACCGGATGCGACCGTCGATACGATCAGCTTGGGAACGCCGACGGGCAGCGCACGCATGGCCGGCGCCACCATGGCCGTGCCGCCCGAACCGCCTGCCGAGAGCACGCCTGCGATGCCTTCCTGGCGGAGGATCCAGCGGCGGAAGGCCTCCGTCATGCCGGCGACGGACTGTCCACGGTCGCCGGTGAACACACCGGCCGCGCCGCGCGGGTGGAATGCCGCGATCTGATGGGCAGGGATTTCGGCACCCGAGTGTCCGCCGGTCGTCGAGAGATCGACCATGCGCACGGGGAGGCCGGCGGCGCGGATCAGGTCACGCATGTAGCGTAGCTCATCGCCTTTTGTATCAAGCGTACCGGCAACGAGGATAACTGGCCGACCCGAGCCGGCGAGCGGCCTGATCTCGACGCTGGCGGCAACGCCCGCCAGGGGCCGCGTCGTGACGACACGTGCGAGCTGCTCCAGGCGCTGCACGGACATCGGCTGCGACCAGCGGGTCGGGATGACCGGATTCGAGTTGTAGATCTTGAGCGTGGCGGCCGCCGCACTGGCGCTGCCCGCGGATGGGGCGGATGCGGACGTGGTCGGCGCCGGCCCGGCCTCCTCGTGCCCGTGCCGCCCGACGCCGAGCAGGCGCTGCTGCAGATCGCGGTCGCCGGCAAGCTCGCGCGCGGCCGAGATGCGGTTGATGCGGCCGTTGACCATGATCGCGACATTGTCCGCGATCGCGCACGCGACGCCGATGTTCTGCTCGATGACGAGGACGTCCATGTCGCCCTCCTCGCCGAGCTGCTTCAGCATGTCCTCGAGCTGGGCGACAATGACCGGCGCCAGACCTTCCGTCGGCTCGTCCATGACGAGCAGGCGCGGATTGGCGAGCAGCGCGCGCGAGATCGCGAGCATCTGCTGCTCGCCGCCCGAGAGCTGGCCGCCACCGTTGGACTTGCGCTCGGCGAGACGCGGGAACGTTGCGTACACGCGGTCGATCGACCATGCGCCCTTGCGGCGGCCGCTCACGAGCCGCAGGTGCTCGTCGACCGTCAGCGAGGGCCAGAGGCGGCGGCCCTGCGGTACATACCCGATGCCGAGCTGCGCGATATCGGCGGGTGCAAGACCGACGAGCGACTGTCCGCCGAAGCTGATCGAGCCGGAGGCGACCGGCACGAGGCCCATGATGGCCTTGCAGAGCGTCGTCTTGCCCATGCCATTGCGGCCGACGACGGAGAGGACGCCGCGATTGAGGCTGAGGTCCACGCCCTGCAGCGCGTGCGAGGCGCCGTAGTAGACGTTGAGCGCGCGGATCTCGAGGGTCGATGTGCGGGTGCGCTCAGCCATGCCCGCCTCCGAGATAGAGTTCCTGCACTTCCGCGTCGTTCTCGATTTCCTCGGGCGTGCCTTCCTTGAAGACGCGGCCGTTGTGCATCATCGTCACACTCTCGGCGACGCGGAGCGCCACGTCCATGTCGTGCTCGATGATGATGTAGCCGATGTGGTCGGGCAGGCCCGACAGGATCGCCACCAGCTCCGAGCGCTCCATCGGCGAAAGACCGGCGGCGGGCTCGTCGAACAGGATGAAGCGCGGCGCGCCGGCGAGCGCGAGGGCGATCTCGAGCTGGCGCTGCTGGCCATAGGAGAGCGACGAGACAAGCGTTTCGCGGGCGCGGGTCAGGTGCACGGCATCGATCAGCTCGTGGGCGCGCGCGACGATCGGATCGCTCGGGCGGGGTCTCAGCAAGGAGAAGCGGCCGCGCGACACGCCGAGGCAGGCGAGATAGACGTTGTCGGCAACGGTCATGCCGCAGAAGAGCAGCGAGATCTGGTAGGTACGGCGCAAGCCACGGCGAATGCGCTCGTGCGCCGGGAAGTTGGTGAGGTCCTCGCCGAACAAGCGGATGGTGCCGGATGTCGGCAGGAAATCGCCCGTCACGCAATTGAAGAGCGTCGTCTTGCCGGCGCCATTCGATCCGAGCACGGCACGCCGCTCGCCCGGACGCACGGACATGGTCACATCCGATATGGCAGCGAGCGCACCGAACATCTTCGTCACGCCGCGCAACTCGAGCGCATTGCCCGTGCTGACCGATCCAAGCCGATCGGCGGTGCTTCGCTCCGCAGTACTCATGATCCGGGCGCGCGTGCTGGTCATGCTCAGCGCCCTCCGCCCATGAGGGGATCGCGGTTCGCCTCCCGCTGCTGCTGATACTTGTCCCAGAGACCGAGCACACCATCCGGCGAGAAGGCGACGATGGCGAGGAAGCCGAGCCCCACGACAAGCTTGAAGCGCTCTCCCGACATCCCGAGCGCGTGCAGGATGTCGGAGGCAAACACGCTCAGGATGGCGTAAATGAGCGCACCGATGAACGGGCCGATCGGGCGCCTCAGTCCGCCGACGACGGCGATCACCAGAATGTCGATAACCTGCGGAATGCCTGCTGTTCCGGGCACCACCTGCGCATTCTGCCAGACGAGGAGGATGCCGCCGCAGGCCGCGATGACGCTCGCAAAGGTGTAGGCGAGGATGCGATGCGCGGTGATGGAGAAGCCGAGCGCGCTCATGCGGCGCGGGTTATCACGCACGCCTTGCAGCGCGAGACCGAATGGCGTGCGCGACATCCATACGACCGCGAAATAGGAGAGCGTCGCGCAGGCAAGCGTCAGATAGTAGAATGGCACGGACTGCCGCCAGTCGATGCCGAACCACTTCGGCGGAATGACGTTGTTGAAGCCGGTGTAGCCGTTGAAGATGCCGTAGTTCTGGCGGGTGAAGTAGAAGAACGCTGCGGCGATCGCGAGCGTGATCATGATCGTGTAGATGCCTTCGGTGCGCACCGCGAGCGCGCCGATGAGCGTGCCAAAAAAGGTCGCAACCACGATCGCAATCGGGATGTGCAGCCACCAGGGCCAGCCGAGGCTGATCTGTGTCACGCCACTCGTGCCGAGAATCGCGACGACGTACCCGGCCAACGCCCCGACGGTCATCTGACTCAAGCTCACCATGCCGCCGTAGCCGGCGAGCACCATCAGCGAGAGCGCGATCATCCCGAGGATGAAGCTCCAGCCGAAGATCTGGTAGAGCACGAAGTTGCTGGCGAATGCCGGCATCGCCAGCAACAGCGCACCAAGCACCCAGACCGCCGGCGGGATGCGCTCCAGGAGAATCAGTCTTCCGGGCGCTGTTCTGGGCAGGACATCCGTCATGTCAGCGCCGAGCCCCGAGAAGACCCTGTGGCCGGAAGGCAAGGACCACCGCCATGATCAGGAACGTGAAGACGACCGAATAGGTCGGCGCGTAGACGAGGCCGATCTGCTCGGCGAGACCGATGATGAGGGCGCCGAGCGCGGCGCCCGGAATGGAGCCCATGCCGCCGACGATGACGACCACCAACGAGGCGAGCAGGAAGCGCGTGTCCTCGCCCGGCGATAGCGACTGGAACGTGCCGCCGATGATGCCGGCGATGCCCGCCAATCCGGCGCCGAAGCCGAACACGGCCAGGAACACGTACTGAATGTGCACGCCGGATGCCGCGAGGATGTCGCGATCATCGACGCCGGCGCGGATCAGCATGCCGAGCCGCGAGCGGTTCAGCACCAGCCACATGGCAATGCCGATCACGATGGCCGCGAACAGGATCGCGATGCGGACCTGCGGATAGGAAAGGTAGACCGCCTCGCCATTCGAGCGGACCGAACTGATGAACGGCAAAGTCATCGGGCCGCTCAGCCACTGCGGCGAGAGCACCTGATAGCTCTGTCCGCCCCAGTACCACAGCATGAGATCGGCGAGCACGATCGAGATGCCGATCGTCACCAGCGTCTGGCGCAGCTCCTGGCCCTCCATGCGCCGGAAGACCTGATGCTGCAGCAGCAGGCCGAACGCGCCGACGACGATGAAGACGACGGGGAATGCGAGGAGCCAGTAACCCGTCGCATCGACGACGCCATAGCCGATGTAGCCGCCGAGCAGATAGAGCGAGCCGTGCGCGAGATTGACGTTGCGCATGAGGCCGAACACCAGCGTGAAGCCGGAGGCGACGAGGAAATAGAGTGCGCCGAGCGTGGTGCCGGAAAGAATTGCGTTGAGGAAGACGCGCTTGCGGCCCATGACCTGCTCGAGGCCGGGCGGCCACGGCGCGATGACGAGCCACAGAAAGCCGATGACGAGCACGGCGACCACGAGGGTCCCGATCGGATGGCGTGAGCTGAAATTCTGCAACTTATTCATGCTGCCACCAGCTTTGACCGGCCGACATGTCTCATCGTTCGAGCGTGCAATCGTCGCTCGGCCGCACCCGCGACCCCATTCCCCCGTCCCCGGGCGCGCCGCGAAATGCCACGTGCTTACCCGACAAAATAGTCGATCCCGGCAGCAGCAATCTTATCCGACAGTCTAATGATTTCACCGGCTTGAATGCGCGGGAAGCAAACTTATGGTTCATCAGGACGGGGCGATCTGCGCGCTGCGCCGATAGGCGCTCGGCGGGACCACGCCATTGGCGATAAAAAAGCGCGAGAAACTCGCCTGGCTGGAAAAGCCGAGATCCAGGCCGATTGCAGCCACCGCCTCGGTGGTATTCGTCAGGCGGTCGATCGCCCGCTCCATCCGGAGCGAATTCAGGTAAATATTCGGAGTGACGCCGACCTGCTGGCGGAACAGCTTGTAAAAGTGGGGTCTCGAAAGGCCAGTCTCGCGCGCCACGCTGTCGAGCTCGACGGGCTCGCACACCCGCTGCTCCAGAAGATGAATAGCCTTACGCAGGCGAAAGTCGCGAACGCTCGCGAAGCGCTCCATGGGATCGCTGCGGTGCCAGGATCGGTCGAAGCAGTATTGCGTAATGGCGAGCAGCCAATTGTTGATCGCGGCCTGTTTCTGACCGTGATCGAGTACGGCGCTCACATCGATGAGGCGCGCCAGCTCATCCGAGACCTCGATGTCCGCACGCCCGAAGCGCAGATTGAACATGCGGCTGCCGACGGCGCTCCAGAACCACGTCGGCCGAATGTAGAGGACCAGGACGAGCGTCTGCCCGCCAGGAACCGGCTGATGGTAATAGTGCGCCTGCCATGGGTTTACGGCGACGGCCTGCCCCGGCCCTAGCGGGATGGGGCATCCATCGACATAGACCTCGCCGCCGTTCCCATAGACGTGGAATAGAAGGTGTCCCTCGCGATGCGCGTGCGACACCATCGTGCGATCCATGCGGTAGATGCAGGCGCGCCCGAAGGCGCCATGGCGCACGGCAATAGCTTCACTCATCGTCCTCCCATCAGCATTCGAAAGATGCTGTTTAACCGTGACTATATCGGAATGCGAATGGGTGGCAAGCGAGCGCATCGCAGCGCACAAAACGTACTTAATGACCCCAAGCACCAAACCGGGCCGGTTAATTTGCCAAAGCGTTGTTCACGATCAGCAAGCTTAAATGGCCCGGGAAGGAACCGTGTGGTTCGATCCCGGGGCCATCAAATAGGCACACGTCGCGCGCGCTTTGGCGTTACTTGCCGCCGAGCGCCTTGCAGTCCGGCGTGGTGCGGGACGGCAGGCCCATGGCGCGGAAGGCATCGGCCGTCATGCCCAGTGTCTGGGTGACGTTGTCGACGCGACCGACCATTTTGTTCGACATCGTGCCGTCGGCGTTGGCGCTCACCTCGGTGACGAACACCGAGCCCGAGGCTTGGCGGTTCTCGTTGAGAGAAATCTCGCCCAGCGGGGTCTTCACCTTCAGCTTCGACAGCGCGGCGTGGAATTTCTTATGGCCGTCACTGAGATCGCCCTTGACCTCGTTCAACCCAGCGATCATGGCCAGCGCGTTCACGTAGTAGCCGACACCAAACAGCGACGGCGAAGGAAGCCTTTTGTCCGCTGGGAACGCGTCCTGATAGGCCTTGAGATAGGCTTGCCATTCTGGCGCCGGGTTGTCGTTGGCTACCCAACCTGACGTCGGGGTGCCGATGAGGGCTTCCTTTGCTTTGCCCTTTGAGCTGAGCACGGTCGGATCGGCCATGATGGAGCCGCCAATCAGCTTGGCCTTGCCGCCGGCCTGCTGATACTGGTTGAGGAAGTTGATCGCATCCGTCCCGCCCACGCCGAGGTAGATGGCGTCGACATCATCGGGCAGCTTGGCGATCACGCCTGCATAGTCGGACGAACCGAGCGGAACCCACAGACGCTCCACCAATTCGCCGCCGGCCTTGCAGAAGCCGACCGCGAAGCCGAGGAAGTTCGTGTAGCCAAACGAATAGTCGGCAGACACGCTCGCGACCTTCTTCCAACCCTTCTTGTTGACTACATATTCTCCGAGGCCGGAGCCCCACTGAGAGCCATCCAGGTTGAAGCGGAAGAAGTTCGGCGACGGGTCGACCCAGGTCGTCTCCAATGCGCCGGAGATGCCGTTGATCACGGTCTTATCCGGGATGGTCTTGGAGTAGTCGCGCATCGCGATGCCTTCCGAGCCCGACAGCGGTCCCAGAATGATATCGACCTTGTCCTGCTCGATGAGCTTGCGCGCCATGCGCGTCGCCGTGGCGGGCGTCGTGTCAGTGGGGGCAACGACCGTCTCGATTTTCTTGCCGCCGGCCATGCCGCCAGCCTGCTTGAGCGCCAGCTCGACGTTGCGTATGCCGTCCGCGCCGCCGGCGGCGAAGGCGCCCTCGGTGGCTACCAGAATGCCGACCTTGATCGTGTCCTGCGCAACCGCCACGCCGGGCAGCATCAACGCCAGGGCGGAAGCCGCCCCGATAAGTCGTTTCATGCCGAATCCTCCCAAGGATTACTCATCTCCGTGGCTCGAGCGGCCACGTCTTTCGTCCGCCAGTTGTCCTGTCGCGACGGTTCATTCACCGTGGCCGAAAACTCCCGCCACCGCGAAACTACATCATAGACTTGGAAAACTGCCAACCGGGCCGATATCCGAGGGTCTGCTTTTTTCCCGGCGGGGACGCCCATGCAAAGGCGCGCCCAGCCCCGCGGGCAGCACGGGGCCCTATTAATCCTCGCGACGACACTTACGGCGGGTGGGTGGGTCACCCCACCCGTTCATTGCCCGGCACGCCGTGGACGGCCGCGGAATCTCACCTGCCACTCATCTGGTTCGGCAGCCAGAGCGAGAGCTCGGGAAAGGTTATGAGAACCGCAAGCACGATCAGCTCGATCAGGACGAAGGGCATCACGCCGATGTAGATCTGGCGGGTGGAGACGCGCCCCTCAGCTGCCGTGAGGACGGCGAACAAGTTCAGTCCAACCGGAGGTGTAATGGTCGAGAGCTCGATGAGCTTGACGACCAGAACGCCGAACCAGATCGGATCGATGGCCAGAGGTTTGAGTAGCGGGAATATGATCGGCATCGTCACGATCATGATCGACAGACTGTCGATCAGGCAGCCGAGAATGAGATAGACAACGACAATGATGGCGAGGAACGCTGCCCTCGTCATGCCCGACGACGTCAGGAAGTCGTTGAACTCGCCGGTCACGCCGCTGTTGACGAGAAAGCGCGAAAAGATCAATCCGCCGATGATGATGAAGAATATCATGCCGGTGATCGACGCGGTCTCTTCAAGGGTGTCTCTGAGATCCGCCCAGCCGACCCGCATCCGCGCAAGGCCGATGAGGAGGACGCCGGCCGCCCCGACCGTAGCGGCGGAAGACGGAAACAGCAGACCGCCGTAGATGCCGCCGAGAACAACACCGGAAAGCAGCATCACGGCCCAGATGGGCTTCAGGCTGGTCAAGCGCTCGCGAAAGGTAAATCGCTCGAGGGTCGTCGGGGCGGCATCCGGCATGAGCCGGACGAGAACCGGTATTGCAAGGAGGTAGGCGCCCGCCGTCAGAAGTCCCGGCACGACGCCGGCCATCAACAGCTGTCCGACCGACTCGCCGGTCATGACGGCATACACGACCATGATGATCGAGGGCGGGATGAGTGCCGCGAAGGTCCCCGCAGCCGCGATGCATCCGCTGCTGAGCTTCGGGTCGTAGCCGTGCCGCAGCATTTCCGGAAGTGCCATCCGCGTGAATACGACGGCATTGACGACCGTCGAGCCCGAAATGGCCGCAAAGCCGGCCGACGCCAGCGTCGTCGTCATGTAGAGGCTGCCGCGAAGCTGGCTCATCCACCGGTACGCCGCGTTGTAAAGCTCCGAGACCAGCCCGGTTCTCGCAGCTAAAGCGCCCATGAAAATGAACATCGGCAGAACGACGAACTGGTAGTCGCTCACGACGCCGAACGGCAACGTGCGGAACGTTGCAAGGAGGAGCGGTCCGCCGCCGACGAGCCACAGTCCAGCGGCCCCGACTGTCGCGAGCACGATGGCAACAGGTACGCCGAACGCGAGAAGCGCGAGCAGAGCGCCGATCCCATAGATGCCGATAGCCAGCGTTTCCAAGCTACATTTCCCCCGACAGTGGACAGCGTCCCTGCCTAGATTTCATTCCGACCGGCGCGGGCATCTGCGGTGGCGTCCGAGGTCTTGCCTTCGCCCGCCGGCTCCACGCCTGTTCCGAAGAAGAAACTGAACAATTGCCGGGTGAGCTCGAGCGTCGCGGCGAGGCTGCCGAGCACAAGGGTGAGCTTCGCCGGATAGATTGGAAAGCGCACGAGAGCGACAGCAGTCTCCCCCACGCGCCAGCTTCGCACGAACAGCTCCCAGGACTGCCAGGTGAGCAAGGCAAACACGAAGATGCCCAGTACGAGCGAAAGCAGAAGGGACAACCGCTGAACGCGAGACGGGCAGAGCTCGATCAGGACATCGACGCGGATGTCCTGCCGCCTGTACTGCGAATATCCGAACGCAAGAAAGACTGCGGCCGCCAGGAGAACGGACGACGCCTCGCGCGTGACAGGCAAGCCGCCGCCGCCCGCGATCGCAACCACCACATCGGCGGCACCGTAGGCCGCGATCACGAAAAGAGCCGCTCCGGAAAGCATGAAGCAGAGCTGGCTGAGCCGCGTAATCGCGCAATTGATAGCCCGAACCATGCCGGGTCTCCTCACAGATATCGGGGACGCTCGTGAGCGTCCCCGCGCCGGTGTACGTGATAGGCCTACTTGGGCGACTTCGCTACCCAGTAGTCGAACACCTGCTGTGCCGGAGCACCGAGACCGCGTGCCTTCATCTGCTCGAGCCAGAAGGCGCGCATGTCCGGAATGCGCTTGTTCAGCTCGTCCTGCTCCTTGAATTCAACGACCTGCACGCCATGCTTCTGAAGGAAGGCGAGCCCATCTTCCTCTGCCTGAGCGATCGCCTTGACCGAGCGCGCGGCGGCTTCCGCGCTGACTTCCGTGAAGAGCTTCTTGACGGACTCGGGCCACTTCTTGTGCCAGAGATCGTAGTTCACCCAGACCGGCCAGGTCGAGAGAGCGCCGAAGTTGGCGGTGCTGAGTTGCTTTGCGACCTCGTACTGCTTCAGGTCCACGATGAGCTGGTATGAGAAGTATGTGCAGTCGAGGCGCCCTCTATCCAGCGACTCGTAGACCTCGTTCGTGAGCACGACCTCGCCCACGGCATCGAGTGATTTCCACATGTGCGGAACATAGGCACCGTAGCTTCTCATCCGCTTGCCTTTGAGGTCCGCCACGGTGCTGATCGGCATTTTGCACAGTACCCGATAGGGCCCGAGACTGTTCCAGTACAGCGACCAGACGCCGTTCTTCTTCTGCTCCTCTCTCATGGCCGGCACATCGGCGATCAAGCCGTCCTGCACGCGCGCCGCCTCTGCGTTGTCGCGGAAGATCATCGGCAACGAGGTCGTAACCCCGTTCAACGGCAACTCTGAGGGATAGTACGAGGCCGGGGTCGCGCCGAGCTCGATCGCACCGCTGCCGACGAGCTCGATGATCTCGGTGGACTTGCCGCCGCTCTCCGCCCAGAGGATCTGGATCTTGATCTTCCCGCCGGATCGCTTGTTGATCTCATCGGCCCACCATTGCTCGATCTTGGACTGGGCCGTGGTCGGCGGCACGCTGTGAGCGAGCCGCAGGTTCATCGACGGATATGTTTCCGCCGACCAGGCAACGGCTGTTCCGGCGATCAGGGCCGCGAGGCCAAGTGAAATACTGCGTATCATTGTTTCCTTCCCCATGTTCCATGGTTTCTATGGTTGGATGCAGCGCGTACGGGGCTGCGACGTTGGTGCCCGAGCCGACTAGGGCGAATTCACCTCCCCGATCGAGCGCACGACGCGGCTGAGGTCTCCGGCCGCGGCCCCCTCGCCCCTGGTGGCTTCCCGCAGGGCGGCGAACGGCCGCGTTCCAAGCTCTTCGATCTCCGATGCAAGCTGCCGGATGAAGGCGGTCGCACTTTCATCATCGAGGCGGTGCGTGAGCAGGCGCATCGATGTGGCCTCCTCGACATCGACAGTTCGACCGCGCAGGACCAGGTCGAATGCGCGATCGCTGCCGACGAGCGTCGCGAGCCGCCGCGTGCCCAAAGTGACGCCGAACTTCCGGAAGCCGGGAAAGGCCATTCGGACGCCGTCCCTGCCGAGCCGGTAATCGCAGACCGCGACCAGATCAGCGCCCGCGCCGAACGCCGCGCCATGCACACGGGCGACCGTCACGAATGGTGCCTGCCAAAAGAGCTGCAGCAGCGCCTCGATCTGCAGCGTGCGCGCAGAGATTTCGAGGTGATCGATGGCCGCCGCGTCGCTCTGATCGAAACCGGCGCAGAAATTCCGCCCTTCGCCGCGGAGCACGAGAAGGCGCGTGCCGTCCGAATACGCGCGGATCATGGCACGCATCAATGCCTCGACGAGCGCGGGGCTGAGCGCGTTCGCACGATCGGGCCGGTTGAGGCGGATTTCGCACGCCGTGGGACTGAGTGCCGTGCGCACCACCATGTCGCGGGTGTCGTCGTGAGGATCCGTCGGAACGCTCATCGCGATCCCCGCGTCCACTCGGCGAGGACCTGCTCGGAATGCTCGCCGACGCCGGGTGGACGTTGGAAGACCGAGAAGTCATATCCCGTCATGCGTACGGCATTGCCGACGGTCGGCGTGCTCGCCCCGTTCGGCAGGGTCATCGAGCCGATCAGGCCGCTCGCGAGCACGTGAGGATCGGAGAGCGCCTCGGCATAATCGAGAATAGGCGCCACCGGCACGCCGACGGCGTCCAGGAGCTTGAGCCATTCGTCGGCGGTCTTGGTTGCGAGCACGGGCGAGAGCGTATCCGCAAGCTCCAGCTGGTTCTTGGCGCGCGCGGCCAAAGTGGAGAAGCGCGGATCATCGAGCAGCTCCGGCGTACCAGCGATCTCGCAAACGCTCCGCCAGAGCTTCTCGTTGCCGGCCGCAATGATGAGCCACTTGCCATCGCTGCCCTGGAAGGCCTGATAAGGCGCATTGCGAGGATGGGCCGAGCCGAGACGTGCCGGCGGAATGTCCGTGCCCCAGTACTCACTCGTCTGGAGGGCCGCCATCGAGAGCATGCATGACAGCATCGATACGTCGACGTGGCTGCCTGTGCCGGTCTGCTCGGCGGATCGAAGCGCGATCACGCAGGCGAGAGCCGCCATCGTCGCCGTGCCGAAATCGGCGAAAGGAACGCCGCATTTGGCGGGCGGACCTCCGCGCTCGCCTGTGACGCTCATCACCCCGCTCATGCCCTGAACAGCGACATCGAATGCGCCGCGTTGAGCGTAGGGGCCGGTCTGGCCATAGCCGGACACCGAGCAGTAGACCAGCCTGGGATTGCGCTTGCTCGCTTCCTCATATCCGAAGCCGAGACGCCGCATCACGCCGGGCCTGTAGTTCTCCAGCAGGATGTCCGCGCTCTCGATCAGGCGCCACGCCGTCTCCTGGGATTTCGCGTCCTTGAGATCGAGAACGATACTGCGCTTGTTCCTGTTTACGGACGCGAAGTTCAAACTGTACTCGCCCTCAGGTCCAGAAACCGTCGGAGGCCAGCCGCGCAGCGATTCACCTCCTGGCGGCTCGACCTTGACGACGTCGGCACCCCAGTCGCCGAGGAGAAGCGTTGCATAAGGCCCGGCTGCAAACTGCCCGAACTCGAGAACGCGCACGCCTGCGAGCGGCTTTTGCGCTTTGTTGCCGGCCTCGCCATCGCGGATCATGCCGAGACCTTCGGCTGAGACGAGACGGCAGACACGGGCAACCTCAGTCCCGCCTGCTCCATCAGCGGCAGGACTCTCTTGCCGAAGAATTCGAGGTCGGGGAGGAAATCGTAGAAGTTGACCTGGACGCCGTCACAGCCGGCTTCCTTCAGGCGCTTGAAGCCGTCCACGATCTGCTCGGGGCTGCCGACGATATGAACGTTTCCACCGACGACCCACTGCTCGCGCTGCGAATTCTTCCATGATGCCTGATCGCCGCCGATCATCGTCCGGAAGAAATTCTCGGCCGCAACCGTGTCCTCATGCTTGATGATGCTCTGGAGATGAGCCCGCGCCTCGGCCTCGGTCTCGCGGCAAATCACATGCGGGTTGATGATGGTCCGCACCTCGCGCCCTTGCTCGCGCGCGGTCTGCTTAATGCGGGCGTTGTGCGCGGGAAGCGACGCGCAGGCCTTGTCGAGATCGGCGCCGGCAGGGCTCGTCACGAAGATCAGATCCGAGTGCTTGACGGCATAGGCGAGACCGGCGCCGGACGACGCTGCATTCACCAGGATACAGCGGCCATACTTCGGTTTCGGCGCCACGAAGGCGTCCTTCGTCTTCCAGAATTTTCCGTCGAAGGTGACGTTGTCGCCGTCCTCCCAGAGGCGCTTCAAGAGCGTGACGAACTCGTCCGCCATGACGTAGCGCTGATCATGCTCGATCGGATCGAGCGCGAACATCTGGAACTCGCTCGCCTTGTATCCCGTAACGACATTCAGACCCCAGCGCCCGCCGCTCATCTCGTCGATCGTCGCGCCGAACTTCGCCAGGTGCAGAGGGTGCCAGCCATAGAGCACATGCACGGTCGAGATCAGGAGAACGCGCTTCGTGGCTGCCGCGAGACCCGCCGTGACGATGAGCGGATCGGTCGACATCTCGCGGAATTTCATATCTCCGCCGTAGCCGCCCTTGCCAAGCCACTGGGCGAGGCCGAACACGAGATCGAAGCCCAGCTCCTCGGCACGCACAGCGCAGCGCTTGTTGTAATCGAACGACCAGGACGTGCCGCGCGGCGCTGTGGAGGGGCTCCATGCACCCGACTGAAGAGGCAGGAACAGCCCCAGCATCAAAGGCTGCTGCAACACGCGCTGAAGTGGCGCATTCTCATCAGCGACGGTGTCCATGGGCGTTTTTTCCTCCCGATCTGCAGGAGGATGCTAGCCGCGAGCCCGCCCGGAAATAAGCGACTTATTTTGCTGACCTAACATCGATTATTTTGATCGAACCTTTCCGGCCCCGACGGGGCGCGGCGCCGGCGGTCGTCGCATCGCACTTCTTTGCCGCTTCCGGCTCGTGCTCGCGCGAGAACGTGCTGGCCTCCTGCGCCGTCTCGGCGATGGCACGGTGCGCCGCGTTCTGGCGACCCCTCGGATACGCGGCGACGAATTCGAGGAGCTTTGGCACGTGCGACGTCGAAAGGAGCACAAGCTGACTCGAGTCGAGCTCGTAGGCGTAGCATTCCGGCGAGAGCAGGCTGATGCCCAGACCCGCCTTGGTGAGAGACGCGACCGTATTCATGCTGTCGCAGACGATGGGCATGGGCCGGTCGATCCCCCTCGGCGACCTCTTGGCCAAACCGACATCGTGGTAGAGCGAGCCGGGCCCCATCAAGATCAGCCGGTTCTCGATCAATTCTTCCTGGCCGAGCGTTCGCCCGTGCAAGCCGAGGCGCGGACTGGCCATCCAGATGAGACGGTTCGAGCCGAGATGTTTCCGCTCATAGCTGGCGTCCAGCCCGACTGCGTCCGGAATGAGCGCGACATCGATCTCGCCAGCCTTCAGACGCGCTGCCACGTTCCTGGTGAGTGCGACATGGCAATCGAGTGAAATGAGCGGGTAGCGTTCGTTCACCAGCGCGACGAACTGAGGCAGCCAGGTGAGCGCAATCAGCTCGGCGACGCCGACCCGGACGACGCCTGACAAGATCTCCGGCGCCCCCACGCGATGCTTGATCTCGCTCGCCAGATCCATCGTGCGCTCCGCGTAGCCCAGGAGCTCGCGTCCCTTCGGCGTGAGCTGCACGCGCCTGCGGCGGCGGTCGAAGATCTCGATGCCGAGGCTGCTTTCCAGTTCTTGGACGCGCGCGGAAATCGCGGACTGGGTGGCGTTGAGCCGCGTTGCGGCCGCCGCAAAGCTTCCGAGCTGAACGATCGCGATAAAAGCCTCAAGCTGCCTAAAGTTCATGACACGTCATCCGTGACAGGGCCTTGGGTAAACCAGACCCGCCATCCGCTACCAGATCAGGCCTTCGGAAAGGCGCCGGCGCCCTGTGCGAACTGTCCGTGCTTTGGAGGCGTGGGACAATTCGATTGATCCTAGCTCCTCTTCGCACGGTTGCGTCCTCGCGGGAAGCAGAGGTGCAGCCCGGATCGCTCGCCCGGGGAGGCGGATCGGCGATGGCAGCGCGGGCGAGGCTGAACAGCTTTGTTGTTATATATCAACGTCTCAGCCAGTTTGTTTGGCGGAGGAGGGAGCCGCCAGACGGAGATTCCGGACGGCGTCAAACGATTGCACGCCACCTCCCGCCTGCTGAGGCTCCTGCGTCTCGAGCCATCTCTGGCGGCCATCGGGGGTCACGCAGCTCGCATCATCAGTCGATACTGCCTTGAGCCGCAGCCGTCTCCTTCCTCAGCACCTCGATGAACGCAAGCACGAGCTGCGAGAGCGGACGATCCACGCGGTATATGACGCGCGGGTTTATGGGCACTTGCGGTCGGAACTTCCTCACTGTGAGTTGAGGGAAGTACTGCTTGGCGGTGAAAGGGTCGGCCAATGCGACGCCGGCGCCACGTGCGGCCAGCGCGCAAGCAAGCATGGAGTTCGTTATTTGCAGCGGCACATCGAGAAGCTCTCCTTCAGACCCGAAAACATTCTCCTGATGCATTCAAGTACACGATCACGACGCGTCAGCTCCCCGCATAACCCATGCGCCGGAGCTATCTCGTTTACAATGCCAGCACGCCGATCAGCCATGGCGCCGTGCCTAGAGCGCGCGTTTGGCAACCCGTCGAGCCTTCCAGTGAGGCGCGTCAAGAGTGCGCTCTGTTGCGGCGCAGCTACTATGAGTGAAGATGTCGCCTCATGCCGGGCAATATTATTGACTCGTGGAGTAAACTATTATTGGTTCCGACGTGCTTAAGGCAGCACGGCATCTCTCCCAGCCACCCAAAGCAAAGAGACTCGAAATCGTGGTTGGGGGACGACTTTGCTCGAATTTTTGGAGACTACGCGGACATCGCTTGCAAGCCGTTTGAACCGGCGTTCTGCCGTTGAAACTACGACGCATCGCGCCTGTCGCGTCTTTGGCGCGGCGACGGCAAGCGCGGCACTTCTTGTCGGCAGCATTGCGTCTCAGGTGTCGGCCCAGAGCGCGAATCAGCCGACGACGCTCCCGCCTCTCCCCGTCGAGACGAAGAAAGCAGCCCCCAAAGCCGCGAAGAGGGCCACGCCGAAACAACGGCAGGCGGCACCCGCACCTCAGCCCGCACCACCACCCGAGACGGCCCCGCCTCCCGCGCCCGAAACCGCAACGAGCCCCGTGCGGGACTACGTCGCGACCCAGAGCGCTACGGGCACCAAGACGGATACGCCGATCCGCGAAGTCCCGCAGTCGATCTCCGTCGTCGGCACCGAGCAGATGCGTGACCAGGGCGCGCAGAATCTCGGCGAGGCGGTTCGCTATGTTCCTGGCGTGGTGGCCGACGGTTTCGGCTTCGACAGCCGCGGCGACTACGTTCTCCTGCGCGGCATTCCTGCAAGCTATTTCCTGGACGGCCTGCGCACGACGTTCGGATACTACGCGCACACGGCCGGCATGGAACCGTTCAATCTGGAGCGGGTCGAGGTTCTGCGCGGACCCGCTTCGATGCTCTATGGTCAGAGTTCGACCGGCGGCATCATCAACGGCGTATCGAAGCGTCCACAGGATACGCCGCACGCCGAGATCGGCGCGGAGTACGGCTCCTACGACTGGCGGCAGGTTCAGTTCGACGTCGGCGGTCCAATCACGACCGATGGCCGCTGGCTCTATCGTTTTGTCGGCGTCGCGCGCGAAGCCGGCACGCAGGTCGATCACGTCGACAACGACCGCATCTTCCTCGCGCCGTCGCTGACGTTCCGTCCCTCCGCCGATACGAACATCACGCTGCTCGGCACATGGCGCAAGGATCAGGGCGGCTCCGTGCAGCAGTTTCTGCCGCACGAGGGCACTCTCTTTCCGAATGCCCTGACCGGAAAGCGCATCTCGAAGAGCACATTCGTCGGCGAGCCGACCGACTACAATGACACCGACCAGCAGTCGATCACGCTGCTTGCCAATCACAAGTTCTCGGACTGGCTGAGCTTCAGCCACGCATCGCGCTACACGCACACCGAGAACACCTACAGCACGCACTATCCGGCGCCGCTGTCGGAAGGGCTGCTGGCCTTTCTCGGTCTTCCCGGCGGCACAGCGCCCTTCCTCGATGCCGCGCACCAGAACATTGCGCGCGTCTACCTGTGGCGGAATACCGATACGGACATCTTCAACAGCGATACGAACCTGACAGCCAAATTCTACACCGGCGGTCTCGCGCACAAGGTCACGGCCGGGTTCGACTATATGCACTATGAGACCGGGGGTGCCGGCACGCCGATCCTGCTCGACAACATCCCGGCGTTCGGCCAGTCGCCTTTCAATATCTACAATCCCGTCTATGGACAGTCGTCCTTCTACGTCAATCCGCTGGCCACCAATCCCGCCGATATCTTCGTTCCGGTGAACAACTTCCCCATCCTCGATCGGGCAGATGAGACGCAGATCCAGCGCGGCATCTACATTCAGGACCAGATCAAGTTCGGCAACTGGACGGCTGTCCTGGGCCTGCGCCAGGACTGGCTCAGCATGGGCTATGTCGGCAGCGACACGCAGACGGAAAGCGAGCTCACAGGCCGCGCCGGCCTGATGTATGCCTTCGACTTCGGCCTTACGCCTTACATCAGCTACTCGCAGGCATTTGCCGCACAGCCCGGCAATCAGGTGAAGGACAATCCGTTCGACCCGACCGAAGTTGCGCGGCCGGCAGCGCCTCTCAAGGGCGAGCAGTTCGAGGTCGGCTTCAAATACGAGGTGCCCGGCAGGCCGGTGATCATAAACGCCGCGTACTTCGATCTGAAGGAAGAGAACCGCCTGGTGTCGGATCTCCTGACGCAGATCTCGCAGCAGGGAGCGACCGCGCGCATCCGTGGCGTCGAGCTCGAGGCCGTCGGACGTGTGACCGAGAACATCCGGCTCATGGCGTCGTACACATATATGGACGCCAAGTACGATGACCACTTCAATGCCTTCGAGATTGGCACTCCCGTCGAAGGCGTGCCGCGCCATATGGCAGCGACCCTGACCGATGCCGCAGTCACCGCGGGTCGTGCACGTCACGACATGGAACTTGTCCTCGAGGTTCTGCCCGACGAGCTGCCAGCGCCAGTTGCCATAGTCGTAGGCAACCATGGCATCGAACAGCGTGAAGC
>JAEWIJ010000275.1 GCA_023387235.1 Pseudomonadota bacterium
CGAAAGGACGGGCGGATCAAGCTCACCCGCGGTGCGAGCCAGGGGGCGCACGATCCCGCCCGGCCGGCTCTTGGGGGCGGCCGCCCCCAAGAGCCAGCCCCATCTCGATCCGATTCGGTGTCGAGAAAAGCGCCGCCACCAACATGCAAGGGGCGGCGCCACTTGCCGAGGTTGGCGTTTGCCGCCGCCCCTCACCCCGACCCTCTCCCCGCGAGGGCGGGGAGAGGGAGAAGAACGGCGCAGCGGGCGCCGCAATCCCGCTGGCACGCCTGTGGAAAGCGTGTGCGGTACCAGGCCTTGGTCAGCCCCATCCGCGTCCCGCAGGCCGAATCACCTATGTTCCACGCAAACCAACCCATGGGCCCGCATGCGCTTTCCGCCGCACATTCTGGACGATATCCGGGCCCGGTTGCCGGTCAGCTCGGTGGTCGGACGGCGCGTCGCGCTCAAGAAGGCCGGGCGCGAATGGAAGGGCCTCTCACCCTTCAAGACCGAGCGTACGCCCTCGTTCACCGTCAACGACCAGAAGGGCTTCTACAAGTGCTTCGCGTCGGGTGAGTACGGCGACATCTTCACGTTCGTCATGAAGACCGAGGGCCTGTCGTTCACCGAGGCGGTGGAGCGATTGGCGGCGGATGCCGGCGTCATCCTGCCGAAGCCCGAGCCGCGCAGCCCGCAGGCGATGGCGGAGGTGGACACGCGCGCGCGGCTGATGGCGCTCGTCGAGGCTTCGGCGCGCTTCTTCGAAACGCAGCTCAGCTCATCACCCGGCCAGGAGGCGCGTCGCTATCTGGAGCGGCGCGGCGTCTCCCGCGAGACGATCGCGCGCTTCCGCATGGGTTTTGCGCCCGCCGGTCGCGAGGTGCTGAAGGCGCATCTCGCCAAGGAGGGCTTCACGGTCAAGGAGATGGGCGAGGCAGGCATGGTCATCATGGGCGACGACATCGCCGTGCCCTATGACCGCTTCCGCAATCGCGTGATGTTTCCGATCGAGGATATGAAGGGCCGCGTGATCGCGTTCGGCGGGCGCGCGCTCGATCCCGATGCGCCGGCGAAGTATCTGAACTCGCCGGAGACGCCGCTCTTCCACAAGGGCAATCAGCTCTACAATATCCACCGCGCGCGCCCTGTCGCGTTCGAGACGTCGCGGATCGTCGTCGTCGAGGGCTACATGGATGTCGTGGCGCTCGATCAGGCCGGTTTCCAGGCGGCAGTGGCCCCGCTCGGCACGGCGCTGACCGAGGCGCAGGTGCAGTTGCTCTGGCGCGTCGTGCCGGAGCCGACCTTGTGCTTCGATGGCGATGGCGCGGGCCAGCGCGCGGCTTACCGCGCCGTGGATACGATCCTGCCGCAGCTCAAGCCCGGCTTCAGTGCGCGCTTTGCCTTCCTCACCGACGGCCAGGACCCCGACGATCTCGTCCGCCAGCAGGGCGCGGCGGCTTTCGAGGCCATCCTGAGCCGCACGCGCGCGCTGTTCGATGTCATGTGGGAGCGGGAGCTGGCAACCCAGCCGGTGGCGACACCTGAGCAGCGCGCCGCCTTCGAGCAGAAAATGAAGGCGCTCGTCGGCCGGATCGGCGATCAGAGCGTGCGCGGACACTACGAGCAGGAGGTGCGCCAGACGCTCTTCAGCCTCAACCGCGCGGTCTTGCGGGAACTCGGAAACGGCCAGGGCGGCAGTGCCCGGCGCACGGCCGGCCGGCAGAACAACGTTCAAACGGATTGGCGGGTGCGCGAGCGGGCGCGTCTCAATCAGAAGGGGCGTCCGGGCGGTCCTGCGGCGGCGCCGGTCGCCAGCAGCGGCCTCGCCGCGCGCCTTGCGGCCCTCCCGGCGCGGGAAGCCTTGATTCTCAAGGCCCTTATTAACCACCCGTGGCTTATTGAGGAGCACGCCGAGCAGATCGCGACGCTGGAGTTCACCGTTCCCGCCCTGGTGGAGCTAAAAGACGCGGTTTTAGCGGCTTTGGCGAAGGAAATTCCTCTTGACAGCGTAGGCCTACACAACCATTTGTCCGGAACTGGCTTGTCCCACGTCGTTGCCCTCGTCGAGCGTGCGATCACGCATAAAGGCGACAGGTTCGCCGAACCAGAGGCCGACAAGGACGCCGTCGAAACCGGTTGGTGTCACGCGGTAGCCCTGCATGAAAGGCAGGTAGGGTTGCGGCGGGATTTGGTTGTCGCCGAACAGAGATGGCTTGAGGAGCAGAGCGAGGACGCATTTCAGCGCCTCTGCGAGATCAAGGTGCGGCAGAACCAGATCGAGGACCGCGAGACGGGAAGGGAAGAGCGCACAGCACTGCCAACGGGTCGGGTGTAGCCGTGGGATGCGGGGCTTGATCATGCCGCCGTCACGGAACCGCGAAGTGGCAGATATCGTGCGCGGGGGGACAGCATTGGGCCGCAAAGCCATGCCGATGCGTATCGTGACCGCGGGTGTTGCTCGCTCGCTTCGCGTTTCGCAGTGCGTGCTGGCGGTCGGTTGGGACCACAAGGGTGCTTTGCCTCGGCAGGCAATCCATTCATCAAGGTGAGAGACCACCATATGGCGACGAAATCCGAGGAGAAGGCCGCTCCCGCAGCCGAGACCGCCGAGAAGGACAGCCCGCTGCTGGACCTTTCGGATCAGTCGGTCAAGAAGCTGCTCAAGGTCGGCAAGCAGCGCGGCTACGTCACCTATGACGAGCTGAATTCCGTGCTGCCCTCCGAGGAAGTGTCTTCCGAGCAGATCGAGGACACGATGGCGATGCTCTCCGAGATGGGCATCAACGTCGTCGATTCCGAGGAGAGCGAGGAGGGCGCCGCTGCCGACGACAACAGCGCCGATACCGCCGACGAGGACGACGGCCGGGCAATGACCGTGCAGGCGCTGCCGGCGAAGGCCGAGCGCGCCGAAGCGTCCGTCGACCGCACCGACGATCCAGTGCGCATGTACCTGCGCGAGATGGGCACCGTAGAGCTTCTGTCGCGCGAGGGCGAGATCGCGATCGCCAAGCGCATCGAGGCCGGGCGCGAGGCCATGATCGCGGGTCTCTGCGAGAGCCCGCTGACCTTCCAGGCCATCATCATCTGGCGGGACGAGCTCAACGAGGGCAAGGTTCTCCTTCGCGACATCATCGATCTCGAGGCGACGTACGAGGGCCCCGAGGCGAAGGCCGCGCCGCCGCCTGTCGCGCACACAAACGGTGCGAACGGCAACGGCAACGGCAATGCCGAGATCGAGCGCGCGGATCGTGCCGAGGGCGGTGAAGGCGAGCCGCGCGACGGCGAGATGGACGAGGACGACGACTACGAGAATGCCGTCTCGCTCGCCGCCATGGAGCACGAGCTGAAGCCGAAGGTGCTCGAGACCTTCGACGCGATCGCGAGCAACTACAAGAAGCTCAGGAAGCAGCAGGACAAGAAGCTCGAGCAGCAGGTGGCCGGCGAGCAGGGCTCGCGCCAGCAGCTCAAGGCCTATGAGAAGCTGCGCGAGGAGATCGTGCGCGACGTGAAGAGCCTCTCGCTCAACAACGCGCGTATCGAGAGCCTCGTCGAGCAGCTCTACTCGATCAACAAGCGCCTCATCGGCCTCGAGGGCCGCATCATGCGCCTCGCCGACAGCCACGGCGTCCAACGCACGGCCTTCATCTCGGAATACTACGGCAACGAGCTCGACCAGACGTGGCTCGACCGCATGGCGAATTCGAAGTCGAAGCCGTGGGAGCGCCTGATCAAGGCCGAGCGCAAGCAGATCGAGCAGCACCGCGCCGAGATCCACCTGCTCGCGAGCGACACGGGCCTGGAGATCGCCGAGTTCCGCCGCATCGTGAAGAGCGTGCAGAAGGGCGAGCGCGAGGCACGTCAGGCGAAGAAGGAGATGGTCGAGGCGAACCTGCGTCTCGTGATCTCGATCGCCAAGAAGTACACGAACCGCGGCCTGCAGTTCCTGGACCTCATCCAGGAAGGCAACATCGGTCTCATGAAGGCCGTCGACAAGTTCGAGTATCGGCGCGGCTACAAGTTCTCGACCTACGCGACGTGGTGGATCCGTCAGGCCATCACGCGCTCGATCGCGGACCAGGCACGCACGATCCGCATTCCCGTGCACATGATCGAGACGATCAACAAGATCGTGCGCACGAGCCGGCAGATGCTCCACGAGATCGGTCGCGAGCCGACGCCGGAGGAGCTTGCCGAGAAGCTCGCCATGCCGATCGAGAAGGTCCGCAAGGTGTTGAAGATCGCCAAGGAGCCGATCAGCCTCGAGACGCCGATCGGCGACGAGGAGGATTCACATCTCGGCGACTTCATCGAGGACAAGAACGCGCTGCTGCCGATCGATGCGGCCATTCAGTCGAACCTGCGCGAGACGACGACGCGCGTGCTCGCCTCGCTGACGCCGCGCGAGGAGCGCGTGCTTCGCATGCGCTTCGGTATCGGCATGAATACCGACCACACGCTCGAAGAGGTCGGCCAGCAGTTCTCGGTGACGCGCGAGCGCATCCGCCAGATCGAGGCGAAGGCGCTCCGCAAGCTCAAGCATCCGAGCCGCTCGCGGAAGCTCCGGAGCTTCCTCGACAACTGAGATCGCGCGATCGTGACGAATGCTCAAAGCCCCGGTTTCCCGGGGCTTTTTGCATTTCTGCGCGCATCCGTCCCGGCGCTCGGCCGGAACAATCAGCGCCGCGGGTCATTCCTTCTTCGAGATACACCCAACCGCGGAGGTTCCCATGGCAGGCAAACTGGACGGCAAACGCATTCTCATCCTCGCGACGAACGGCTTCGAGCAGTCCGAGCTTGAGGTGCCGCGCGACAAGCTCAAGGAAGCGGGCGCCAAGGTCGACGTCGTCTCGCCGGAGACAGGCGAGATCAAGGGCTGGGACAAGAAGGACTGGGGCCGGCCGGTGAAGGTCGACAAGGCACTCGCTGAAGCGAAGGCGGATGATTACGACGCGATCGTGCTGCCCGGCGGCCAGATGAATCCGGATACGCTGCGCGCCGAGCCGAAGGCCGTGAAGCTGGTGAAGGACTTCTACAACTCGGGCAAGCCCGTCGCTGCGATCTGCCATGGACCGTGGCTGCTCATCGAGGCCGGGATCGCCAAGGGCCTCAAGATGACCTCGTACAAGTCCATCAAGACCGACGTGGTCAATGCCGGCGCGCAGTGGGAGGACGCTGCGGTCGTCACCGACAAGGGACTCGTCACGTCGCGCAATCCCGGCGATCTGGATGCCTTCTGCGCAAAGGTGATCGAGGAGGTGCGCGAAGGCCGCCATGAGCGCCGCGCCGCGTAGTCCGCGCTCTCGAATTGCCTCCGAGGCGTTTCGGCTGAGCCAAAGCCCTCGGAGGCACCATCTCCCTACTCCCCGGGTTTCGGCACGCTGCGCGATGGCTCGCGCGTCGGCATCAAATCGAGCGCGTGTTGCAGAACTCTTTTGATGGATGGCTCCGCATAGGTTGCGACGAGCCAGGCGACGACGACCACGAAGAAGATCGGCAGAAGCGGGACAGCGATCGGCGCAAACCCCGGAAACCATTTGCCGACCTTCACGATGAGGGCGACCATCAGGTTCTCGTGCAGCAGATAGAGCGGGTAGCTCAGGTATCCGATGAAGAGGAATTCGCGCCGCCCCAGGATCGAGCGCGCCGTGCCGCTGACGACCGGCAGCGCGAAAAGCAGGATCATCAGCGCGGTCGAAAGCTTCACCTTTGCCGTGTGAAGGCCTGTCATCAATTCATTCTGGTACAGCACCGCTACGACCGCGATAAGCGCCGCAAAGACGAGCGCCTCCGGCGATCGCCGCGTATAATAAATGTAGGAAAAGGCGCCGATCGCGAACCAACAGTAATAGCGCGCATCCAATCTCTCGCTCACGAACGACAGGAGGCGAAAGGGTCGGGTGCCGACGAGGGCGCCCAAGTAGTCATGCGCAATGCTCGCCGTGACCGCGAACGCGAACACGAGAATGATCACGCTCAGCGCAGCGCGCCGGCCGCCCATGAAGAAATAGCTGAGACCGACAACCAGATAGAACTGTGCCTCGACAAAAAGAGACCAGAAGGCCCCCTCTATAGGCTTTGTGTGCAGTCCCAGATCATTCAGCCACAGCGCGTTGATGAAGGTGAGGCCGGGTATGAGCTGATCGGCTGTCGGAAGTCCGCCCGGGCGCTCCGGGAGAAGCGGCGCCGTGAGCCAGACGAACAGCGAGCAGGCCAGCATTGCCGGAAAGAGCCGCAGCCAGCGCCGGGTGATGAACTCGAAAAAGCTGCCGCACTTGTCCAGCGTCAGGAAGATGACGAAGCCCGAAATCATGAAGAACAGCTCGACGCCGAGCCATCCGTAGGAAAACACCGGAAAGTTCGAGAAGCGATCGCCGTAGGGCACGACCTCGGGCCACCGCGCATAGGCGTGAAACAGAACGACGAGCAAAATCGCAG
Organism: Pseudomonadota bacterium; assembly: GCA_023387235.1. Classification (GTDB taxonomy): domain Bacteria; phylum Pseudomonadota; class Alphaproteobacteria; order Rhizobiales; family Hyphomicrobiaceae. The sequence goes on from JAEWIJ010000275.1 coordinate 6,418, forward strand.
CGCCGCGCAAAGCGTCCAGGAACTCTATGCGATTGGTGCCGCCATGAGTCGTCATCGGCGATGCTCGTCCAGGACGCGAGGCGGCGGCCATTTTGCTGGCCGGTCCCGAGAAGGCGCTGGTGGAAGGCACGTTGGCAGGCGGCATTTGGTGTTGCAAGTGTGACGATAGCGGCCCTGACCTGCCGCAGCGGCGGGATCGTGGTGCGCCATCACTGATCGCAAGCGCGCGTTAACCTTCTGCGTGCATATCCTCTAAATGCAATCTCTGATTGATGTCGGCCTCACCGGCTGCGGCCTCGCTCGCGCGCTTTTTGGGCATGGGGGAAGAATGGCGATCCTCGGCTACGATCTTTGGGCCTTGCTCCTTGGACTAGCAGCGGGCCTGGCGTGCGGGTTCCTCAATACCGCAGCCTCGTCCGGCTCTGCGGTGTCCCTCCCGGTCCTCATGATGATCGGCGTCGATCCTGTCTCGGCCAATGCCACGAACCGCATCCCGGTCTTGATCGGCGCGCTGTCGGCGACCTGGAGCTTCCACAAGCGCCGCGCCCTGCTCTGGGATCTGGTCATCAAGATCAGCGCGCCGGTGGCGCTCGGGGCCATCGTGGGGGCCCTCTTCGCCGAGATGCTCGCGCCACGCCATCTGGCCCTGGTGATCACGGCAGCCGTGCTGGTGGCGCTCCTGCTGCTGTTCACGAAGCTCAAGCAGGCGATCGAGGCCGCGACGTCGGACAGCGTCCGCTATGGCGTGCGCGAGTTCCTGCTGTTCGTCGCCATCGGTGCCTGGCTCGGGTTCATCGTGCTCGACGGCGCCACCTACATGCTGCTCGCGCTGACGCTCGTCGTCGGGCTGCCGCTCATCCAGGCCAATGCCGTCAAGAGCGCCGCGCTGGTGCCGGCGACGGCCGTTGCGATGGTCGTGTTCGCGGCCAAGGGCGACATCGATTGGACGCTCGGCGCGATACTCGGTGTCGGCAGCATCGCGGGCGGTATTCTCGGCGCGCGGCTTGCCAGTTCGCCGAAGTCGCGCGCGTGGGTCTTCTGGCTGCTGGTGATCGTCATCCTCGCCGAACTCGTCCACCTCATCATTCACTACGTTTTCGAGACGCACTGAGCCCGCTCCTACATGCCGCCGATTGACACGTCACGGCGCGGGCGCCACAACGGCCGCCGGCCTGCCGATCGAGACAGCGGAGCGGAAGCGCCATGCCCGACAGCTTCGAATATGTGGGCGAGCCCCTGGCTCCCCGGATGGTGTTCTTTCGCCGCCTCGGCGCCAATATCGCGCTGGCCCTCACGCTCATCGCCGGCTCGCTCTTCGCGGGCATGGCCGGCTATCACTGGCTCGGCGGGCTCGGCTGGGTGGATGCCTTCCTCAATGCCGCGATGATCCTCTCGGGCATGGGGCCGGTCGATACCCTCCAGGCCGATAGCGCCAAGATATTCGCCGGGCTCTATGCCATTTATTCGGGGCTGCTCGTCGTGGCCACTACGGCCCTGATCCTCGCGCCGGCGCTCCATCGTTTTCTGCATCGCCTGCACGTCAAGGACGAGCAGGACCCCGACGACGATGACGATGATACGCCTGCGTCCGCGTCCGCGCCGGCATCGACAGCGCGGCGGTAGCGCCTCGGCCCGCGTGGCGCTAGGCTCATGACAAATCACTTCGCGAGGAAACACTCATGTCTTTCTGGAAGAAGCTCTTCGGTGGCGGTGGAGGCGATGGCGGCGCCGATGGCGGCGGCGCACCGGCTCGCTCGGTCGAGCACAACGGCTATACCATCGAGGCCCGGCCCTATCCGGAAGGCGGGCAGTATCAGGTCGCAGGAATGATCAGCAAGCAGGTGGGCGAGGCGAGGAAAGAGCACAAGTTCATTCGCGCCGACCGCTTCCCGACGCAGGACGAGGCCGCCGACTTCGCGCTCATGAAGGGCCGTCAGATCATCGACCAGCAGGGCGACCGCATCTTCGATTGACGCCTGCGCGTGCCCTGCCCGATGATGCGGATCATGCGGACGAAAGCCGTCTTCTCGTTCCTGCTCGCGGTGATGTTGTTCATCGCTGCCGCACTCATGGCGTCGCCGCCCAAGATCGCGCCCGCGGGGCATGAGCACACGTCCGCGCGGGGCATCGCGGATCAAAATCATCACGCGGGCCATGAGCACTCTCACGCGGCGCATGGCGAAGAGCCGGGACATCAGCATCAACATCCTCATGACGAGGATGCGCCCGCCGGAGCGTGTGCATCGATCTGCTGCGCGGCTGGCATGGCGTGCTGCGCAGCTCTGATCGCCGCCCCATTCCATACGCGACTGTCCTATGAGCGCATCCGGCTGCATGGTCCGCTGGGCGAGATACCGGCGGGCACTGAACCGCCGGTTCCGCTGAGGCCGCCGCGCACGGCCGCGTGAGCTCCACTCGACTTTGAATTGGCGCAATGCACGCTGCCAGCTTAGCGGCTAGCGATCGTGCGCGCCGTCTCTGAACTTACGCAAGCAGGAACAACCAATGAGATGTGTAGCAGGGTTGGCAGCCGTTGCGCTGCTCGGCCTCTCCGCGGTCGTGCAGGCACAGCATGCCGGTCACGGAGACCATGGACATGGACACTCCAAAGCCCCCGCAACGGCAACGTCCGCCGCCGAAACGCCGGCGACCCGGGCCTATCGTGCCGTCAATGACAAGATGCATGCGGGCATGGACCTCGAGTTCTCCGGCGATGCCGATGTCGACTTCCTGCGCGGCATGATCCCGCATCACCAGGGTGCCATCGACATGGCTCGGATCGTGCTCGAGCACGGAAAGGACGCGCGCGTGCGCAAGCTCGCGGAGGAGATCATCCGGGCGCAGGAGCGGGAGATCGCCGAGATGCGTGCGTGGCTCAAGGAAATGGGCCGCTGAGGCTCGCGCGGCCGCGCAAGTGATCTCAACGCAAGAAAAATGGCGCC
>JAEWIJ010000256.1 GCA_023387235.1 Pseudomonadota bacterium
GCTCGCGGTTGCCCTTGACATCGAACTCGAAGGTCACGGCGCGCTCGCCGGTAACGACGGCGCGGGCGACGTTCTTGAAATAGATCTGATAGCGCGGGCTCGATTTCTTGAGCGCCGTCAGCGAGAACACGACGTCGTCCGGCGTTATCGGCCGTCCGTCATGAAAGCGGGCCTCGGACCGGATGCCGAAGGTCGCCGAGCTGTAGTCCGGCGCATGGGATACCCACTCGGCAACGAGACCGTACGACGTTGCCGGCTCGTCGAGGCTTTCGGCCATCAGCGTATCGTAGATCACCGTCGACCAGACAGCGGGCAAGCCTTTCTGGGCAAAGGGATTGAGCGAGTCGTACGTGCCGTTCGCGCGCAGCCGCACGCGCCCGCCCTTTGGCGCCGCCGGATCGGCCCAGTCGAAATGTTTGAAGCCGGCGCCATAGCGCGGCGCATCGAGAAGCGAGATGGCGTGCAGGCGCTTCTCTATGGGCGCCGCGAGCGCAGCCTCCGAGCCGGCGGCAGCGGCGGCGAAAACCAGCACCGCGGCAAAGCAACCGCAGGCGTGGTCCTTCAGGACCTCACTCACGCTATTCCGCCCCATACATTAGGCCTCTTTGTACGCGCCGCGGGCGGACGGACGCGCCGGACCCGCCCAGCCCTACACTGGACGGCCTGAAAATGAGAAGCCAGCCGTCATCTGCCAAGTTAATAATCGTCCATCCACAACCCAGGCGCGCAATCGCCGGCGCTACTGCCGCGCCGGCGCGTGCTCGGGAAGCCAGGACCGCAGCCAATGAGCCTACTGGGGCAGGGCCACCGGCGCATCCGAAAGCGTGCGCAAGTAGGCAAGCAGATCGGCAAGCTCGGCGTTGTCCTTTATGCCCGGGAACGCCATCCGGTTGTTCGGCACTTCCGTCCGCGGATTATGCAGGTAGGCGGCGAGATGCGCCCAGTCCCACGTGCCGCCGTGCGCCTGCATGGCCGGCGAGAAATTGAAGCCCGAGGCCTTGCCCACCTCACGGCCGACAACGCCGTAGAGATTCGGGCCAGTGCCGTTCTTGCCACCCTTGTCGGGCGTATGGCACGAGACGCACTTCTTGAAGGATTCCTGGCCGCCTTCGGCGCTGGCCTTGGCGAGAAGCGGCGCCACTTCCTTCTCGAAATCGAACTTTGCCGCCGTCGCTGTCGGCGCGGCCGCCCCGCCTTTCGGAATGGGCAGCGCATAGCCTGCCTTCTCGACCTTGTGCGGGCGATCGACGATATCGAGGAATGTCCGGCCCCCGAAGATGATCAGCAGCGCCACCAGCACCGCACCGGCAATCTTGTTCAGCTCGAAAGCGTTCATCTCTGTCGCATTGCCCCATCGTTCCCGGCGCGCAGCCGGGGTCCGGCCCTCTAGTACCCCGATACCGAAGTTCGCCGGACCTCGCCGCGAGCGCTGCGAGCGAACTTCGGAATCGAAAGGGGTACTAGCATCATGATTTTGCTAGTGTGATTCAGATCGAGAAATTCGCACGACACCGTGCTGCGAGACCAAGCGAATTTCTCGATCATCACACTAGAACGGGCGCCAATATAGGCGTTCCCCCAATGCTTGCAACCTGATCGGGAGCTGTTCTACGAGGACAAGGCGAGACCAATTGTCACTTCTTTAGGATGGTTCTCGAAGGAGTTCTAAAGCTCATGGGCGGCGCGCTGATCGTCATTCCCTCCCGCATGGCCTCGACCCGGCTGCCCGGCAAGCCGCTCGCCGACATTCATGGTTCGCCCATGATCGTGCACGTGTGGCGCCGCGCCATCGAGGCAGAGATCGGCCACGTGGTCGTCGCCACCGACAGCAACGAGATCGCCGCCGCCATCCGCAGCGCCGGCGGCGAGGCGCAGATGACGCGGGCCGATCACCTGAACGGCACGGACCGCATCTTCGAGGCCGTGCGGAGCCTCGACCCGGAGCGGAAATACGGCTTCATCATCAATGTGCAGGGCGATCTGCCGACCATCGAGCCGCGCCTCATCCGCACGTGCCTCGACGTGCTCGCCGCCGAACCCAACGCCGACATCGCGACCCTCGCCTGCGAGATCGCCATCGAGGAGGAGCGCACGAACCCAAACGTGGTCAAGGCCGTCGGCACCCCGATCGGCCCCAACCGCCTGCGCGCGCTCTATTTTACCCGCGCGACCGCGCCGAGCGGGGAGGGCCCCCACTATCACCACATCGGCATGTATGCCTATACCCGCGCAGCACTGGAGCGGTTCGTCGCGCTGCCGCCGGCCCACCTCGAACAACGTGAGCGTCTAGAACAGCTTAGGGCGCTCGAGGCGGGCATGCGCATCGACGTGGGCCTCGTTGACACGGTCCCCCTCGGTGTCGATACTCCGGCCGACCTCGAACGGGCCCGCCGCCTGCTCGGGCCGGCCTGAACTCTTATCCTGGCTCGCTCCATGTCACCCAAGAAGTCCTCCACCGCGGCCGCCACGTCGGCGCGCCGGCCGGCAGCCTCGTCATCGTCCGAGCGCCAGCGCATCTCCTATCAAGGCGAGCCGGGCGCCAATTCGCATCTCGCCTGCAACGAGGTCTTCCCCGGGCACGAGCCGCTCCCCTGCCCGACCTTCGAGGATGCCATCGGCGCCGTGAAGTCGGGCGAGGCGCGCTATGCCATGATCCCGATCGAGAACTCGCTCGCGGGCCGCGTCGCCGACATCCACCACCTGCTGCCCCAGTCCGGTCTCTACATCATCGGTGAGCACTTCCTGCCGATCCGCTTCCAGCTCATGGCGCTCAAGGGCACGACGCTCGGCGAGATCACCGACGTCTACAGCCACATCCACGCTCTCGGGCAGTGCCGCAACATCATCCGCAAGCACAGCCTCAAGGCGCACATCGCCGCCGACACGGCCGGCGCCGCGCGGCAGGTCGCGGAATGGGGCGTGCGTTCGCGGGCGGCGCTCGCGCCCGCCATTGCGGCCGAGATCTACGGTCTCGATATCCTCGCCGAGGACGTCGAGGACGCGAAGCACAACACGACACGCTTCGTCGTGCTCTCGAGCGAGCCCGAGGATGCCGAGCCCGGCAACGGCCCTGTCGTGACGACTTTCATCTTCAATGTGCGCAACGTGCCGGCGGCGCTCTACAAGGCCATGGGCGGCTTCGCGACCAACGGCGTGAACATGACGAAGCTCGAGTCCTATCAGGTGAACGGCGAGTTCGTGGCGACGATGTTCTATGCCGACATCGAGGGGCATCCGACCGACCGCCCCGTGCGCCTCGCGCTCGAGGAGCTCTCCTTCTTCTCGACGGAGCTGCGCATTCTCGGCACGTACCCGGCGAGCCCGTATCGTATCGAGATCGCGCGCAAGGCTGCGGCGCGCGCCGGCGCGGCAGCGCCCTGAACAGCATGGAAGGGGCGGGGCCCATGCTGCCCGACGATGTCTTCCGCACGAAGCGCGACCGCACGATCACCGCGCTCCAGCAGTGGTCGCGCGCCATCGCCGATTGCGCGCACGTCGAGGAGCAGGCCGCAGCCAGCTTCTGGCGGCTCGCCGTCAGGCCGTTTTCTGCCGGCGCCTGTCCGTTCGAAGTTATCCTGCATCAGCGCCAGACCTGCGATCTCGCGATCGGGCCGGAGAGCTACGAGAACCGCACGAGCGACGAGCTCGATCGTCTGCCGGCCATGGCGGAAGCCATTGCCGCCGGCCGCGTCCTGACGCGCAGCAAGGCGAGCATCATGACGGGTCTCGTGCTTGCGATCGAAACCGAGATACGGCTCGCGGATGGTCAACCGTGGAAGGCCGAGCGCTGGATCGTGATGGGCACGCGCCCCCGCGCCATGACACGCGACGATCGCTGGTATCTGCCGTATCGGCGTTGAGACGTGCGCACTCACTTGTCCCTTCTCCCCGTCCTTTACGGGGAGAAGGTTAGGATG
>JAEWIJ010000020.1 GCA_023387235.1 Pseudomonadota bacterium
CTTCATGATGTCGATCGGTACCCAGGTGTAGGGGCGGCCGATAGTGTCGGCCGTCCACTTCACCTTCAGGCAGTTGCCCGAGATGGCGTCACCATAGATCTTCATGACGTCACTCCGCGGGCTTGGCTTTCGCCTTGCCATTGCCGTTGGCTTTGGCCTTGGGCTTGCTCGCACCCTTGGGCACGCCAATCTCGATGACGCCGAGGCCGGTCGTATCGGCCTCCTGCAGCTTGGCCATCTCGCTCAGCGCGCGGCGGTACTCGATCGGCATGACCTTGCGGAACTTCGTGCTCCACTTCGGCCAGTCGGCGAGGATCTCCTGGGCCTTCGCGGAGTTCGTGTAGTGCGCGTGACGCGTGATGAGCGCGTGCAGACGCTCGGCGTCCTGTTCGGACATGTTCTGCATGACGTCGACGAGGCCGTGGCTCGCGAGATCGCCGCTCTGATTGGCGAGGCTGCGCATGACCTCCTCCTCGGCCGCGACGGGCTCGAGATCGACCATGGAGAGATTGCAGCGCGTCTCGAAATCGCCGGCCTCGTCGAGCACGTAAGCGACGCCGCCCGACATGCCGGCCGCGAAGTTGCGGCCCGTCGGCCCAAGCACGACGACGACGCCACCCGTCATGTACTCGCAGCAGTGATCGCCCGTGCCTTCGACGACCGCGTAGGCGCCGGAGTTGCGCACGGCGAAGCGCTCGCCCGCGATGCCTCGGAAATAGCATTCGCCGCTGATCGCGCCGTAGAGCACCGTGTTGCCGACGATCATGCTCTCTTCAGGCACGATGCCGGACTTGGGATCGGGACGCACGATGAGCTTACCGCCCGAGAGGCCCTTGCCGACGTAGTCGTTGCCTTCGCCGGTGAGATCGAGCGTGACGCCGCGCGCCACCCATGCGCCGAAGCTCTGGCCGGCAATGCCGCTGAGCGAAAGCCAGATCGAATCCTCCGCGAGGCCGGTATGGCCGTGCGCCTTGGCGACCTCGCCCGAGAGCATGGCGCCCGCCGAGCGATCGCGGTTCGAGATCGTGAATTCGGCCTTGATGGGCTTCTTCGTTTCGATGGTCGCCTTCGCCGCCTCGATGAACTTGCGATCGAGCACCTTGTCGAGGCCGTGATCCTGGCGCTCGCGATTGTAGATCGCGACGCCGGCCGGCACGACCGGCTTGTGGAAGAGCTTCTCGAAGTCGAGGCCGCGCGCCTTGAAGTGGCCGATGGCCTTCTCCTTGTCGAGGCAGTCGGACTGGCCCACCATCTCGTTGAAGGAGCGGAAGCCGAGCGCAGCCATGATCTCGCGCACTTCCTCGGCAACGAAGAAGAAGAAGTTCACGACGTGCTCGGGCTGGCCCTTGAAGCGCTTTCGCAGCTCCGGGTCCTGTGTCGCGACGCCGACCGGGCAGGTGTTGAGATGGCACTTGCGCATCATGATGCAGCCGGCCGCGATGAGCGGCGCGGTGGCAAAGCCGAACTCGTCGGCGCCGAGCAGCGCGCCGATGACGACGTCGCGGCCCGTGCGGATGCCGCCATCGACCTGCACCGCGATGCGCCCGCGCAAGCGATTCATCACGAGCGTCTGGTGCGTCTCGGCAAGGCCGATCTCCCAGGGGCTGCCCGCGTGCTTGATCGAGGTGAGGGGCGAAGCACCGGTGCCGCCCTCGAAGCCCGAGATGGTCACGTGATCGGCGCGCGCCTTGGCAACGCCCGCCGCGACCGTGCCGACGCCGACTTCTGAGACGAGCTTTACCGATACGTCCGCCGCCGGGTTGACGTTCTTCAGGTCGTAGATGAGCTGCGCCAGGTCCTCGATCGAGTAGATGTCATGATGCGGCGGCGGCGAGATGAGGCCGACGCCCGGCGTCGAATGGCGCACCTTGGCGATGACCTGATCGACCTTGTGACCGGGAAGCTGGCCGCCCTCGCCGGGCTTGGCGCCCTGCGCCATCTTGATCTGCATGAGGTCGGAGTTGACGAGGTACTCCGTCGTCACGCCGAAGCGGCCCGAGGCCACCTGCTTGATGGCCGAGCGCATGCTGTCGCCGTTCGGCATGGGCACGTAGCGGTCGGCTTCCTCGCCGCCCTCGCCGGTGTTCGACTTGCCGCCGATGCGGTTCATGGCGATCGCGAGCGTGGTGTGCGCCTCGCGGCTGATCGAGCCGTAGCTCATGGCGCCGGTCGCGAAGCGCTTGACGATGTTCGCCGCCGCCTCGACTTCCTCGAGCGGCACCGGCTTGCGCTTCATCTCTTCCGCAGTCTTGATGCGGAAGAGCCCGCGCATGGTCATGAGCTGCTCGGACTGATCGTTGATCTGCGCCGCGTAGTCGCGCCACTTCTGCGGGAGCTTGCCCGCCATGGCATCCGCATTCGGCGTCGAGCGCACGGCGTGCTGCAGGTCCGCGACGACGCTCGGCCGCCACGAGTGCGCCTCGCCGCGCGTGCGGTAGGCGTACTCGCCGCCCACTTCGAGCATGTTCTCGAGATAGGGCACGTCGCCGAAGGCCTGGCGGTGACGCTCCGCGGTCTCGCGCGCGATCTGGAAGAGGCCGACGCCCTCGATCTGCGTGTGCGTGCCGGTGAAGTACTTCTTCACGAAGCTCGTCTTGAGGCCGACCGCGTCGAAGATCTGCGCGCCGCAGTAGGACTGATAGGTCGAGATGCCCATCTTGGACATGACCTTCAGCAGCGCCTTGTCGATGGCCTTGATGTAGCGCTTGTGCGCTTCCTTCACATCGACGTCGAGACCGAGCTCGGGCAGAAGCTGCTCGACGGTCTCGAAGGCGAGATAGGGGTTGATCGCCTCGGCGCCGTAGCCCGCGAGCGTCGCGAACTGGTGCACCTCGTTGGCCTCGCCCGTCTCGACGACGAGGCCGACCGACGTGCGCAGACCCTGCCTGATCAGGTGATGATGCACGGCCGAGGTCGCGAGCAGCGA
>JAEWIJ010000100.1 GCA_023387235.1 Pseudomonadota bacterium
TAGCGCATGGGCGGCGGCACGAGCAGGAAATCCGGATCGGCGCCGAGCTTCTGCGCGGCATCCATGGCCCAGTTGGGATTGTACATGAGCTCACGCGCCAGGGCGACGAGGTCGGCGCGGCCCTCGCGCAGGATCGCCTCGGCCTGATCGGCATGGACGATATGGCCGACGGCCATGGTCTTGATGTCGGCCTCGCGGCGGATCGCCTCCGCGTACGGCACCTGGTAGCCATACCTCTTCGAGCGTTCGCCATCCATGGGCGAATGCGCGAGCGTGCCGCCGGACGAGCAATCGATCACATCGACGCCCTTCTCCTTCAGCATGCGCGAGAGGCGGATGCTCTCGGCCGGTCCCCAGCCCGCATCGTCCTCGCACGAAAGGCGCATGAAGAGCGGCTTCTCCGCCGGCCACAGCGCGCGCACATGCTCGGCGACATCGAGCGCGAAGCGCAGGCGGTTCATCTCGTTGCCGCCGTACTCGTCGGTGCGCTGGTTCGCGACGGGCGAGAGAAACTGGTGGATGAGGTAGCCGTGCGCCGCGTGGATCTCGAGAATGTCGAAGCCGGCCTTGTCGGCGCGCACGGCGGCATCGCCCCACTTGCCGACGAGATCGCGAACCTCGTTATGGGAGAGCGCGCGCGGCACCGGTGCTTTCTCCGAATGCGGCACCGCGCTCGGCGCGACGAGCTCCCAGCCCTCCCAGTCGAAGATTTCTGCCTCGTCGCCCTTGAGCGGCTTGCCGCCTTCCCAGGGGCGCGAAAGACGCGCCTTGCGGCCCGAGTGGCCGAGCTGGATGGCGGCGACGGCGCCCTGCTGCATGATGAAAGTCGCGCAGCGCGCGAGCCCGTCGATGAAACTGTCGTCCCAAAGACCCGTGTCGCCGACCGTGCCGCAACCGTTCCGCGCCACCTTCGTAGATTCCATCATCACCAGCCCGGCACCGCCGGCGGCATAGCGCCCGGCATTCATGAGATGCCAGTCGGTGACGTGACCCTTCACCGCCGAATATTGATGCATGGGCGCGACGACGACACGATTCTTGACCGTCACGCCGCGCAGCTCGAGCGGCGTGAACAGCATCGGCAAAGTCATCTCGAAATCTCTCCCCTCGCTCGGCGTCCTGAGACGACGCCTGCCCCCAAAGCCAATCCCCCATATGAGCGGTACGGAGAGGGATGACCGCTCCTGCAATCCGCGATAGCCTCGCGTCAACGGAGAAAGCGTCAAAAACAAGGCGAAAGAGAGGAGCTCTGATGAACAGGCCGGCGCGCTACGCCGTACAGATCGGCGCCGTCGACGGAGAGGGCGCGAGCGATGCGGCGCTCTATCGCGAGGCGGTCGGCGATGCGCGTCTCGCGCAAGCGCTCGGCTATGACGCGGTCTGGCTCGTCGAGCATCATTTCTCGGACTACTACCCGACGCCCAATCCGCTGATGTTCCTCTCGCACATCGCGGCCGCCTGCCCTGGCCTCGGGCTCGGCACGGCCGTGATGGTGCTGCCGTGGTACGATCCGGTGCGCTTCGCCGAGGACGTCTCGATGCTGCGCACGCTCACCGATGGTCCGCTGCACATCGGCATGGGGCGTGGCACGGCAAGGCTCGAATACGATGCCATGCGCGTGCCCATGAGCGAGGCGCGCGAACGGTTTCGCGAGTGCTGGGAGGTCCTGCAACTCGCGATCGCGGGCAAGCCTTTCCGCTACGACGGCCAGCATCTCAAGCTCGATCGCGAGATCGTCGTCAGGCCGCAGCTCGGCGACAACCGGCCGAATTTCTACGGCGCTATCGGCAGTCCGGAAAGCGCAGAGATCATGGCCGATCTCGGGCTGCCGCCGCTCTCGCTCGCACAGTTTCCCGACTATCTGCTGCTCAAGATCCTGACGCGCTGGCGCACGCGCGCCGCCGCCCACGGCTTCGCCACCGACGTGACGCTGCCCATAAGCTGCAAATGCTTCATCGGCGATACCGAGGAGGAAGCGCGCGCCGAAGCCCGCCATCATCTCTCGCGCTACTACAAACTCCAGGCCGAGCACTACACGGTCGACTCGACGCCGTGGGCGGACATCGAAGGCTATCAGCAGTTCGCGAAGATCTTCGGCGGCATGAAGGAGATGGCCGACCCGGCAAAGATCGATCCGATCCTCGATCGCAATCTCGTCGGTACGCCCGACACGATCGCCACGCAGATCACGCGTCTGCGCAGCATCGGCTTCGACTATTTCATCGTTTCGAATGCGACCGCGGGCGTGCCGCGCGAGGCGCGCCATCGCATGATGCGCCGCTTCACGGAAGAGGTCGTGCCGATCGTTGCGCGCACGCCCGTGCCCGACGCGCCGATGATCCCCGCGCGCGCGGCCGAATAGCTCGAAGCCGGAAAGGCGATACGAAAGCCGCCGGGATATCCACAGCCGCGTGGGGCCGCGCACCTAGAAAAGCCATGTTCCTGCCGACATGCGCCCGCAGGGTGAAGGTGTGATTCGACATACGAAAACATGGCGGGCGCGAGCGTGGTGAAGAGGGCATGGGCATGGTGCGGAGGTTGGCTCGGGGCCGGCCTCATCCTGCTGCTGCTTTCCGTATCGCTGCCCGCGCCGGCTCAACAACCGACGAACCCCGCGCCGGGCCCTGTGCTGCAGCTCGGCATGGAGCCGCTGCATCGGCGCGTCATGGACGCCGTCTCCCAGACGCGCGCACGGGTGGTCGAGGCCTACCAGCGGTCGCCAGTCATGGTCATGGGGCTTGGTCTTGCCGCCGTCCTGCCGTGGCTCGCGGTGGTCGTCGCGATCACGCGCGCGATGCGGCGGCGCGCTGAGCGCCGGAGTATGGAGGCGCGCCCTGTTCGCGATCCGGTGCCGCTGGCCGCCAAGGCCTGGATCGACATCGGCGAGGGTGCGGACCGTGCGCCGATCGCTTTCACCGGCGAGATCCTCCGCATCGGCAGGCACAGCGACAACGACATCGCGCTCGAGCACAATGCCGTCCATCGCCATCACGCGCTCATCCAGCGCACGCCCGACGACGAGTTCGTCCTCATGGACCTCACCGCCGGGACAGGCAACGAGACGTTGCTCAATGGCCGCCCGGCCGCGCGCGCGGCCCTTC
>JAEWIJ010000069.1 GCA_023387235.1 Pseudomonadota bacterium
GCCGTCGACTGGCCGAGGCCCGCGTCGCTCGTCTGCTTGACGGCCTCATATGTCAGCGTGCCGGAGCGCGAAACGATGCCGACGTTGCCCTTCCGGAAGATATTGCCGGGCATGATGCCGATCTTGCACTGGTTCGGCGTCAGAACGCCGGGGCAGTTCGGCCCGATCAGGCGCGACCAGCTCCCCGAGAGCGCGCGCTTGACCTTGATCATATCCATCACCGGGATGCCCTCGGTGATGCAGACGATGAGCGGGAACTCGGCGTCGATGGCCTCGAGGATCGCATCGGCCGCGAAGGGCGGGGGAACGTAGATCGAGGTCGCGGTGGCGCCGGTCTTCTCCCTCGCCTCCTTGACCGTATCGAAGATCGGCACGTCGGCGAGATCGGCGTCGGGATGCTTCGATCCGCCCCTGCCCGGCGTGACGCCGCCAACAACTTGAGTCCCATAGGCCTTTGCGGCCTTGGTATGGAAGGTGCCCTGGCTGCCGGTAATGCCCTGACAAATGACTTTGGTGCTCTTGTCGACGAGAATGGCCATCAGCGGTTTCCTGGTTGCTCCCGCCCCCTTCTCCGACAGATCGCAGGCGCGATCAAGTGCCGCAATCAGCGCAGGAAGGGCGCCTTAGCTTCAATGGCGCCCGTAGCTTGCCGGCTCATGCCGGCCCCAGGTTGCATGTCTGGCCTGTAGAAAACGGTTCACCCCTACCGAGGTGCACCGGCTTTCGCCATCTTGTAGCACTACCCGTTCCCCGCAAGGTGGACGGGCCGGCAGGTTCGTCCGGGACGGCAAGCGGAGGCAGCGGGCATGGTCTTGCGTTGCACCGAGGTGCAGGGGTCCAACGCGGACGACAGTGGCGTACGCCCGGATGCGCATCGGCTGACATATCCGGCTTCCTATCGCACGCAGATCACGGCGTTTGCGGCGGGCCGGCGCAATGTCGAGGATCTCGCGGCATCCTTCCCGGCGCTGCTGTTCGCGCTCGCGACCGGCTATGCGACGCCCGAGCAGCGCAGCGACGCCCTCGAATGCATCCTCGCCGGCAAGAAGCTCAAGGCAGCAGCAGAAAAGCTCGGCCTCCCGCTCTGGCTCCGCCGCCTTCCGCCGGCCGCCCTCACAGCGCCGCTTCCGGTCCTGCCCGATGATCCGGAGTTCGCACTCACGGTCGTGCCGGCGCTCCCGCGTCAGCCCGAGGCCATGCTGCCCTGGCTCGACTTCATCAGCATTGCCGACCGTCTCGTGGGGCGCGACGTGGCGCTCTGGTTCGCCCGTCACGCGCGGCTCGCGCCGCCCGTCACCTCAGTGACGGAAGCGCTGTGGACGCTCGCGTGGGCCTTCTATTCAAAGCGTCCGGACACGCTCGCAGGGCGCATCCAGCGTCTGGCGTGGACGACACGCACCGGCCCCCGCTCGGCACGCGAGGAAGCCGCCAACTGGCGCAAGCGCATCGAGGGGCTGCTGGCGCTCGGCACCGGTTTCCCGAACACCTGGTTCGCCGACGGCTCGGCCATGGGCTACGAGTTCGTGGCGCTCAAGAGCCCCGAGGACCTGTTCGCCGAGTGCGCATCCATGCGCAACTGCCTCGATCTCTATGCGCTCCGCCTCGGCCACATGCGCTCGCGGCTTTTCAGCGTGCGCAGCCGCGGCAAGCCGATCGCGACGCTGGAGCTCGGCCTGCGCAATGACGAGGTGGGCGTGCCTTTCATCGTGCAGCTCAGGGGCATCGGCAATCGGCGCGCCTCGCCTGCCGTCTGGCAGGCCGTGCACGCCTGGATGGGCGGCCAGTCGTTCGCCCATCTCGACCGCACGCCGCGTCCGAAACGCATGTCGCTCGTTCTGCGGCGTGAGCTGTGGGCACCGTTGACCGCCGCCGCGACCGCGCTCGGCCTCGACGAGCGCATCGAGCCTCTCACCATCGGCCGCGCGCCGGTGCGCCGGAAGTCGCCCTCGCGCTGAGCGCTCTAAGCCGCAGTCTTCCCCTTCAGTCCCAGCGCCGTCGCGAGCTGCTTCAGCGTGCGCGTGCGGATCTCGTAGGACGGCGCGATCGCGACAACGACGACCTCGTCGGCCTTGAACTCCGTCCTGAGATCCACGATGCGCGTCGCGACCTCGTCGACCGAGCCGATGGTCGCGCGCGGGCGCTCGCGCGCCGCAATGGACGCCTCGCGCTCGGACATCTCGTAGCGCGCCGCTTCCTCGATCGTCAGAATCGGCTTGTTGATGCCCATAGCCGCCCAGGCCCAGCGGATCAGCATGGCCTTCTCGATGAGCTGCGCCTCCTCGGCACTGTCCGCGCAGAGCGCGATCATGGCGAGTGCGAGACGCGGCGCCTCGTCATGCCCCTTGCGGAAGTGCTCGCGGTAGGCGTGCGCGACCTGTGCGCCCGTATAGGCGTTGATGAAGTGCGCAAAGGCGAAGTTCATGCCGAGGTGCGCGGCAAACGAGGCCCCGCCCGTCGACGAGCCGAGCACCCACATCTCGGGAGCGGTCGGCCCGACAGGATTGGCGATCTCGCCGTGCAGGGGATGGCCGTCCGGCACCGTGCCCTTGAAGATCGCGGAAAGCTCCATGAGCTGGCGCACGAAGCCTTCCTCGCTGTCCATGGGCTTGCCGTCGAACAGCACGCGGGCCGTGCGCGGATGTCCGCCCGGCGCGCGGCCAAGGCCGAGATCGATGCGGCCCGGATAAAGGGCTTCGAGCATCTTGAACTGCTCGGCGATCTTGAAGCTCGCATAGTAGGGCAGCATGATGCCGCCCGTGCCGATGCGAATGCGCTCGGTCTCGGCGCCAAGGCGCGCGAGCAGGATCTCGGGGCTCGCATCGGCGAGGCCGAGAAGACCATGATGCTCGGCAAGCCAATAGCGGTGATAGCCGAGTTTGTCGGCGAGGCGCGCGAGTTCGATCGTCGATTGAATGGCCTCGGCCGGTGTCGCGCCGCCGATGATGGGCGACTGGTCGAGAACGGAAACTGGAAAGTCTGCCATCAGCTCTTCGCCGGCTTCTTCGCAACGTACTCCTCGACAGGACCGCCGGCTTGCTTCCAGCCCTTGAAGCCGCCGAGAATGTGCGCGACGGGCTTCAGGCCCATGTCCTGCGCCGTCTTGGCCGCGAGCGCCGAACGCATCGCGCCGGCACAGAAGAAGACGAACTTCTTGTCCTCGCCGAACTTCTCTTTGTAGTAGGGGCTCGCGGGATCGATCCAGAACTCGAGCATGCCGCGCGTCACATGGAAGGCGCCGGGGACCTTACCGTCGCGCTCGAGCTCACGCGGATCGCGGATATCGACAAGAACGATATCGGGGTTTCCATGCAGCTTGATGGCCTCCTCGGGCGGGATCTCCTCGATCTGCGCCTTGGCTTCCTTCACCATCGTCATGACGCTGTTCGTGATCTTCTGGGCCATTGATCGGCTCCTCGTTCGACTGTTTCGCATCCGTGTTGAAATGACGATGGCACCACGCGCATTGGACTGCAAGTACGCTCCCCTGCGCGTGCGGGCGCTCACCCATGCCCTTGACGCCGCATTGCATGCGGGCTTAACACGCGAAGTGGTTGATGGAGATGCCATGATGAGCACCGCCTACGACAGCAGCAACATCTTCGCGAAGATCCTTCGCGGCGAGCTACCGGCGCACAAGGTTTACGAGGATGCCGACACGTTCGCCTTCATGGACATCATGCCGCGTTCGCGAGGCCATGCGCTGGTGATCCCGAAGACGCCGGCGCGCAATTTGCTGGATGCGAGCCCGGCTCAGCTCGCGGCGTGCCTCGCGACGGCGCAGAAGGTCGGCCGCGCAGCCATGAAGGCCTTCGATGCGGACGGCATCACGCTGCAGCAGTTCAACGAGCAGGCCGGCGGCCAGGTCGTGTTCCATCTCCACTTCCACGTCCTGCCGCGCTGGAACAGCCAGAAACTGCAGCCGCATACGGGCCAGATGGAAAAGCAGGAAGTTCTCGCCGCCAACGCCGAGAAGCTGCGGCTGGCGCTCGCCGCGGGCTGAGTAAACGCCAGAGGATCTTTCGGACTACCCGATCGTGAAGTGTCCCGCGATCAGCGCGAGTGTGCCGATCGCAACGCCGGCGCCGAGATTTTTCCTGAACGCGAAGAATGCGGCAATGCCGATGAGCGCGGCACCGTAGCGTGTGGGTGCACTGATCGCTCCCATGGCTCCTGTCGGGAAGACGACGAGGCGCGCAACGAGACCGGCGACGATCGCCGACGACACCGCCCGCACCCAAATGAAGACTTCGCTCTGCGGATCGAGATCGCGCCCGATGAGCGCGCCGGCCCAGCGCCAGGGCTCGCTCGCGAGAAAGCCCGCGATGAAGAAGGGCAGATAGCCGCCCCACAGGCCCCACACGCCCGGCAGACCGCTCATGACCGCCTCCATCGGCCGAGCAGCCATGCGAGCGTGCCGCCGGCAAGACCGGTCACGAGCAGATCGAAACCCGGCATCCAGATGTAGGCGAGCGGCGCGATCGCGACGCCCGCAACGATGGCGATGTAGTCAGCACGCGAGCGCGCGGTTTCGATCATGGCGAGGAGGAAGGTCAGCGGCATAGTGAAGAGCAGCGCGGCCGCCATCCACTCGGGGACCGTGCCCGCTGCGAGATAACCGAGCGCGGTCGCGGCAAGCGTGCCGGTGAGAATGCCGACGCCAATGCCAAGGTAATACGTGAGACGAACCTCCGCGGGCACCTTCGGAAGGCGGCGCAGTCCTTCGATCCATACGGTCACGGCGACGAAGTGCACGACCAGCAGCTCATGCCAGCGCGGGCCGCCATGCCCCTTGAGCCAGGGCATGATCACGACGGTCATCGGCAGGAAACGCACCGCCGTCAGGCTGACGGCGAGCGCGGCGGCGGCGAGCGACGCCCCACGCGCGGCATGATCGGCAAGCACGACCTGCGCGGGGAGCGCCTGGAGGAAGATCGGCAGCGCGAGCGCCTGCCCGAGCGTGAGGCCAGCTTCGCGCGCGAATGCGCCATAGCCGAGTATGCCCGCATAGAGCACGATCGCCGGCACGCCGAACATGGCGAGCATGCCCGACCAGAAGGCGCGCACGCGCGTCATCGGGAGCAATGACGTTGAAGCGTTGCTCATCCCCCTCCCCCAGCGCCGAAGGCGCGCC
>JAEWIJ010000101.1 GCA_023387235.1 Pseudomonadota bacterium
GGACGCATCATGGGATGCCCAACCGCGCCTCGGGCTTCTGCTATCTCAATGATCCGGTGTTCGCGATCCTGCGCCTGCTCGACGCTGGTCTCGGCAAGGTGCTGCACGTCGATCTCGATGCGCATCACGGCGATGGCGTCGAGGCGGCATTCGCCGACGACCCGCGCATTGCTCTGGTTTCGCTGCATGAGGACGGCCGCTGGCCCGGCACGGGGCGCCCCGAGGACACGCTCGGCGGCCGCGCGATCAATGTGCCCGTGCCGCGCGGGATCAACGACAGCGAGTACGCGCTGGCGCTGGAGCGGTTGGTCTATCCGTTCGTGCGGCGCGCGGCACCCGATGCGATCGTGATCTTGCTCGGCGCGGATGGACTTGCAGGCGATCCGCTCTCGAGAATGCAGCTCTCGAACGGCGTGCTGTGGGCTGCTTGTCAGAGGCTGATGGCCATGGCGCCGCGCATCGTGATCCTCGGTGGCGGCGGCTACAATCCCTGGACCACGGCCCGGCTGTGGGCCGGCATGTGGGGACTGCTTGCTGGTCGCGACATTTCCCGCGACCTATCGCCCGCGGCCCAAGCTGTGCTCGCCGGCCTCGAATGCGACCTCGTCGATGACGAGGATCGCGATCCCGCGTGGACAAGGACGCTGGTCGACGTGCCGAACGCGGGTCCGGTCCGGCCGGAGGTTATGGCGTTGCTTGATAAGCATCCCCTGCGCAATCCGATTGCCCAATATTCGCGAATGCGAATATGATCGCGCCATGAACTGGATCGACCATCTCGCTGCAATCGAGCCGCTCGAGGACGCCGAATTCGATGCGGCGCTTGTTGCTGCCATGCAGGGCGCAGCGGCGGCGCGCGGCGGGCTCCCATCGATCCGGTTCTCGACGCCGACCTTCAAGGAATACAACACCTCCGAGATCCAAGGCTGCGGCAAGAACTCCTTCCCGGCCTTCTCGGTCACGGCCGGCGCCTGCGCGCTCGATTGCGATCACTGCCAGGCGAAGATCCTCGAACCGATGATCCCGGCGACCACGCCCGAGATGCTCGAGACGAAGGTGCGCGATCTCGTGCTGCTGCAGGACCTGCAGGGCTTCCTGCTCTCGGGCGGCTCGAACCGGCGCAACGAGATCAAGTACGAGAAGTACTTCCCCATCATCGAGAAGCTGAAGCGCGACTTTCCGCATCTGAAGATCGCGATCCACTCCGCTCTGCTCGACGAGCGCCGCGCGCGGCTCATGGAGAGTGCCGGCGTCGATACGGCCATGATGGATGTGATCGGCGCTGAGGAGACCATCCGCGAGGTCTATCATCTCGATCGGACGGTGGATGATTTCGAAGCGACGCTCGCCGCGCTGTGCGCGACGCGCATGGAGGTCGTGCCGCATATCGTCATCGGCCTGCACTATGGCCGCCTGCTCGGCGAGGCCAATGCACTCGACATCTGCGCGCGGCACAGCATCCACAGTCTCGTGCTCGTCGTCGTCATGCCCTTCTATGCGCGGGCCGGGATGTTCGTGACGCCATCAGCTCACGATGTCGGCCGCATTTTCCTCGAAGCGCGTCGGCGCTTGGCCGGAAAGCCCGTGCTGCTCGGGTGCGCGCGGCCGCCCGGCATGCACAAGCGCATTGTCGATGCTTATGCGGTGATGGCCGGTCTCGACGGCATCGCCTTTCCGGCCGAGGGCGTCGTCGGCGTGTGCGAGGCGATCGGGCGCCCCTTCGAGCAGCAGCACGCGTGCTGCTCGATCAAGATCGGCGGCAGCTTCACGACGGGCGCGAAGAGCGCGTGTGCGGCCGAGCTTGTTGTCGCCAAGTAGCGCTTCGCTCCGCTACATCGCCGTGTAGCCGCCATCCACCATTAGCTCGACACCGGTGATGTAGGAGGCTTCGTCCGATGCGAGGAAGAGGTTCGCGTTCGCGACCTCCTCGATGCGACCTTCGCGGCGCATAGGCACCGCGCGGATCATCTTCTCGCGCACGGCAGGATCGGCCGTCAGCTTCGACGTCCGCATCGGCGGCATGATGCCGGGATGGACGGAGTTTACGCGGACATTATCGGGTGCGTACTGCACGGCGGCGGCTTTAGTCATGGTGCGCACCGCGCCCTTCGCTGCGTTGTACGCCATGTGCACATAGGCCTGCCCCACGACGCCGCTGATCGACGAGATGTTCACGATCGATCCGGACTTCTGCTTCTGCATGGTTGGCACGACGGCGCGGATGCCGAGAAAATTGCCGCGCGCGTTGATCGCAAACTGGCGGTCCCACATGTCGAGATCGAGCTTGTCGGGAATGGAACCGCTCACGCCCGCGTTGTTGATCAGGATATCGATGCGGCCGTAGGCGGTGAGCGTTGCGTGGGCAATGCGCTGCCAGTCCGTGTCGTTCGAAACGTCGTGCTTCTCGAAGCGCGCCGTGCCGTTCGCGCGCACGATGTCGGCGGCGACGGTGGGGCCGTCCTTGTCGTCGACATCCGTGAGGACAACGATGGCGCCCTCGCGCGCGAAGAGGCGCGCTGTGGCCGCGCCCATCCCCGCCGCTGCGCCCGTGATGATCGCGACCTTGTCCTTGAGCCTCATGCTTTCCTCCCGGTCGGCGTCAGCCTGCTTTGCGCAGGGCTTCTCCGGGAACAGCATAGAGCGTGTCGGGCTGGTCCGCAGCCCAAAGCTCGGCGAGCAGGCGCTTCGATGCATCGGCGCCGAGTACCGGGCCGGTCAGCTCCAGGAACTTGTCGGAGACATCCGCGTCCGTGAGCGGCGCATCGGGATCGCCCTTGCGCGTCGGCTGGTAGTGCTCGAGCGTGCGGCCGTCGGCAAGCTCGATGGCGACCTTGGCCGAGCGCCGCTTCGGAAAATCCGCCGCACACTGCTCGTCGAGCTTCAGCTCGACCTTGTCGGAGAGGGTCTGCACGCGCTGATCGGCGAGGCGCTCTGGCTCGTAGGCATTGAGGCGCACGCTGCCGTGTACGAGCGCGCTCGCGACAAGGAACGGCGTCGAGAACTTGCCTTCGAACGGCGTCGTCGCCTTCGGCACGCCCGCGACGTCGAGCGTCGCGCGATAGCCGCCGACGCGAATGCGCTTGATGGCTTCGGGCGCGAAGCCGTGCTCGGCCTTCAGATGCAGCACGCCGTCGATCGCCGGGAAGGCATGGCCGCAGCAGCCGTGGTTCTTGAAGGTCATCTGCGTGATGTTGTAGTGCGCGCCGAGGCCGGCGGTTGCCTTCGACCAGTCGACGGTCGTGCTCATGGCGGCACCGAAACCCGCTTCGCCTTCGAGCACGTCGAGCGTGCCGGTCATGCCATATTGGGCACTGAGCGCGGCCATGGCGCCCGCTTCGGCCGCATGGCCCGCGTGCAGCGGCTTCGACATGGAGTCCGAGCGGAAGGCCTGCTGGAGCGCCGCCGCCATTGTCGCGGAGGTCGCGAGCGCGTGCGCGAACTGGTCTCTGTTGAGCTTGAGGATGGTCGCGACCGCGGCTGCGGCGCCGAATGTGCCGACGGTGCCGGTCGTGTGCCAGTACTTGTAGTGCGAGGGCTGCACGGAGAGCCCGATGCGCGTCGAGACCTCATAGCCGACGACGATCGCCGTGATCAGCTCGGCGGCGCTGGCGCCCTTGGCCTGCGCGGCGGCGAGTGCGGCACCGATCGTCGGGCAGCCGGGGTGATAGATGGCATCGCGGAAGATGTCGTCGAACTCGATGGTGTGCGAGGCCGTGCCGTTGATGAGCGCGGCCGTGCGCAGCGGACCGAATTTGCCGGAGCCGTAAACGTAGGCCTTGCCGTGACCGAGCTCGTCGGCGAGGCCCTTGATCATGGCCTGGGCCGGATCGATCTCCGTGCCGGGGAGCAGTGAGGCGAACCAGTCGATCAGCGCCCGCTTGGCATGATGGCGCACCTCGGCCGGCAACGTGCGATTGCGCTCGGCAACACCGTAGTCGGCCAGTTTCTCGACGATCGTGCCCGCCATCTTTCGCTCCCTCGTCACGGCTTGTTTGTCCGGACATGGTACGCGACACGGGTCATCAAGAAAAGCGTGGCAGCTAGAGTTTGTCGGCCATCTGGCGCAGATCAACCCGGCGGATCTTGCCGGTCACGGTCATAGGCATCTCGGCGATGAAGTGCACGCGGCGCGGGTATTCGTGAGCGGCCAGCCGCTCCTTGACGAAGGCCTGGATCTCGTTTGCGAGATCGGTGCTGCCGGCATACTCGGGCCTCGTCACGATGAAAGCCGTGACCGCCTCGCCGCGCAGGGGATCGGGCGTGCCGATGACCCCCGCGAGCGCCACGGCCGGATGCTTCTGAAGGCATTCCTCGACCTCGCCGGGGCCGATGCGGTAGCCGGCAGACTTGATGATGTCGTTGTCGCGGCCCTGGAACCAGAAATAGCCGTCGCTGTCCTTGGCCGCGATATCGCCGAGCAGGCACCAGTCGCCGCGGAACTTGTCGGCCGTGGCCTCGGGCTGCTTCCAGTATTCGAGGAACATCACGGGGTCCGGGCGGCGCACCGCAACGATACCGGTCTCGCCCGCGGGAAGCACGTTGCCGTCGTGGTCGACGATCTCGACGATGTGGCCGGGGATCGGTCGCCCCATGGAGCCGGGCTTCGCCGGGAAGACGGGCGGGCAGTTGCCGACGACGAGATTGACCTCGGTCTGGCCGTAGAACTCGCTCATGGTCAAGCCGAAGGTCTCCTGGCCCCAGGCGATGATGTCGGCGCCCATGGGCTCGCCGCCCGAGCCGAGCGAGCGCAGCGCGTAGGCATGACGCGCGCGGGGATTGGGCACGGCCTGAAGCATGCGCAGCGCCGTCGGCGGCATGAAGACATTGCGCACGCCGTGACGCGCCATGAGCGCGAAGGCGGCTTCGGGCTCGAACTTGGCGAGGCGCTGCGCGACTACGGGAATGCCGAAGTAGAGCGACGGCAGGAGCACGTCGAAGATGCCGCCGGCCCAGGCCCAGTCGGCGGGCGTCCAGAAGCGGTCGCCGGGTTGCGGAAAGAGATTGTGCGGCACCATCACGCCCGGCAGATGTCCGAGCAGTACGCGCTGCGCATGAAGCACACCCTTGGGATTGCCGGTCGTGCCGGAGGTGTACATCAGGTAGGCGGGATCGTCGGTCGAGGTGTCCGTCGCGACGCCGTTCGATGAGGCCGCCGCGGCCAACTCCCAGAAGCCCTTGGCGCCGAGTGGGCCGGCACCGTCGATCGAGATGATGTGCTCGAGCGTCGGAACATCGATGAGGCCGGCAGCGACGCGCTCCATATTGTCGGCGGCGGTGATCAGCGCGATCGCGCCGCTGTCTTCGAGACGGAAGCGCACGGCATCCGGCCCGAAGAGCGCGAAGAGCGGCATCGCGACAGCGCCGAGCTTGTGCGCGGCGACGTGCGTGATGAGATTCTCGGGGCATTGCGAGAGATGGATCGCGACGATCGTGCCGCGACCGACACCGAGGGCCGCGAGCGCATTGGCGAGGCGGTCCGCCGCCTCCTTGATGCGCGCGAAGCTCCACACGTTCACGCTGCCGTCGCCGGCTTCGTGGATCAGCGCCGGGGCATCCGGCGTCGCGGCGGCATGGCGGTCGCAGATGGCCTGCGCGATGTTGAAGCGCGCCGGCACGTCCCAGCGGAAGCTGCCGTAAAGCTCGTCATAGGATGCGCCGGAAAGTTTCACGTACGCGCCCTCCCTTTGGATTTTGTTTCCTCAAGTCGATGGGAACACATCCGGGAGGGCGAGGGCAAGGCCGGCGCGAACTGCTGTGCTTGCCAAGGTTCACCCGAGGTTCGACACTGGTCGTATGCATTGAACCCAAGGAGCCCCATCCATGATCAAGCGCTACACCGGCACCACCCCGACGCGCAGCCGCGCGGTCGTTCACGACGGCATCGTCTATGCGGTGGCGACGGCCAAGGACAAATCGGGCTCTCTCTACGCGCAGACGAAGGACGCGCTCGCCCAGATCGACGCGACGCTCGCGGATGCTGGCTCGGACAAATCGCGCATCCTGCGCACGACCGTCTACATCACCGACATGAGCCAGAAGCCGGAGATGGACCGCGCCTGGGACGAGTGGGTCGATCGCGAGAACCCGCCGCAGCGCGCCTGCATCGGCGTGACGCTCTGGGACAAGGACCTCGTCGAGATCCTGGTCACGGCCGTCCAGAAATGAAAAAGGCCGGCGTGCGCAACGCCGGCCTCGAATTCGTCGGTTCGATTGTTTCTCAGGGCACCACGAGGCGCTCGGCCTGAGAGAGCAGATCGTCCAGCACGCGGCGGCTTTCGAGACCCATGACCTCGACGGCGCGCTTCTGCGCAGCCTGCCAGAGCGGGAAGGCTTCGACGATCACCTGCTTGCCCTTCGGCGTGAGATGCAGGCCGCGGCCGCGGCGCCCGGCGGGCGGGTCCATGATGATATGGCCGAGCGCGAGAAGGCGCTTCAGGTTGCGCGAAAGGGTCGACTTCTCGATGTCGAGCGTGCTGCCGATCTCGGCGGCTGTGATGCCGTCCTGGTTGGCGAGCTGGGTCAACAGCGTGAATTGGCTCGCCGTGATCTTGTGGGGGCGGAGCGCGTCGTCATACACGCGCGTCACGATGCGGGAGAGCTGGCGTACCCGCGTCGAGATGCAAGCCTCGGAGGTGGCATTGGCGATCGCGCCGATGTCGAGGGGGACCTTGCCGCCGGCTGGGGTCATGTCGTTCATCGCGTATCTTCCCGCTTGGCTTGCATGAAGAGTCTCTTGCCAGTTGCTATGATTCGGGCTGTCTCGGCAACCAATGGTGGCCGTTTGCCGCCGGAATTGTGCGTGTTCGTACAACTCGACGCGCGGGCCGATGCGATTGACGCCGGAGCGGCCTTCGCGCGAACCTTGGATGCGCCTGCAACAGAAGCGCCGCGCAACGGCACTCAGGAGAAACGCCCATGACTGTCCTCGACCACACCCGAACGGGGCGCGGCCGCCCGACGATCGTCTTCGTGCACGGTTTCGGCTGCGCCCGCTCCGATTGGGACGCGCAGGTCGCGCACTTGAAGGACCGCTTCGAGACGGTGGCCGTCGATCTCGGCGGGCACGGCAAGACACCCGGCAGCGAGGCGCACGAGATCATCGACACGCATGGGCGCGATGTCGCGGCACTCCTCGCCGACCTCGCCATCGAGCGCGCGGTCCTGGTCGGCCACAGTATGGGCTGCCGCATCGTCATGCATGCCATGAGCGAGGCGCCGGATCGCGTGGCTGGTCTCATTCTCGTCGACGGCAGCCGTCTTGGCGCTGCCGGCAGCCGCGCGCATGAGGAGCGGCGCAAGCGTGTCGCCGAAGTCGGCTATCGCACTTTCATCGAGCCGTTCTTCGCGCAGATGTTTCTGCCCGGCGCGGATCCCGCTGTCGCAAAGCCGGTCGTCGATCGCGCGCTGAATATGCCGGCCAAGCTTGCCGGCAATCTTTTCCCGAACATCGGCAAGTGGGACGCGGAGCGCTTCGACGAGACCTTCGCCAAGGCACGCGTGCCGCTGATGGCCATACAGACGACGTACATGACGCCGGAGGGCCGCCGCGCCTCCATGCAGAAGGATCAGACCTCGGCTTACCTCGATGATGTGCGCCGTCTCGTGCCGGGCACGCGCGTCGAGATCATCGAGAATGCCGGGCACTTCCCGCAGATCGAGCAGCCTAGCGAGGTCAACGCCCTCATCGACGACTTCATGGCGAAGCTGAAGCCTTAGCAGCGCGGCCTACAGGAAGGAGCGAATATCGGTCGAGGATTCGTGCCCGATAGTCTCGAACGAATCCTTGAGCCATTGCGCGGCACGCTCCCGTCCGATGTCGCGGAGCTGCGTCAGGAAATCCCAGCTCGTGTTCATCTTGGAAACCGCGCCCAGCATCTGCATCACATCGTCGGCGGCGATGGAATGCAATAGCATCCGCTTCATGGAGCCCTCGGGAAGCCGGCCTTGATCGATGAGGCGCGTGACGAAGGCGATCGCGCGCATCTCGCCGATCAGCGACGAGTTGAAGCTGATCTCGTTGACCCGGTTCTCGATGTCGAGCGCCGTGCGCGGCACGTCCGGCCGCACGATCGGATTGACGTGGACGATGATGACGTCCTGCGAAGGGCTGTCGTAGATCAGCGGGAAGAGCGAAGGGTTCCCCATGAAGCCGCCGTCCCAATAGGCCTCGCCATCGATCTCGACAGCTTGAAAGACCTGCGGCAGGCAGGCGGACGCCATCACGGCATCGGCGGAGAGATCCTTAGTGCGAAAGACATGCACCTTGCCCGAGCGGACGTTGGTCGCCGTGAGAAAGAGGTTCGTGCGCGGGCATGTGCGCAGGCGCTCGAAATCGACTGTCGCCTCGAGCAGCGCACGTAGCGGATTGATGTTGAGCGGATTGAGCTGATAGGGCGACCAGAGCTGAGTCATCATGTTGAAGAGCAGGAAGACGGGCGTCGCCTCGCTGAAGAAGGCGAGCGGTACCGGCTGCTGGAAGGGATGCGGGCCGATGTAGGAGCTCGGCTCCCCGACCTTGCGCCAGAAATCGGCGAGCGCCGCCCGTCCGCCCTCGCGTCCGCCTGTGCTCACGCCATGCGCGAGCACGACCGCGTTGACCGCGCCGGCGCTGGCGCCGGAGATGCCGCAGATATCGAGGCGGCCGTCCTCCAGCAGATAGTCGAGCACGCCCCAGGCGAAGGCCCCATGCGCGCCGCCGCCCTGCAGGGCGACATTGACGATCTTGGTGAGATGCCGGCTGCGGTGATGTGCGCGCTGCCGCGCCGGGACATCATTCGGCATGAAAACTCCGCTGGCGACTAAAGCGCCGGACTTCACTCTGCGATCTGAATGTCGTGTCTCTTCCTGGCGATGACAAGCGACCGCCTTGATTCGACGCGCCCGCGGCACCATACCTCACCCCAAGAATGAGCAGGTCCGCCCCGAGGGCTGGCCGGAGGAGAGTTCATGGAAAACTGGCACGGCACGACGATCCTCACCTTGCGCAAGAAGGGCAGGGTCGTCATCGCGGGCGACGGTCAGGTGAGCCTCGGGGCGACCGTCATCAAGTCCAATGCGCGCAAGGTCCGCGCGCTCGGCCGCGGCGATGTGATCGGCGGCTTTGCCGGTGCGACGGCTGATGCCTTCACGCTCTTCGAGCGCCTCGAGGCCAAGCTCGAGCAGTATCCGGGGCAGCTCACGCGGGCCTGCGTCGAACTCGCCAAGGACTGGCGGACGGACCGATTTCTGCGGCGGCTCGAAGCGATGATGCTGGTCGCCGATCGCGAGCGCTCGCTGGTTCTCACGGGGACCGGCGACGTGCTCGAGCCCGAGCAGGACATCATGGGCATCGGATCGGGCGGGAACTACGCGCTCGCTGCCGCGCGCGCCTTGATCGACACCGATCTCGATGCCGAGGCGATCGCCCGCAAGGCGATGGCGATTGCCGCCGAGATCTGCGTCTACACGAATGGCAATCTCGTCGTGGAGACGCTCGAGTCGGCGCGCTGACAATAAAAGCGAGGCGCCACTTGGGTGACGCCTCGCCGGATTTCGTGTTGTCAGAAGAGCCCTTGCGCCGCGCTCAGAGCGCGTGCGCCATGCGGGCTTTCTTCGTCTCGAGATAGCGCACATTGTGGGCATTTGGCGTGCACACAACGGGCAGGCGCTCGATCACGTTGATACCCTCGGCCCGAAGCGCATCCACCTTGGCGGGGTTGTTCGTGAGCAGCCGGATATCCGGCAGCCCGAGATCGAACAGGATGTGCGCCGCGAGGTCGTACGTACGCGCCTCGATCGGCGCGCCGACCGCGACATTCGCGTCGACCGTGTCGTAACCCTGGTCCTGCAGTGCGTAGGCCCGGATCTTGTTCACGATACCGATGCCCCGCCCCTCATGATAGGGCAGGTAGATCAGCACGCCGAGCGGCGATGTCGTGATCGTCTCCAGCGCCGCCTGCAACTGCGGATAGCAGTCGCACTTGAGGGAATGGAAGATGTCACCGGTGATGCAGCCGCTGTGGACGCGTACGACCGGCAGCTCGCTGTTTGCCTGGTTCGCCCTGTGAATCAGGACAAACGCTTGATTGTGGGGGTCATGTCCCTGGTAGGCACGAGCCTCCAAGTGCAATTCCCGTCCACGAAACTCGATTGGCAAGATGGTCTGTGCCGACCAATCGAGCTCAAGCGCGTAGGACTTAACCGCATTCGACTTCATATTTGCGCCTCCAGACGCATTTCAAGCGCTTACGCCATCGCACCAGACAACGTTCGTAGCCCTGCTACGGTTCCGAATTTCCCTCATGCTTAAGTGGGGTCTTTTCGAAAGCTCCGCCCACGCGCAGTCGATAGCTTCGCCGCGCGGTCATCCAGCGCGCGCAGCGACTTCCAACTGCTACAAATTCTCCTGGAGCGACAGCCATGCAATGGCATCGCGGATGAATGTTCAATGAATGGTTCCTGTCTCGTCATTTGGAGCTCACGAACCTGACGCCAGCCTTTCCTGCGCCTTCTCCCATCGGCCACCGCATCCTATGAGAACCAGTCATGCTCTCCCCCGAAAGACGCGGTAACGCATTCCCATGTATGCGAAAAATGTGGCGAGAATTGACGCAAATACAAGGGCCGTCAGCGGATGTGTCCCAGGCAACACGAACAGCACGGCGGCAAACGTCGCGTAGTTGATGGCGGCCGCCGCCCATGCTGTTGCGGAATATCGGCTAAACTCTGCAAGAGTTGGTGGCACGCTCAGCGAAAAGGTTAATCGCCGGTGCGCGAGCCATCCCGCGACCATGGCGCCCGAGATCGCGATCAGGCGGGCGACGAGCGGGTTGAGCCCCAGAACGACGATGCCGAACTGCAGCAGGCTCGCGTCACAGACGAGCGCGATGAGGCCCGAGACGAGAAAGCCGCCCCAGTGCCGCAGCGGCGGCAGATCACGGGCCGGATCGATCGCGGAGTGCTGCCGGCTCATGTCTCCGTGGCCCTCCTGGTGGGATCAGGATCGCTGCCGAGGCCGATCTCGCGGGCGACAACGAAAAGCGGGCGACCTTTGACCTCCTCGTAGACGCGCCCCAGGTACTCGCCGATCACGCCGAGCGAGATGAGCTGGACACCGGCAAAGAACATCACAGAGATGATCAGCGTCGGGAAACCGGGGGCGCTGATCCCGAAAACAAGTGCCTCGACGAGGATATAGAGCGCGAAGAGAAAGGCGCACGCCGACACGAGTAGTCCGAGATAGGACCATACCCTGAGCGGGATGGTCGTGAACGACACGACGCCGTCTATCGCGAAGCGCATGAGCTGGCGCCACCGCCACCGCGAGCGTCCCTCGCCGCGCGCCTCCACGTTATAGGGCACGCCGATCGACCGGAATCCGACCCAGGCGAAGAGGCCTTTGTTGAAACGCGCGCGCTCGTCCATGCGGTTGAGCACGTCGACGACCTTGCGGTCGATGAGGCGGAAGTCGCCGGCGCCCTCGGGCAGCTCCGTGCGGCTCATCCTCTTGAAGATGCCGTAGAAAATCTGCGCCATGAAGCGGTGGATGGCGGTGTCCGTCGCCCGGTTCGAGCGCTCCCCGTAAACCACGTCGTAGCCCTGCTCCCATTGCCGGACGAGCGCCGGAATGGCCTCGGGAGGATGCTGCAAGTCGCCATCCATTACGATCGCCGCGGCGCCGACCGCATACCGCAAGCCCGCAGCTACGGCGATTTCCTTGCCGAAATTGCGGCTGAGTACGACCGCCTTGAAGCGCGGGTCGCGGGCATTGAGGGCGGTCAGCATGGCGGCGGTGCCGTCGCGCGATCCGTCGTCGACGAAAATCACCTCCCACGGCCGGCCGAGTCCATCGAGGACGGCAACGAGCCGTTCGAGCAGGCGCGTGAGCCCCCGCTCCTCGTTCAGCACGGGAATGGCGACGGAAAGCATTCCGGGCTTGGCGGAACCCGGCGCGGGGGCCGCCTCCGTCCTTGCTCGACTCGCCTCATGCACGGCTCGAGTCTCGTTCAAGTGACGCTCCGCCTGGAAGGGAGGCGCTCCACGATCGTCGTCATCGCTGCTCCAAACCACTCTCGTGGTCCTTGGTTCCCCCGTTGCCGCGCGCACCGGCGCACGTCGCCGTAGCTTTGGCGCGGGCCGTTTGCAGGATCGGGGGGACAGGTCGTCTCGCGGTCGAGCAGTTCCTTTGGCTTCTTCGCGCCGTCCAGTCCGAGCGACAATATAGCGACAATTGGTGGATTTTGCACGGGGGTGCGCGTATAACGCCGCCGGTCGGCCATGCGGCGTCGGGACACAGCACGCGGGCGCCGCGGCCGCCAGCCACTCAGCCCTTCAGGAAAGGGCGGCAATAACAGCATCTTAGAGGGTTTCTCCGCACACGCACACGAGCGGGGAGGGACACTCGCTATCGAGCGCGCGACGGATCATCCATGGCTGGCCATTCCCAGTTCAAGAACATCATGCACCGCAAGGGCAAGCAGGATGCTGCCCGCTCCAAGCTCTTTGCCAAGCTCGCCCGCGAGATCACCGTGGCGGCCAAGACCGGCCTGCCCGATCCGGAGATGAATGCGCGCCTGCGCCTGGCCGTGCAGAACGCGCGCGCCGAGAACATGCCCAAGGACAATGTCGAACGAGCCATCAAGAAGGCGGCGGGTGGCGCCGACGAGAACTATGACGAGATCCGATACGAGGGGTATGGCCCCGGCGGCGTCGCCATCGTCGTCGAGGCGCTGACGGACAACCGCAACCGGACGGGCGGTGCCGTCCGTGCCGTCTTCACCAAGTACAACGGCAATCTCGGCGCGACCGGCGCCGTCTCGCACATGTTCGCGCGCGTCGGCGAGATCGTCTATCCGGCGGCGGCGGGCTCAGCCGATGCCGTGCTCGAGGCGGCCATCGAGGCCGGCGCGGACGACGTTGCTTCCGACGAGAGCGGCCACACGATCGTCTGTGCCTTTGAGGATATGAGCGCGGTGGCCACTGCGCTGGAGGCGGCCATCGGCGCGCCGCAGACCGTCAAGGCCATTTGGAAGCCCGTCACGACGACGTCGCTCGACGAGGAAAACGCCAGCACGATCCTGAAGCTCATCGCCGCACTCGAGGACGACGACGACGTTCAGGCCGTGTTCGCGAACTTCGAGATCGACGATGCCACCCTGGCGCGCCTGACGGCCGCCTGACGCTACGGCCAGAAGATCGCCGCGACGGCTATCAGAAGGCCTATGGCCATCGCGATCATCGACCCGATCGAGAGCGCTTGCGCCGCGAAGTGACGCGCGGCGTGGCCGGCGACGCGCCCGGCCCGGCTCATGTGCGATGGCGCATCCCGCACGTCGCGATAGCGATCCTGCAGTTCGTCACTGATGACGACGCGACGGTTCCACGCCGACCTCATTGCCGAGTCCACGGCGTGGCCCTTGAGGTCCCAGCGCCCGGCCATGCGCCACAGCAGAAAGCCGATGACGGCGATGACCGCGCCCGAGATGAACAGCACCGGATGCGTCGTGAAGCCCATGGATGTGCTCCGGCAATCCCCTTCTCCCCGTTCTTCGTCGCGCTGGAAGCGCGCCTTTGTCGCGACGAGAAGGCCGGGATGAGGGGCGGCCGCTTGCGCCGACGTTCGCGTATGTCGCCGCCCCTCACCCTAGCCCTCTCCCCGCAAGCGCGGGGAGAGGGGATTTGTTTAGATCGCCGGCGCGGCAATGGCCTCGATCATCACGTTCACGCACGCCGGTTTGCCGGACGCGATGGCCCGTTCGATCGCGGCCGGGAGTGCTGCGACATCCTCGACGAACTCGCCATGGCCACCGAGTGCGGTGACGACCTGGTCGTAGCGCGTCGGCAGAAGATCGCAGCCGTGCATGCGCTGGGCGCCGTAGTCGCGGAGCTGGATCTGGCTCTCCGCGTTCCACTTCGTGTCAGTGCCGACGATCGCGACGAACGGCAGGTTGTGCCGCACGGCCGTGTCGAACTCCGACATGTGGAAGCCGAACGTGCCGTCGCCGACAACGGTGATGATGGGCGCTTTGGTCTCCCACGCGCGGGCTGCCACCGCGAACGGAATGCCGGCACCGATAGAGCCCGCAACGCCATTGACCACGCGGCGCGGCGGCTTGATGAGGCTTTGGCCCCATTGCGCGAACTCGCCGCCGTCGCAGATGAGCACGGCGTTCGGATCGCGCTCCACGATCGGCTTCAGCGCCTTGAAAACCTCGACGGCGTGCAGGCGCCCGTTCTTGCCCTTGAGGCCGGCCCAGCTCTCCGGACGATGATCGAGCAGGCGACGCGCCTCGCCGAGCCATTGTGCGCCCCGCGGCGTCGATTTGCGGCCGCGTTCCGTGAGCGCGCGCACGGCACCGCGCGCTTCGGCGAGCACCCCGAGCGCGAGACGGCTGCCGAGTTCCTTCTGCGCGCGCTCGATCAACGCCGGCTCCGGATCGATGCTGATCACGCGGCATGTCGGCGCGACGACGGGCGGCTGCGCCCACTTGAGCGTGAAGTCGAGCGGCTTGCCGACGAGCACGATCAGGTCGGTCTGCTTGAGCAGGTCCGAGAACGAGCCGAGCGTCGCGTCGCGAATGCCGCGCGGGCTCTCCATGACGACGACCGGCGCCTGCACGGCCTTTTCGAGCTCTGCCAGTAACGGCCGGCCGTGCGGACCGGAAAGATGCGGCGCGGCGATGATCAGCGGCGCGCGCGCTTTCGCGATCGCGTCGAGCACGGCATCGGCCAGCGCGTCCGGCAGTGCGGCGGATGCCTCATTGGTCCGCAGTCCGGGGATCGACGCGCTCGCTGCATCCAGTTCCGCATCGAGCAGATCGGACGGCAGGCTCAGATGCACCGGTCCCGGCCTGCCGCTCCGCGCGATTTCAAACGCCTTGGCAACATCCTCGCCGAGGGCCGCCGCCGAGGCCGATGTCCACGACGCCTTGGCAACGGGACGCGCGAGGTCGGCCTGCGCGATCTCCTGGAAGCCACCGCGGCCAAGCTCGTCGGTCGCGGCATGGCCGGACAGCAGCACCATCGGCGACTCGTTGGCGAGTGCCGTATAGAGCGCCCCGACAGCGTTCGCGTGGCCGGGTCCGCCCGTCACCATCGCGATGCCGGGCTCGCCCGAAAGGCGGCCCCATGCGTCGGCCATATGGACGGTCGCCGCCTCGTGTCGCACGTGGATCAGCTCGAGCTTGGTCTCGAGCGCCGCGTCGAAGATCGACATGATGTGATTGCCGGAGAGCGTGAAGACCTTCGTCGTCCCGAGCTTCTCCAGCGTGCGCGCGACGATGTCGGCGCCCCTGATCTTGTCGGCCATGGCCGGCGTTCCTTCCCGTGCGGTGCGCCGCAATGCTGCGGGCGCGCTATTTCAGAGGTGCCACGGGTAGCACGTCTCCCTCGGCCTTTGAATGGTGGCCATCGCGCGAGGTCATTCGCGCGGCGCATGACCCGCGGCGAGCCTCAGACGTAATTCACCTCGACCCTGCCGAGGGGGCCGAAGTCGCCGACGGCCTTCTGCCCCGGCCGGAACGGAACGATGCCCGTGCAGGTGCCGGTCGAGAGGATTTCCCCCTTCTTCAGGTCGATGTCGCGAGCCCGGAGCTTCTCGACGATCCAATCGAGCACATTGCGCGGATCGCCGAGGCAGTCCGAGCCGTTGCCCTCGCCCGTCACCATGCCGTCGATGCTGAGCTTCACCGGATGGCGCGCTGCATCGATGTTCCGCCAGTCGGTAATCGGCTCACCCAGGATCATCGCGGCATTCATCACGCAATCGGCAACCGCCGAGGCCACGTCGTCGAACGGAACCTTCACGAAGCGCGGGCCGACGATCTCGAAGCACGGGATCAGCGCGTCGATCGCGTCGAGGATCTCCTCGCGGGTGTACGGTGTCGCGCGCGCCGGCAGATCCTTGCCGAGCCGATAGGCGAATTCGCTCTCGATGGCCATCTGCTGGAGACGGCCGGCGGCCGGTGTCGCCGGGCTCGCGTAAATGTCGCGGGCAAAGAAGGGGCCATAAATCGGCTCGCTGACGCCGAACCGCTCCATGGTGCCATGCGACGTAGCGCCGATCTTCCAGCCGGCCAGTTTGTCCGGCCACAGGCCGATGAACGCGCTCTGGATTTCATAGCCCTCGGCGAGGGATGTGGGGCGGCTTCCGTCCGGCAGGCGATCGAGCAAATGGCCTTCACGGCGCGCGGCGGCGAGAATGTCTGCGGCTTGTGCGGCGCGTGGCGAAGTCATCGCTCGTCCCCCCTGTTATTCCGGCGTGCTCTCAGTTCGATCGACCATATCGTACGCCGGAGCAAATCCCGAAACTGATCTTCGGCATGATTTCTATTTTGTGGCCTTCCTTGCCGCTCCGGGCCGGACGCTTCGAGGGCCCGCTATCGGTTCCACGTGTGGCGATCAGGCACTTGTGCACGGCGGCCCGCGCCGCAATTGTTCCGCATTGACCGCCTACTTGAGCACCATCATGGTGAGTCGAACAGGGGCGCGACCGCGTCTGTGGACATCATGTTCCTTTGCGAGCCGGCTGAGGTCTTTGAATGAGCGCTAGGCACTATCGGCGCGCTGGAGCGGTGGCCGTGGTAGCCGCCGTGCTGGCGGTCGCCTGCGGTGTTGCCTTGTTCATGCCGTCGCTGGTGCCCGCCGCGCAGGCCCAGAGCGGCTGGTGGCCTTTTGGCGGGGACGACCGTCCGCGCCGGCCGCCGGAGCCCCGCGAGCCCGTGTATCGCGGACCGCCGCAACCCGGCTGGGGTCCCGCGCCACGTGACCCGGGCGCGCCTCCCCCGGCCGCCGGCAATATCTGCTTCCAGCTCGAGCAGCGGCTCGTCTCGGAGGGCCAGCGCGGCAACCAGTCGCGTGACGTGCTGCCGAAGATCGAGGTCGAGCTGCGCCAGCTCGATCGCGACATCCAGTCGACGCAGATCCAGCTCGACCGGAACGAGTGCTACGAGACGTGGCTCTTCTCGCGCACGCTGCGACGCACGCGCGCGTGCGTGGATCTGGCGCAGCGGTCCGAGGACATGCGCCGCCGGCAGAGCGACCTCGACATCCAGCGCCAGCAGATCATGGGCCAGAGCGGCCGCTCGATGCAGGACGAGATCATCCGCGAGCTTGCCCGAAACAATTGCGGCGCGAACTATCAGCAGGAAGCGCGTCGTCGCGGCGGCTCCAACAATCCGTTCGGCTCGTTCTTCTGGCAGGACGAGGAGTCGGGCGCGCGCCCGATGACGCCGAACAATCAGTTCGGCGCCCTGCCTTATGCGACCTACCGGACACTCTGCGTGCGGCTGTGCGACGGCTACTACTTCCCGATCAGCTTCGCGACGCTGCCCAATCATTTCTCGCGCGACGTGGATGCCTGCCAGTCGAAGTGCGCGGCGCCGACCGAGCTCTATTATCACCAGAATCCGGGCGGCGCCGTCGAGGAGATGATCTCCGTCAGTGAGCACAAGCCCTACACCAGCCTGCGCAATGCCTTCCGGCACCGCAAGGAGTACGTGCAGGGCTGCTCGTGCAAGCAGGCCGAATACGTTCCCGCCACCGGCGAGCAGCCTGCGGAGCGCAAGGCCCAGGCGCCCGAGCAGCAGCGCCCGGCGTCGGTGAGCCAGCGCCGCTAGCGACGCGCATTGCCTCCTCGGCTGGCGGAAGACGCCAATTCGAGCAAAAGCCCGCGCCTGTGGTTCCAAGGCACCACTCGGCCGACAAAACCTTATTTGGCAGGCGTTTAGGAATTTGATCGTATTGCGATCATCTCGTCTCGCGGCCTACGCTGCAACGGAATAGAAAAACGGTTGTCGCAATTCGTGGATTGTAGTCAGCCGAGTACCAGTATCTGCGTACAGGTCTTGTAACATGCGTAGCCCTTCCAGCGCTGACTGCGCCGAGCCGAGCGACGAGGGGATTCGCACCGCGGAGCTCGTCCAGCTCCGCCCCATCGACATCGACGACTGGTCGGACGTGCGCTACGTCCACGGCACGTCGTTCCGCACGATCGCCGCCCCGCGCGCGACGCAGCGTTATGTCGACGCCTTCATGTCATCGCTCGACACGCCGGATTACGTCGAGGCGCTTCGCGGCACTCAACTCACGGGTGCGTGGCTCGATGGCCAGCTCGCCGGAACGGCCGGCTGGCGGCCGCTCGACAGTCGCGGCCGTGTCGCGCGGATCGAGGGGCTTTTCGTGCAGCCGCTCTTCACGTTCATGGGTCTTGGTTCGCTGCTGCTCGCCCACACCGAGGCGCGCGCGCGCCGGGCCGGCTACACCTCCATCACGGCGCTCGCCTGCGCGCCTTCCGTCCCGTTCTTCATGCGCGCCGGCTACGACGTCTACGCACAAGGCCATGGTGTCTGCGAGCTAGCGGACGACATGACGATGTTCGTCATGCGCAAGCAGGACACGGCCGCGGGCGTTCTCGTGCCGCGCGATGCCGGCGCGTCGATGATGCAGCCGTCCGAAGCCGCAACATTGGAAATGGCATTGCTCACAACGAGCCAGCCGGCGCCGCTGAGGCGTGCTGTGCTGATCGAAGAGTAGGACGAGAGTTTCCGAGCCCGCGGGGGGAGCGGGCGGGGGTGAGGGGCGGCGGTCCATGTACCGCGTAGGGCCGCCCCTCACCCTCACCCGCCTATGCCGTCATTCCTTTGAGCCGCGCTTCAGCACGTTCGCGTCCGATGAGTGGGAGAAGCGCGCGCAGCTCAGGCCCCGCCTCGCGCGCCGTCAGTGCCAGCCGCAGTGGATGAAAGAGCTGCCGGCCCTTGATGCCGGTCGCGTCGCGCACAGCCGTCGTCCACGCGCTCCACGTCTCGGCGTTCCACGGCTCCGGCGGAAGGAGACCGGCGGCGGTCGTGCAGAGAGGCGCATCCTCGATGCGCGGTGCAATCGGACCGCTCACGACCTCGAGCCATGTGCACACGTCCGCGAGCGTCGCGATGTTCCCGCGAACCGCTTCCCAGAGAGCGGGCGAGACATCGAGCCCCAAGCGCGCCAGATGATCGGCTACCGCATCGAACGGCAGCATGTGCAGCAGCTTCGCGTTCAGCGCGCGCAGTTCCGCGATATCGAAGCGGCCCGGTGCGCGCGAGAGCTTCGAGAGATCGACGTGTTGAGCCAGCTCGTCGAGGGTCGCATACGGTGCGACCGCCTCCGAAGTGCCGAGGAGCGCGGCATGGCACAGCACGGCGAGCGGTTCGAGCCCCTCGTCCCGCAGGCTCTCGACGGACAGATCGCCGAGCCGCTTCGAGAGCGCCTGCCCGTCGGCGCCGATGAGCAGGCTATGATGCGCGAATGTCGGCGGCTCCGCACCGAGCGCCTCGAAGAGCTGGATCTGCACGGCCGAGTTCGTGACGTGATCCTCGCCGCGAACGATGTGCGTGATGGCGAAGTCGATGTCGTCGATGACGCTCGTGA
>JAEWIJ010000168.1 GCA_023387235.1 Pseudomonadota bacterium
CGCGCTATGCTGTCGATGATCAGGCGTTCCTGCGCCACGTCTGTGCGCCGGGCAATGGTCGCGCGCTCGGTCATCTGCTCGGCCGCGCACCGCGCTGCCCGAAGGCCTGCCTCGGCTCGGCGAGCGGTTGAGGTTTTTCTTTTTTGCCGCGGGCTGCTGGGAAGAGGTGCTTCGCAACCCTCTCGCTGTGCTATGCCCGCGGCGGCCATACCGATAGCGTGGCAGCGCTGGAGCGAGGTCGCTCTTGTCTTTTCGCCCTGCCCGTCACGGGGAGAAGGTTAGACTAGCGGTCGCCTTTCAGTAGGCGATGGCGAGCGCGAAGAGTGCAGCCGCCAGAAGGGCCGCGATCGTGCGCACGTGGTTCCACCATGTCCACGCGTGCAGATAGTGGCTCCACGTCTGCGAGAGATTGCCTTCCGCCGTGGCCGAGGCCAGCCGATCGTTCAGCGGTACGTTGAACATCATGGTGACGCCGAGCGTGCCGAAGAGATAGAGCGCGGCGGCGATCCGGCTGAGCACCGTGCCGGGAGCATCCCACGCGCCCGGCGTCGCGAGTGCGACCGCCAGGGAAATGAT
Organism: Pseudomonadota bacterium; assembly: GCA_023387235.1. Taxonomy (GTDB): domain Bacteria; phylum Pseudomonadota; class Alphaproteobacteria; order Rhizobiales; family Hyphomicrobiaceae. The sequence goes on from JAEWIJ010000168.1 coordinate 577, forward strand.
GCCTGTGCCGAAGAAGACGGCGAAGAAGAGCGGGTTGAGCACGGTCACGTTGATGCTCTGCATGGCGCGGGCACCTTCCGTTCCGGGCTGCTGCGCCAATGCGGGCATCACGAAATTCGAGAAAGCGAAGAAGATACCGCCGACGAGGCCGGCGCCCGTCGTCGCGCTGACCAGAAGCAGAATTTCGACCCATTCCGGCATGTCGTGCCTCCAGGCGCCCCGCGGAAAGGCTACAGCTTTCGGCGGGCCGGCGCGAGGCTCTGCCCTGGCCGCTTGGCAGTGACCCCTATCCTTCCTATCATTTCGAGCGTGCCATTCCCCGATAGCGAGGAGCCGTATGCCGACCTCTGCCGCCTCTCCCATGCACCTCCGCCGTGAGCTTGCCGCCGCCTTCCGCCTTGCCGAGAAGTTCGGCTACTCGGAGGGCATCTGCAATCACTTCTCGGTCGTCGTGCCGGGGCCCGACGAGCGCTATCTCATCAACCCTTATGGTCTGCACTGGTCGGAGATGCGGCCCGAGCATCTCCTGCTCATCGACGGCGATGGCCAGGTGATCGAAGGCGACGGGGAAGTCGAGGCGACGGCGCGGCATATTCATGTGCAGGGCCATCGCGCCAATCCGCGCCACCAGTGCATTCTTCACGTGCACATGCCCTGGGCGACGTCGCTGACGATGGTGCAGGGCGGTCGGCTCGAGATGGCGCATCAGACCGCCGCGCGCTACTACGGGCGTGTTGCTTACCAATCCTTTGGCGGCATCGCGCTCGACGAGAGCGAGGGCAAGCGCATTGCCGATGCGCAGAAGTCCAACCCGACGGCGGACATCTTCTTCCTCGCCCATCATGGGCTTTCCATCGGCGGACCGTCGATCGCTTTAGCCTTCGACGACCTCTACTATCTCGAGCGTGCGGCCAAGCAGCAAGTGCTGGCGATGTCGACCGGCCTGCCCCTGCAGATCATGCCCGAGGATCAGGTCAAGGAGACGGCGCGCCAGTACATGCAGTTCATCGACTTCTCGGCGCAGCAGCACTTCGACGCGCTGATGCGCATCAACGGATTGTGACCGCCCCTCAAGAGGCGGCCGACAACAAACACGAGGGAGGACGTCATGGCTTTGTTTCCGACGACCATTGCCGGCAGTTTGCCGAAGCCCGGCTGGCTCGCCGAGCCGGAGAAGCTCTGGGGCGCGTGGCGCTATGACGGCGAGGCGCTGCGTCGCGCGCAGGAGGATGCCGTGCTCGTGTGGCTCAAGCTGCAGGAGGATGCCGGCATCGATATCGTCTCCGACGGCGAGCAGTTCCGCATTCATTTCGTGCATGGCTTTCTCGAACATGTCGGCGGCATCGACTGGCAGAAGAAGACGCAGATGGGCATTCGCGACAACCGCTATGTCGTCGAGGTGCCGACGGTCACCGGTCCGATCACGCGCAAGCGCGCGGTGCACAGCGAGGACGTGCGTTTCGTGCGGGCAAACACGAAGCGGAAGATGAAGTTCACGCTGCCGGGACCGATGACCATCTGCGACACGATCGCCGATGCGCACTACGGCCGCCGCGCGGACATGGCCATGGCTTTCGCGAAGGTGCTCAATGCCGAGGCGCGCGAGCTCGAGGCGCTCGGCGCAGACGTCATCCAGTTCGACGAGCCGGCGTTCAACGTGTTCATGAATGACGTAAAGGATTGGGGCATTGCCGCGCTCGACGCTGCGGCCGAAGGCCTGAAGTGCACGACGGCCGTTCATATCTGCTACGGCTACGGCATCGAGGCCAACCTCAAGTGGAAGGAGACGCTCGGCGGCGAGTGGCGCCAGTACGACGAGATATTTCCGGCGCTGAACCGCTCGAAGATCCAGCAGGTGTCGCTGGAGTGCGCCGGATCGAAGGTGCCGCTCTCGCTCATCGCGCATCTCGCCGACAAGACCATCCTCGTCGGTGCCATCGACGTCGCGACGAGCCGGGTCGAGACAGCGGAAGAGGTCGCGGGCACGCTGAAGGAAGCACTCAAGTATGCGGATGCTGCGCGCATCCAGGGCTGCACGAATTGCGGCATGGCACCGTTGCCGCGTGCGGTCGCCGCCGGCAAGCTCAGGGCGCTCGGCGCTGGTGCGGCGCTGCTCAGGAAGTAAGATCGTGAGGCGTCGCGTCAGTTGGCTTTGATGAACTGCACGATGCGCGCGACCGCCTGATCCTCGATGCCATAGAAGCCGTGCTGGGCGAGAGCCTGGCATGGCTCCGACTTCGGCGCGTTGCCGCCATCGAGCAGGACGACATCGACTTTGCTGGATTTGCCGAGCGCCTTGGTCAGCTTCGGGGCGTCGGCGGCGGGTGTGATGTCGCAGCCGTCATGGCGATGCGAGAGGATCAAGGTCGGAACGGTGATCGCGGAAAGGCGCATGCTGGCGACGCCGTTCGGATGGCTCTGGCGGATGTTCCAATTGGGATGCGCACGCGTGATCGTCGAGGTCAGCACGATGCCCTGAATGCTCTTGAGAGCGATCCCGCCGCCCGCCGCGGAGAACGTTCCCATGCTCGTGCCGACCAGCCAGACGGGTACGCTGGCCTCCTTCTTGAGATAGTCGACGACGGTGCCGATGTCCTGCGCGTGCTCGCGGCTCATGCGGAAGATGGCGTTCATGCCGCGTGCGCTCTGGCGATCCGAAGGCGCATCGACCACGGCTACCATGAAGCCCTGTGCGGCGAACTTGTCGCGCACGCGCACGAGGAAGTTCTGGCTGCCCCAGGCCATGGACCGTGCTCTCTGGAGTCGCAAAGCGCCATGGCCGCCCGCGAACAGGATCACCGCCGCTACCGGTTTCTGCGGCTTGATCAGGATGAACGCCTGCTTGGCACCGCGCGGCGTCCGCAAGGAAACGAGGCCCGTGCTCTGCGCGAGTGAGGGAGCGGCGGAAAGGGCGAGAAAACTGACCGACACGGCAAGTAGCGTGATGCGCGGCAACATGGACATCGCTCTGCGGGTGGCGCTATCGGGGCGTTGATAGAATAGCGGGGGCACGGCGAATGTGCAGGCCAATTCTGCCGAGAATTCCGCGCAATTTGCCCGGCTGACGGAAATCCGGATTTGAAAGCAAGGAGCGGAGTGTGGGCGTGGGCGAAGAGGCCTATGTTACGTCTCATGGAAGCGAGGAAGAACATCCATATGGCCCAAGGAAGCGCGATGGCGAAGGCCCGCCCGACCATGCCCGATGACGACCGGCTATATGCGGCCGTGGCGGCGCGGGACAAGAGCTTCGACGGCGCGTTCGTCTATTCGGTCGCGACGACCGGCATCTACTGCCGGCCGTCATGTCCATCGCGGCACGCGCGCCGGGAGAACATGGCGTTTCATGCGTCGAGCGCCGACGCGGCGGCGGCGGGTTTTCGCCCGTGCAAGCGGTGCAAGCCCGATACCGAGTCGCTCGATGTCGAGCACGCGCAACGGGTGGCCAAGGCCTGTCGCCTCATCGAAGAGGCGGAGGAGCCGCCGACGCTCGACGCGCTCGCGGCTGCGGTGGGTCTCAGCCCCTATCACTTCCATCGCCTCTTCAAGGGCATCACGGGCGTGACGCCCAAGGCCTACGCGGTCGCGCATCGGCAGAAGCGCGTGCGCGACAATCTCAAAAGGAGTGCCAACGTGACAGAAGCCATTCACGAGGCCGGCTTCAACTCGAGCGGCCGTTTCTATGCCCACACCGATGAGATGCTCGGCATGACACCGACGAACTTCCGCGCGGGCGGCAAGGATATGCAGCTACGCTTTGCGATCGGACAGTGCTCGCTCGGCGCCATCCTGGTCGCAGCTACCGACAAAGGTATCGCTGCCATCCTGCTCGGCGACGAGCCCGACATGTTGCTCCGCGATCTCGAAGGGCGCTTTCCGAGCGCCGAGCTCGTGGGTGGCGATCGGAAATTTGAGCAGGTGCTTGCCAAGGCGATTGCGCTGATCGAGGCGCCGGGCGCGCGCTTCGACCTGCCGCTCGATGTGCGCGGCACGGCTTTCCAGCATCGCGTCTGGCAGGCGCTGCGCGAGATCCCGGCCGGCAAGACCGTGAGCTATTCCGAGCTCGCCGAGCGTATCGGAATGCCGAAGGCCGTGCGCGCGGTCGCGGCGGCGTGCGCGGCGAACCGGCTCGCGGTCGCCATCCCGTGCCATCGCGTGGTGCGGAGCGACCAGGGACTGTCCGGTTATCGCTGGGGCGTCGAGCGCAAGCGCGCGCTTATCGCGCGGGAGAGGCAGTCGTGAGCGTGACGCGCGAGCGCTTGGCACCGTCGCCATCGCTAGCGGAGATCGACTGGAAAGGGATTGGTGCGAGTCTCGACACGCGCGGCTTTGCGATCCTTCCGAAGCTGCTGTCGGTCGACCAATGCCGGGCGGTGGCTGGCATGTACCCTGAGGACAGCCACTTTCGCAGCCACATTCACATGGCGCGGCACGGCTTCGGAAAGGGGGAGTACAAGTACTTCTCCTATCCGCTGCCGAAGCCCATCGATGAATTGCGCCCCGCGCTCTATCCGCCGCTCGCCGACATCGCGAACCGATGGAACGCGGCCATGGGCATCGACGTGCAGTTTCCGGCGGCGCACGAGGCATTCCTGAAGCGCTGCCACGCAGCCGGTCAGACCAGGCCGACGCCGCTGCTGCTGCAGTACGTTGCCGGCGACTACAACTGCCTGCACCAGGATCTCTATGGTGCGCACGTCTTTCCGCTGCAGGTGGCGATCCTGCTGTCGGTGCCGGGGCGCGACTTCACCGGCGGCGAGTTCGTGATCACCGAGCAGCGCCCGCGCATGCAATCGCGCGCGTCGGTTGCGCCCCTGGGACAAGGTGATGGCGTCGTGTTCGCCGTCCATCACCGCCCGGTCGCGGGGACGCGCGGCACGTATCGCGTGAACCTGCGCCACGGCGTGAGCGAGGTGCTGAGCGGCCGCCGCCACACACTCGGCATCATCTTCCATGATGCGGCGTAGCGTATCGAACGGCCCCCTTACGATCTCGTTGCCTTCAATTTGCTGCAATTGAGGCAGAGCGGCGTGTAGCCGCGATCGTCCGGAGGGGGCAGCATGAAAGCGACGCCAGTTCAGCAGCGCCAACGCATTCACGTTCTACAGACGGGGGCGTTGATGACGCTCCCGCTCCTATTCCTCGCCCAGCCCACCTGGGACGGTGCTGCCCACGAGTTCATCGAGATCACGGGCATCATTCTGGTCTTCGCATGCATGGTCGGACGGATGTGGAGCATTCTCTACGTCGGCTCCAAGAAGAACGTCGAGCTCGTGACGACGGGCCCATTCTCCATGATGCGCAACCCGCTCTATTTCTTCTCGTGCATCGGCGCCGTGGGTGTCGGGCTCATGTATGGCTCGCTGGTGGTCGCCCTGGGGCTCGGTGCTATTGCCTATGCCGTCTTTTCGGTGACGGCAGCGAAGGAGGCTGAATTCCTCCTGAACAAGTTCGGTCCGGCTTATGAGGCCTACAGTCGCCGCACGCCGCAGTTCTGGCCAAGCCCGGCGCTCTACAGCGACGAGCATGAAGTTTACTTCTCGCCGAAAGCCCTGAGGCGCACCGTGCTCGACGCCATGCTTTTCCTGGCAGTCTTTCCTGTCATCGAGCTGCTCGAGTACCTCCACGTGAACGGCACGCTGCCGATCCTCATGCGCGTGCTCTGAGGATCGGCTTCTTCTCACGCCAATAGGCTATTTCTTCTGGCTGCCGTAGTTGAGCAGACCCGAGTTGTTCTTGGCCGGATGCGCGGCAAGGCCGGCTTCATTCGGCTCCGTGCCCCAGCCCGGACGGTCCGGCAGGATGAGGTGGCCATCCTTGAACTCGGGCACGTGCGTGAAGATCTCGTGGTCCCATTCGAGCCGGTCGATATCCGTCTCCATGATGCGCAGGTTCGGCACGCACGCCGAGAAGTGCGCGTTCATCATCGTGCAGAGATGGCCATAGAAGTTGTGCGGCGCGACGTTGACCTCGTGCGCCTCGGCGAGGTTGGCGATCTTCAGCGACTGCCACACGCCATTCCAGGGCGTGTCGATGATGGCCACGTCCATGGCCTGCTCGCGGAAGTACGGCAGGAATTCGCGGATGCCGAGCAAGGTCTCGCAGGACGAGATCGGATGCGGGCTGTGCCGGCGGATGTAGCCGAGCGCTTCGGGATTGTAGCTGTCGATCTCGATCCAGAACATGTCGAGATCCGCGATCTCGCGCAGGATCTTGAGATAGCCTTCGGTCTTGGCGTTGAAGTTGAGATCGAGAAGAATGTCGACATCGGGGCCGACGCCGTCGCGCAAGGCTTCGAGATGCATGCGTAGATTGCGAAGCACATTGCGCTCGACATTGAGGTCCGGCTGGTTTGGTGAGCCGAAGCCCGGCCGCCAGCCCTTCGGATTCTTCTGGCCGTCGTAGAGGAAGATATTCGTCTTGCAGGCCGTGAAACCCTTCTCGCGCACTTCGCGGCCGATGCTCTTCACGCCGTCGAGGTCAGTGATGGCGGGCTTGTAGTAGGTCGGATGATTGATCCGCCATGTCGCGCAGTGCGACCAGTACACGCGGATGCGGTCGCGGATCTTGCCGCCGAGCAGCTCGTAGCACGGAACGCCGAGGCTCTTTGCCTTGGCATCGAGAAGCGCATTCTCGATGGCGCCTAGGGCGAGCGCCACGACGCCGCCGGCGGCGGGCCGCGTGATGGCGTACAGCTCCTGATAGATGCGCTCGTGGTCATGTGCATTCTGGCCGACGACGCGGGCGGCGAGGCGCTGAATGGCGGAGCTGAGGCCCGGCGCGCCGAAGCCCTCGTCGAACTCGCTCCAGCCGACGATCCCGGTATCGGTGGTGAGCTTGACGAAATGGTAGTTCCGCCAGCCGGCATCGCAGGAAAGGGTCTCGAGCTTAGCGACCTTCATCGGGCATCCTCCAAGTGCTTGTTGTTTTTCGCAGCGAGTTTAGACCGGATCGCGCGCCGCGAGCCATGCGCTCTCAGTCGAAGGCTTTGATCGGGGTAGTGTTGCCGACCGTGCCGGCCATGGAGCCTGCGTCGATCGACAGAACGATGCCCGAGACCCAGCGCGCCTGCTCCGAGGCGAGATAGACCACGCCCTTGCCGATGTCCCAGCCTGTGCCTTCGGTCTGCAGGAGCGTGTTCTTGCGGCGCGCGTCCCGCAGCTCGTCCGTCATGCCGCCGGCGAAGACCATGGGCGTGTAGACGTAGCCGGGTGCGATACAGTTCACGCGAATGCCTTCGGGGCCGTGGTGGGCAGCCATGGCGCGCGTCATCTGAACGACGGCGCCTTTCGAGGCGGTGTAGAAGAGGTTCGGGTTGCCGCCGCGCAGACCATCGATCGAGGCGATATTGATGATCGATCCCGCGCCGAGCTTGCGCATTTCGGGGATCGCATACTTCGCCATGAGCATCATGGACGTCACGTTGACGCGCATGGCGGCGTCCCAGGCCTCGGCGTCGACGTCGACCGCATTGCCGGCCGGACCGCCGATGCCGACGTTGTTGACGAGCACGTCCACGCGGCCCCAGGTCGCGACGATCTTCTTGACGGCCGCCGCGCACGAGGCCTGATCCGCGACATTGCCAGCGACGACCATCGACGTGCCGCCCTCGGCGTCGATCATTTCCTTGGTGGCGTCGCCCAGTTCCTTCGTCGCATCGATCAGCGCGACCTTGCAGCCCTCGCGCGCGAGGAGGATGGCCGCCGCCCGCCCATTGCCGATGCCGGGCGCGCGCGAGCCGGCGCCCGTCACGATCGCGACTTTACCCTCGAGCCCCATCTCCGGCATGTGCGTCCTCCGTCTGCTGTGTGGCGTCTGCTGTTTGGGCGACAGACTGCACACACGCGCAGTCCCCAACAAGCCCGCTCGCGCTGCCCTTGAATTCGTCTCGTTCCAGCTCGACGGAATGAATGTAATAGTATAACGTTACATTCATAGAATAGAGCAGGAGATCAGAGAGACTTATGGATCAACAGCTTATGGAGCATCTCGTCCGGGGCGAAGCGCGTCCGGACGGCCGGCTGCCGGTCACGGTGCTGTCGGGGTTTCTCGGCGCGGGCAAGACCACGCTGCTCAATCACGTGCTGAACAACCGGGAAGGGCGCAAGGTCGCGGTCATCGTCAATGACATGAGCGAGGTGAATATCGACGCCGATCTGGTGCGCGATGGCGGGGCCAATCTTTCGCGCACCGACGAGGCGCTCGTCGAGATGTCGAATGGCTGCATCTGCTGCACGCTGCGGGACGATCTGCTCCAGGAGGTGCGGCGCCTCGCGGAGCGCGGGCGGTTCGACTATCTGCTGATCGAATCGACGGGCATCTCCGAGCCGCTGCCGGTTGCGGCCACGTTCGATTTCCGCGACGAGGATGGCGTGAGTCTCGGCGATGTCGCGCGCCTCGATACGATGGTCACGGTCGTTGATGCGGCCAATCTTCTCAAGGACTATGCCTCGACGGATTTCCTGGCCGATCGCGGCGAGTCTCTCGGCGAGGGTGACGACCGTCCGCTGGTGAACCTGCTCGTCGAGCAGATCGAGTTCGCGGATGTCGTCATCCTCAACAAGCTGGATGTGGCGACGCCGCAGCAGGTCGAGGCGGCGCGGACGATCGTCCGGTCGCTCAATGCGAGCGCCCGCATTATCGAGACGACCGAAGGACGGGCGCCGCTCGATGAGATCCTCGATACGGGCCGCTTCGATTTCGAGCAGGCGCACCGCCACCCGCTCTGGTTCAAGGAGCTGCACGGATTCAAGGATCATGTGCCCGAAACGGAAGAGTACGGCATCCGCAGTTTCGTTTACCGGGCGCTCTCACCTTTCGAACCCGCGAAGCTCCACGCTTTCTTCAATCAGACATGGCCCAATGTCGTGCGCGCCAAGGGCTTCTTCTGGATCGCGACGCGGCCCGAATGGTGCGGCGAAGTCAGCATGGCCGGAGCCCTCGTTCGGCACAATGCCGCGGGATTGTGGTGGGCGGCTGTGCCGAAGGAGCGCTGGCCACAGGACGCCGAGCATGTGTCGATGATCAAGCGACGTTGGAGCGAGCCGTTCGGCGACCGCAAGCAGGAGATCGTCTTCATCGGCACGCGTGACATGGATGAAAGTGCGATCCGGGCGTCGCTCGATCGCTGCCTCATTCCGCTGCCGAACACCGGGCGCATCGACACCAAGGCGTGGCGGCAGCTTCCTGATCCGTTTCCAGCGTGGGGCCGCGGTCATGAACAAGAGTGAAGCAGCGGCGGCGATTGCCGAAATTCACGAGCAGGATGTTGCGGAAGTACGGGCGCTCATTCAAAGCGCCATACAGGCCGCTGGCGCACGCTGGCTGCCGATGAATGCGATCGTGGATGCCATGGTGCGAGAGATCGTCGTGCTGCAAGGACGACAGCCGCAGCATTTGCCGGGTAAGCGGCGGCCACCCTGACGCCGGGAACGCGTCAGGCCTTCGCGGGGACAGTGGCGGCGTGGCGCGTCGCAAAATGCTCGTAGAGCCATACGAGCGCGACACAGGTGAGCAGCATGGCGACGCCAAGGTCGAATGCGGCGCGCGACGTGCCGATCTGGACGGCGAGAATGCCCGCGAGAATCGGCGCGCCGACGATGAAGACATAGAACATCGTGAAGTAGAGTCCCATGCCGGCGGCGCGGGCGTCCGCCGCGAGCACACGGCTCGGAAGGGCCATGATGGCGCCCGCGGGCAGGCTGGATGCGATGCCGAGCAGGATGAACCAGAAGACGACGTGCTCCGATCGCGCGCTGATGTAGAGGATCAGAGCAGCGAGCACGAAGCCGCCGAGCATGACCTCTTTCGGACGGCCGGTGCGATCGGAGAGCAGGCCACCGAGCGGCACGGATAGCGCAACCACCCAGAGCATGAGGCTCGTCGCCGAGCCGGCGGCGGCGAGGCTCCAGCCGCGCTCGGTCAGAAGCGCCGTTCCATAGCCGAAGACCATGCCGAGGGCGGCGTTGAAAAGCCCCCAAATGCTGCCGGCGACCAGAACGGCACAGAGCGCCGCGCCCGATGGCCAGGCCGTCACGCCGGCGCCTGCCGCGCCCGCGCTCGGCGATGTGTAGAAGGCCGCGAGCAGGATCATGCCGATGAGCGCGAATATCACTGTCGCGATGGCAACCGCGAAGATGCCGCTTTGCGCGAGTGCCGGTAGGACGACGAGAGCGAGCGCGATGCCGGCCGGCCACGAGTTGACGAAGATCGCCATGGCCGTTGCAATTTCTTTCCCGGCGAAGCGGTCCGTCACCATCTTCGACATGAGGACGTTGAGCAGCACGCCGCCCACGCCCGCGACGAGACGGCCGGCGAGCTGCCATGACCATGCCGTTGCGAAGGCCATGATGAGGCCGCCGAGGATCATGAGCGAAAGGCCGAACAGAACGACCGGCTTGTCGCCGAAGCGGCGTCCGATCGCGCCACTGGGCACGGCAATAACGATGCCCGGCGCGAGGTAAAGGCTGATCAGGAGACCGATGTCGGCAAGAGCGACCCCGAACTCTTTCATGAAGGCTGGAGATACGGCGCCGGCGGCCTGGAACTGGAAGGCCATGGCGAGGCGCACCGTGAAGAGCAGCGCCAATACGGCCCAGCGGTTCTGCATGAGGAACTCGGTGCAAGAGATGAAGTATAGCTCGTGTGCAATAAGCTGACAGTACCGCGATTGCGGAGCGTGCGCCAGATGGTGATAGTGCTGGAGCGAATAGAGCCGAGATCAACACGGCCGACGAACCGGAGGAAGCCACGTGAGTGCGTCAGTGCCCCCGCTACAGGAGAATGCCACGGCCGATCTCGCGGCATTCGCCAGCAGGCTCGTCTTCGAGCAGATCCCTCCGGCCGTGATCGCGCGGGTGAGGCTGAGCCTGCTCGACGGCATTGGCGTCTGCCTCCATGGCGCGACCTTGCCGTGGACGCGGCATGTGCAGGACATGGTGCAGGCGCAGGGCGCGCGACCATCCGCGACCGTTTTCGCGACGCGGCACAAGACATCGTGGTCGCAGGCCGCACTCGCCAACGCGACGGCCGGGCACGCCTTCGAAATGGACGACATCCATACGGAGTCGGTCGTGCATCCGAACTCGCTGACGACGCCGGTCGCGATTGCTTATGCCGAGGGCCATCCCGAGCTGAGCGGGCGTGATCTTCTCACGGCGATCGTCGCGGGCTGCGAGGTCGGCACGCGCATCGGAAACGCAGCGACGACGAGGCTCTTTCTCAACGGCTTTCATCCGCAGGGAACGAGCGGCGCGTTCGTTGCCGCGGCGACGGCGGGACGTCTGCTCAATCTCGATGCGGGCGCCATGCAGAATGCGCTGGGCATCGGCGGCTCCATGGCCGCCGGGCTCATGGCGGCGCAGGAAGGGGCCATGGTCAAGCGCCTGCACGCCGGGCGCGCGGCGGAGGGCGGCGTATACGCGGCGGAGCTGGCGAAGCGCGGCTTCACCGGCATTTCCGATGTCGTCGAGGCGGGCTATGGCGGGTTCCTGAGCTCGCTCGCACGTGAGCCCAACATCGCGCGCCTGACCGAAGGCCTCGGCGCGGTGTGGGAGACGGAGCGCGTCGGCTACAAGCTCTATCCGAACGTCACGAGCATCCACACCTCGCTCGATGCCTTGCGCCATATCATGCGCGCGCATGGGCTCGCGGCGCGCGATATCCGCCGCGTCGAGGTCGGCTGCGGGCACATGACGTATGTGCACACGGCGTGGACGTATCGCGACGCGGGCGTGACGGCCGCGCAGATGAACATGTTCTACGGTCTTGCGGCCATGGCGACGGGTGGCGATGTCACCGTCGCGGACTATACGCCGGAGCGCATGAAGGATCCGGCGCTTCTAGAATTCATTCCGCGCATATTGATCCACGAGGACGCGGGTATCGAGGCCATGGGGCACAAGTTCCGCCATGCGTGCCGAATGAAAGTCACGGCGAGCGACGGCCGCGTGCTCGAGCACGAGATCCTCTATCGGCGCGGCAGTGCGGACAGCGATGTCGGCGGCGAAGAGATCCGCCGGAAGTTCGCGGGCAACGTTCGTGGCTTGCTCAGCGATGCCGATCGCGATCGCGTCATCCAGCTGGTTGGGGAGTTGGAAACCGCCGCGCACGTGCGCGCGCTTTGTGACATTCTCGCGAACCGCGTGCGGACCAATGAACATTGAGTAGTGGTGTGCGCCTTCCGCGCCACCATTGCCCTCACGCTTTCGCGAGATCACGATTTCGCCCTTTCATTCTTTGCCGACCTGCCTAAAAAGGCGCCATGTCCCTTCACGATCGAGCATTGCCGGCGGGCGCGCCTCCCGCGCCCGGCCTGAGCCTCTGGCGCATCGAGCTGAGCGATACCGTTCGGCTCGCGACGCCTATTGCGCTCACGCAGCTCGGCCAGATCGCGATGATGACGACCGACCTCATGCTGCTCGGGCGCCTCGGCGCGGAGGTCGTCGCGGCGGCGGCGCTGGCGCATACGGTGCTCTTTGCGGCGTTCACGCTCGGCATGGGTCTGGTCGCTGCCGTGGCGCCACTCGCGGCGCAGGCGTTCGGTGCGCGCGATCCGCGTGGCGTGCGTCGCGCGCTGCGGGTCGGCATGTGGGCTTCGGTCATCGCGGGTGTGCCGCTGACGGCGCTGCAGTTCTGGGGCACGGACATATTGCAGGCGCTCGGCCAGACGCCGGAGAACGCGGCGCTGGCGGGGCGCTATCTGCTCGGACTTGGATGGTGCCTCATTCCGGCGTGGGTCTTCATGGCCATTCGCGGCTTCATGGGCGCCGTGAACCGCCCGGAGCCGGCGCTCTGGATCACGCTCGTCGCCATCCCTGCGAATTTCGTGCTGGCCTGGGCGCTCATCTATGGCGAGCTCGGTCTGCCGCGTCTCGATCTGCTGGGCGCGGGCATCGCGACGACGTTCGTGAATATCGCCATGTGCGCTGTCGCGCTCGTCGTCTGCGTCACGCGCCGGCCGTTCAAGAAGTACTACGTTCTCGGGCGTTTCTGGCGCTTCGACGGCCCGCTCTTTCGCAAGCTGCTCGTGGTCGGCTTGCCGATCTCGGGCGCGTACCTGCTCGAGTTCGGTGTCTTCGCGGCGGCGGCACTTCTTATGGGCACGATCAGCACGACGGCGCTCGCCGCGCATCAGATCGCGCTGCAGATCGCGGCCGTGCTGTTCATGGTGCCGTTCGGCATCTCGATAGCGGCGACAGTCCGGGTCGGGCATGCTGTCGGGCGGCGGGACGCGGAGGCATCGCGACGCGCGGGCTTTGCGGCGCTGACGCTCGGCGCTGGTTTCATGGCGATCATGACGAGCGTCGTGGCGCTGGCGCGCGATGTGCTGCCCGTGATGTTCCTCGGCAGTCAGACACCTGAGACGGCCGCAACCTTCGAGCTGACGGCGACGCTTCTGCTCGTCGGCATGTTCTTCTTCATCTGCGACGGCCTGCAGACGGTCGCGGCCGGCGCGCTGCGCGGGCTCAACGACACGCGCGTGCCGCTGCTCTTCGCGACGCTGAGCTTCTGGGTGATCGGCTTTACGGCGTGCTGGTGGCTCGGGTTCAAAATGGGCTACGGCGCGGTCGGCGTGTGGATCGGCTTGACGATCGGCATTGTCGTCTTTGCGGTGCTTCTCGTGCTGCGCTTTCACCTTCTGACAGCGCGCGGCTATATGCCGGAGATCAGCCAGGAGCCCAGCGCGGTCGTGCATTGAGCGCGCGGGCTGGCGTCGTCACTCGCGGCGCTCTAACATCCTGTTCTCGATCGGGCGGAAGAGCCGAGCAAGGAGGACGCGCAATGGCACCATACCGCGGCATGACCGTGGAGCTCATCAAGCTCAAGGGCGACAAGGGCGATCAGATTACGGCTTACACGGCGCGCCCTGAGGGGAAGGGGCCGTTCCCGGGTGTCGTGCTCGTGCATCATCTGCCGGGCTGGAGCGAGCTTTACATCGAGATGACGCGCAAGTTCGCGCATTACGGCTATCTCGCCATCTGCGCGAACCTCTATGAGCGCAATGGCCAGGGCGATCCGGATGACGTCGCGGCGAAGGTGCGTGCGGAAGGCGGCGTGCCGGACGCGCAGGTCGTCGGCGATACGGAAGCGGCCGTGAAATGGATGCGCGCGCAGCCGGACCACAACGGCAAGGTCGGTATCTTCGGCTCGTGCTCGGGCGGGCGGCACGCTTTCCTCTATGCGTGCCAGAAGAGCGACGTCGATGCGTGCGTGGATCTCTGGGGTGGGCGCGTCGTGATGCCCAAAGAGGACCTCAACGCCAAGACACCCGTCGCGCCGATCGACCTGACGGAGAAGCTCTCCTGCCCACTGCTCGGTCTCTTCGGTAATGAGGACCGCGCGCCGAGCCCCGAGCAGGTGGATCAGCACGAGGCCACGCTCAAGAAGCACGGCAAGGATTACGAGTTCCACCGCTATGACGGCGCCGGGCACGGCTTCTTCTACTATCACCGGCCGCTCTATCGCGTGGATCAGGCGCTCGACGGGTGGAAAAAGGTCTTCGCATTCTTCGGCAAGCATCTCGCAGGATAGATCGCCATGTGCACATCGATCGTCGAAATCGCGCCCGCGGAGGGCATGGCCAAGGCCGATGGCAAGTGGTTCGAGGTGACGCATTCGGTGGTCGCCTACGATCACGCGCGCCACGCGCTGCTCGGTGATGTGATCACGCTCGACTTCATCAGCACCGATCTACCGCCGGGCGCGCGGGCCGCCGTCGAGCTGTCGCTCGACACGGCCAAGGCACTGCACGCGGCGCTCGCGAAGGCCATCGCCGAGGCGGAGATCGAGGAAGCCGAGCGCGCGGAGAGCATGGCCGCGCAGGCGCGCGCGAAGACGCCGCTGTTGATCGCGGCGGAGTGAGCGTCAGGCCGCTGCCCGAGCCCAATCGCGGATGTGGGCAGCGATAGCGTCGAGGCCGTCGGTCAGCGCTGCTGGTCCCGGCTGGAGAATGATCGGCGACTTGATTTCAAAGAGGGCGTTGGTGCGCACGGCCGGGATGGCATCGAAGCCCGGTCGTGCGCGAACCTGCTCGGGGCGGAATTTTTTGCCGCACCACGAGCCGAGGATGATGTCGGGCGCCGCCGCGATGACGGCCTCGGCACTGACGATGCGCTCCTTGGCGGATTTGCGCTCTGAAAGCGTGCCGAAGATGTCGATGCCGCCGGCGACGGCGATCAGCTCGGATACCCAGCCGATGCCGCTGATCATCGGCTCGTTCCATTCCTCGAAGTAGACGCGCGGGCGGCGCGGCAGCGTGGCGGCGTCGCGTCGGGTGGCATCGAGGCGTGCTTCGAGCTGCGCGGCCAGGCTCTCGCCCTTGCATGGCGTGCCGACCATGGCGCCGAGCAGGCGGATCATATCGAGGATGCCGGCGATCGTACGCTGGTTGAAGGCGTGCACGGCGATGCCCTCGCGGATCAAACTCGCGACGATGTCCGCTTGCAGATCGGAGAAGGTCAGAACGAGATCGGGCTTCAGCGCGAGGATCTTCGGGACGTCGGCGCTGATGAACGCCGACACGCGCGGCTTTTCCTTGCGTACGCGTGCGGGGCGCACGGCATAGCCCGAGACCCCGACGATGCGCGCGTCCTCGCCGAGGAGATAGAGCGTCTCGACGGTCTCCTCCGTCAGGCAGACGATGCGTTCGGGCGGGAAGGGCATGGCGTTCCCCTGCGGCTCTTCGAAAGGCTAAGTACACGATCCGGCTGCGTCGCTCTTGCCGAAATGGCGTTCATGGCCGATATGGGCGCCATGACGCCCTCGCCTCACCGCTTCTGCGTGGCCCCCATGATGGACTGGAGTGACCGGCATTGCCGGTTCTTCCACCGTCAGCTATCGGCGCACGCGCGGCTCTATACGGAGATGGTGACCGTCCCGGCGGTGCTCCACGGCAAGCGGGAGCAGCTTCTGGGTTTCGATCCGGCCGAGCACCCTATGGCCCTGCAACTTGGGGGCTCCGATCCGGCCGGGCTCGCGAAGGCGGCGCGGATCGGCGAGGACTGGGGATACGACGAGATCAACCTGAACGTGGGCTGCCCGTCGGACCGGGTGCAGACGGGAAGCTTCGGCGCCTGCCTGATGGCCGAGCCGGATCTTGTTGCGGACTGTGTCGCTGCCATGCGGGCGGCCGTGCGCGTGCCGGTGACGGTGAAGTGCCGCATCGGCATCGACGAGCAGAACAGCGAGGCCGATCTCGACCGGTTCATCGATACGGTTGCCCGCGCGGGCTGCGGCACGTTCATCGTGCACGCGCGCAAGGCGTGGCTGAAGGGGCTCTCGCCCAAGGAGAACCGCGAGGTGCCGCCGCTCGACTACGGGCGCGTGGCGCGGCTCAAGGCGCGGCGGCCGGAGCTGACGATCGTGCTCAATGGCGGGATCGGCTCGATCGACGAAGCCGAGCGGCATCTCGAAATTTTCGACGGTGTCATGCTCGGCCGGGCGGCCTATCAGACGCCGTATGTCCTGGCCGAGGTCGACCGGCGCCTGTTCGGCGATACCAACTCGGATATCAGCCGCGGTGACGCGCTGCGGGCGCTCATTCCTTACATGGAGCGTCACGTCGCGGGGGGTGGGCGACCTTACGCCATCCTGCGCCATATTCTCGGGCTCTATCACGGCCAGCCGCGGGCGCGGGCCTTCCGCCGGCTGCTCTCCGAGCGAGGTCCGCGGGCCACGGCCGGCAGCGACCTCCTCCGCGCGGCGCTGGCGCTCGTCGAGGGCGAGGAATGGCCTGCCGCCGCCGAGTAATGCAGGCCAGAACTGCCGTTTACTGCGGCAGATCAGCCCTCGCCTCACAGCGTTCAGGCTGCTAGAACGTGTCCAGATTCCGGGGTGTCCGTCTAAATCCGGGCGCCCCCGCCGAAGACGCATGGGGACATGATGCTCGCTGACAAGGACCGCATCTTCACGAACCTCTACGGCTTCCACGACTGGCGGCTTGCCGGCGCGCGGGCGCGCGGCGCCTGGGATAATACCAAGGCCCTGATCGATCTCGGCCAGGACGGCATCATCAACGAGATGAAGGCCTCCGGTCTGCGTGGGCGCGGCGGCGCGGGCTTCCCGACCGGGCTCAAGTGGTCGTTCATGCCGAAGAACGATCCGCGGCCCTCCTATCTCGTCGTGAATGCGGACGAGTCGGAGCCGGGCTCGTGCAAGGATCGCGAGATCATGCGCCATGATCCGCATCTGCTGATCGAGGGGTGCCTCGTTGCCTCCTTCGCGATGCGCGCGCACGCCTGCTACATCTACGTGCGCGGCGAGTTCATTCGCGAGCGTGAGCGCCTGCAAGCCGCGATCGACGAGGCCTACGAGGCCAAGCTCATCGGCAAGAACAACATCCATGGCTGGGACTTCGACTGCTACGTCCACCATGGCGCGGGCGCCTACATCTGCGGCGAGGAGACCGCGCTGCTCGAAAGCCTCGAGGGCAAGAAGGGCCAGCCGCGCCTGAAGCCGCCCTTCCCGGCGAACTCGGGCCTCTACGGCGCGCCGACGACGGTCAACAACGTCGAGTCGATTGCTGTCGCGCCGACCATCCTTCGGCGTGGCGCCACGTGGTTTGCCGCTCTCGGCAAGCCGAACAACACGGGCACCAAACTCTTCCAGATCTCCGGCCACGTCGAGCGGCCCTGCGTGGTCGAGGAGGAGATGGGCATCCCGCTGCGCGAATTGCTGGAGAAGCACGCGGGCGGCGTGCGCGGCGGCTGGGACAATCTGCTCGCCGTGATCCCCGGCGGCTCGTCCATGCCTTGCCTGCCCAAGGAAACGTGCGACGACCTGACCATGGATTTCGACTCGCTGTCGAAGCTGAAGAGCGGCCTCGGCACGGCGGCCATCATCGTCATGGACAAGTCGACGGACATCATCGCCGCGATCCGGCGCATTGCCTACTTCTACAAGCACGAGAGCTGCGGGCAGTGCACGCCCTGCCGCGAGGGCACGGGCTGGATGTGGCGCGTGCTCGAGCGCATGGAGCGCGGCGACGCGGCCATCGAGGAGATCGACCTGCTGTTCGACGTCTCGAAGCAGGTCGAGGGCCACACCATCTGCGCGCTGGGTGATGCCGCGGCTTGGCCGGTCCAGGGCCTGCTGCGCAACTTCCGCCCGGTCATCGAGGCGCGCATCCGGGACCGGAAGCGCTCGCTCGCCGTGGCGGCGGAGTAAGGGCGCGGCGCTGAGGCGTCGCGTCGCGAGACGGGCGACGCCTCCTGAGCTCAGGTGCCGCTACGCGCGCTTGCCCTTGTCGTCGTCGTCCTCGTCGTCATCTTCGTCTTCGTCTTCGTCCTCACCATCCTCGTCGCCGGCGCCGAGCTCGCGGACGGCTTCGAGGAGCTGCTCCTCGCCTTCTTCCTGAGATTCGACGAGCCATTCCGCGACGATCTCGTCGCCGCGCATGAAGACAACCTTGAACGGCTGCTCATCATCATCGCTCGGAACGACGTCTGCCGTTATGAAAGCCATGGCGGGTCTCTCCCTGCTGGACTGAGAAGCGGGCGCGTGACGTGCGCCTTCTCGGGCGGGAAGTCAATCCCGCGGAATATTGAAGCTGTGATGACGCGTAATCGTCAGCCTTCGGCGACGCGCGCCAGCTCCTGAACGAGTCCCCGCACGCCCTTGAGACGGGCCGCCGGCGCCTCCCAGTCGGCCTTGAAGACCAGCTTCTGGTCGGGCATGAGCCGCAGCAGTCCCTTTGAAGCCTGAATGAAGGCCACGAGGCCCTGCGCATTGGCGAACTGACCCTTGCGGAAGAGGACCGAGGCGCCCTTCGGGCCGGCGTCGATCTCGGCAATGCCGGCGCGGCGGCAGAGCGCCTTGATCTCCATGACGTCGAGAAGGTGCTCGACCTCGTCGGGGAGGGGGCCGAAGCGGTCGACCAGCTCCTCGGCAAAGGCGTCGATATCCTCGCGCGTCTTGAGGCTGGCGAGGCGGCGATAGAGGCCCAGGCGCACCTGCAGGTCGGCGACGTAGCTTTCGGGCAGGAGCATGGGCGTGCCGAGCGTGATCTGCGGGCTCCACTGCTCGTCGATCTCGCCGAGGTCGCCGCCCTTGATGGCCTCGATCGCCTCCTCCAGCATGGATTGATACAACTCGAAGCCGACCTCGCGGATGTGGCCGGACTGCTCGTCGCCGAGCAGGTTGCCGGCACCACGGATATCGAGGTCGTGCGAGGCGAGCGAGAAGCCGGCGCCGAGCGTGTCGAGCGAGTGGAGGACCTTGAGCCGCTTCTCGGCGGTTTCGGTCAGACGCTTGCCGGGCGGTGTCGTCAGGTAGGCATAGGCGCGCGTCTTGGAGCGCCCGACGCGGCCGCGGAGCTGGTAAAGCTGTGCGAGGCCGAACATGTCGGCGCGGTGCACGATGAGCGTGTTCGCGTTCGGGATGTCGAGACCGGATTCGACGATGGCCGTCGAGAGCAGCACATCGTATTGGCCGTCATAGAACGCGCTCATGACGTCCTCGAGCTGCGACGGTGTCATCTGGCCATGCGCGCGCACGATGCGCAGCTCGGGCACCTCTTCGGTCAGGAACTCGGCGACGTCGTCGAGATCGGCAATGCGCGGCACGACGTAGAAGGACTGTCCGCCGCGATGGCGCTCGCGGCGCAGCGCCTCGCGAATGATGATCGGATCGAACGGCGAGATGTACGTTCGGACGGCGAGGCGGTCGATCGGCGGCGTGGTGATGAGCGAAAGCTCGCGCACACCGGAGAGCGCGAGCTGCAGCGTGCGCGGGATTGGCGTCGCCGTCAGCGTCAGGACGTGGACGTCCTCCTTGAGCTGCTTCAGGCGCTCCTTGTGGCCGACGCCGAAATGCTGCTCCTCGTCGACGATGAGCAGGCCGAGGCGCGCGAACTGGATGGATTTGCCGAGCAGCGCGTGCGTGCCGACGACGATGTCGATCGTGCCGTCCTTGAGGCCGGCCTTCACTTTCGACAGTTCCTTTGCGCCGACGAGACGCGAGGCGCGGCCGATACGGATCGGCAGGCCTTTGAAGCGCTCGACGAAGGTCTTGTAGTGCTGGCGCGCGAGCAGTGTGGTTGGCACGACGACGGCGACCTGCAGGCCGGCCATGGCCGCGATGAAGGCAGCGCGCAGGCCGACCTCGGTCTTGCCGAATCCGACATCGCCGCACACGAGCCGGTCCATGGGGCGGCCTGACGTCAGATCGCCGAGCACGGCATCGATGCTCTGCGCCTGATCCTCGGTCTCCTGATGGGGGAAACGCGTGACGAACTCGGCGTAAGCGCCTTCGGGTGCATCGAGCACGGGTGCCTGCTTGAGCTGGCGTAGGGCCGCGACCTTGATCAGCTCGCCGGCGATCTCGCGGAGCCGCTGGCGGAGCTTCGCCTTGCGCGTCTGCCAGCCGACGCCGCCGAGACGGTCGAGCTGGGCATTGGTCTCGTCCGAGCCGTAGCGCGAGAGAAGCTCGATGTTCTGGACGGGCAGGTAGAGCTTGTCGCCGCCCGCGTAGTCGATCTCCAGGCAGTCGTAGGGTGCGCCCAGCGCCTCGATGGTCTTGAGGCCCATGAAGCGGCCAATGCCGTGATCGGAATGCACGACGAGATCGCCGGCCGTGAGGCTGGTCGCCTCGGTGATGACGTCTGCGGCGCGGCGCGTGCGTTTCTTCGGGCGGACGAGACGATCGCCGAGAATGTCCTGCTCGGCGATGACGGCGAGGTCGGCGGTTTCGAAGCCGCGTTCGAGGCCGAGCGTTGCGAGAAGCGGCGTCGCGTGCGGGAGAACGAGCCCTTCCGCGAGATTGGCAATGCGCGTCGGCTTTGCGAGGCCGTGCTCGGTGAGGAGGTTGGCAAGACGCTCGCCGGCACCTGTCGTCCATGCTGCGAGGACCACACGCCTGCCGCTCGCCTGTAGCGATTTCACGTGCGCGACGACCGCATCGAAGACGTTGACGTTCTCGCTGTTGCGCTCGGCGGCGAACGTGCGTCCCGGCCGGCCGCCGAAATCGCGCTGGCGAGCATCCTCGGAGGGAGCGGCACCGAAGGCGGCCAAGCGCAGCAGGAAACGGCGCGCAAGAACGCCGCGCCATTCGGCGTCGTTCAGGTACGTGCGGTCGGGCGGCAGTGGCTTGTAGGGCGCGGCGCCGAAGGCCGTTGTTTCGAGGCCGTTGACGCGCGCCTCGTAGTGATCGCGGATCTGTTCGAGGCGATCGGCGATCGTCTCGTCCATCATGGGATCGAAGCTCAGCAGCGCATCGGGCGCATAGTCGAACAGCGTCTCCATGTGATCATGGAAAAGCGCGAGCCAATGCTCCATGCCGGGATATCGCTGGCCGGCGCTCACGGCTTCGTAGAGCGGATCGTCGCCCTTCACGGCGCCGAAGGCCGCGACATAACCTTGGCGGAAGCGGCTCTCGGCGTCCGGACCGTAGGCCAGCTCGCTCACGGGCATGAGCACGAGCCGCTGCACGATCTTGCCCGTGCGCTGGGTCTCGGGATCGAAAGCCTTGATGCTCTCGATGGTGTCGCCGAAGAAGTCGAGGCGGACGGGCGAGCTGCGTCCGGGCGGAAAGAGATCGACGAGGCTGCCGCGCACCGCGAACTCGCCGGGCTCCATGACGGTGCCCGTGCGCACGTAGCCGGCGCGCGTCAAACGGTCGATGAGGCGCGTGCGATCGACGCGCTGGCCCGGCGCCATGGGGCGCAGCGCACGGCGCAGGAAGTCGCGCGACGGTACGCGCTGAAGAATAGCATTCGCAGTCGTCAGCACGATGGTCGGCGTCTTCGATGTCCCCGCGACGAGGCGCGCGAGGCCGGCCATGCGGCGCGCGACGATCTCGGGCTCGGGCCCGACGCGGTCATAGGGGACGGTATCCCAGGCGGGGATGGAGATGATGCGGGTCTTCGGCGCGAAGAACGCGAGCCCGGCTTCGAGCTGCTCGAGGCGGCGATCGTCGGCGGCCACGTGCAGGAGCGTCTGCGGCGCGCCATGGACGGCGCTCGCCTCGTCGGCAAGGCGCGCGAGCACGGCCGCGTCGAAGCCATCCGGTGCGCCGAGGACGATCTCCTCGCCGGGAAGGAATGCGGGCGCAGCCTGGGGCTGCTTGGCGGTCTTGGCGGTCTGAGCTTGGGCCATCAGTCGAGCTTAGTGGGGGCGTGAGGCAATGCCGTGAAAGGACTGGATGTCGCGCAGCAGATCTGCAAGGGCGCTGCCTTCGTAGGACTGGCCCATCATGAGCCAGCTCTGGAGCTGCGGATCGGGAAGCGCCAGCAGTTCCTCGAAAGCCGTGAGGTCGGCTGCAGCCATGCCGGCGAGCCGGCCCTCGGCATAGCGCCCGAGGAGGAAATCCATTTCCTTGGTGCCGCGGTGCTGGGCGCGGTAGAGCGCGCGGCGCCGGCGCGTTTCGTCGGGGGTCATGGTACATGCGCTCCTTGCCGGCCGGATCGAGGCGGCGGAATCCGGTCTCGCCCACATGCCCGAAAGCAGCAGGTGCGGTGGATGATCGGGATCATACGGGGCCGGGGCCGCCGAAAATCACAGGCTGTGATATAGCCCTTTGGAGGCGCCCGTCCAAGGGGCACCGCTCAATGCATTTCAGGACAGCCGAGAGCGTATGCGGCCAGATCAGCTCGCACCCCTTTTTGGCTCGGCCCGCGGCCTGACCGGCGTCGGCCCGCGGCTGGAAGCGCTGCTCAAGAAGGCTGTTCGCCTCCCGCCCGGTGTTGCGGCGCCAAGGATCATCGATCTGTTGTGGCACCTGCCGACCGGCGTTATCGATCGCCGCGCCGCGCCGACCATCGCGAGCGCCGTGCCGGGCACGATCGCGACGCTGGAGGTGCGCGTTCTCAAGCATCGGCCGAGCCCGCGCGGGAACAACAAGGCGCCCTACAAGGTGGCCTGCGAGGACGATACGGGACAGATCGATCTCGTGTTCTTCCATGCCGACCGGCAGTTCATCGAGCGCCAGCTTCCCGTGGGGTCGGTACGGTTCATCTCGGGCCGCATCGAGCACTACAACGATCGCGTGCAGATGACGCATCCCGATTACATCGTCGCGCCCGAGGCGCGCGACGACCTGCCGTTGCTGGAGCCGGTCTATCCGCTGACGGCAGGGCTCTCGGGCAAGGTGCTCGGCAAGGCACTGCGGCAGGCCATGGAGCGGTTGCCGACGCTCGCCGAGTGGCAGGAGGCGGACTGGCGCGCCAAGAAGCAGTGGCCGACGCTCGACGAGGCGCTGACGCGCCTGCACCGGCCGACCGACGCCGGTGATGTCTCGCCCGGTGGGGCGCCATGGCAGCGCCTTGCCTATGACGAACTGCTCGCGGGGCAGATCGCGCTCGGCCTCGTGCGCCAGAGCCTCAAGGCGCGACCGGGGCGACAGACGAACGGCAATGGCGCCATTCGCACGCGCATTGCCGGTGCGCTGCCCTTTGCGCTGACGAACTCGCAGCAGAAAGCCATTGTCGATATCGCGAAGGACATGGCGGCGCCCTACCGGATGCTGCGCCTGCTGCAGGGCGATGTCGGCTCGGGCAAGACGGTGGTGGCGCTCATGGCGATGGCCATCGCGGTCGAAGCCGGCGCGCAGGCGGCACTCATGGCGCCGACGGAAGTGCTCGCGCGCCAGCATCTGGAAACCATCGAGCCGCTGGCGACTGCGTCGGGTCTGCGCGTCGGATTGCTGACGGGCCGCGAGAAGGGCAAACCGCGGCGCGAATTGCTGGAGCGGCTCGCGGCGGGCGAGATCGATATCCTCATCGGTACGCACGCGCTCTTCCAGGATGATGTGGCGTTCCACGATCTGGCTTTCGCGGTCATCGATGAGCAGCATCGCTTCGGCGTACATCAGCGCCTCGCCTTGCAGGCCAAGGGCAAGGATGGCGGTACGGACGTGCTCGTGATGACGGCGACGCCGATCCCGCGCACGCTCCTCATGACGCACTACGGCGATCTCGATGTCTCGCGCCTGACGGAGAAACCGGCGGGGAGAAAGCCTGTCGACACGCGGCTCGCCAATGTCGAGCGCATCGAGGAGATCATCGACGGGCTGAAGCGCGCCGTGAACGAGGGCGCGCAGATTTACTGGGTCTGCCCGCTGATCGAGAGCACGGAGACATCGGAGCTGGCGGCGGCCGAGGCGCGCGCGGCGCATCTCGCGCAAATCCTCGGACCGGGCAAGGTCGGCTTGCTGCACGGCGCCATGTCGGGCTCGGCCAAGGACGAGACCATGGCGGCGTTCTCGTCGGGACAGCTCGCGGTGCTCGTCGCGACGACGGTCATCGAGGTCGGCGTGAACGTGCCGAATGCCTCGATCATGGTCATCGAGCACGCGGAGCGCTTCGGTCTCGCGCAGCTTCATCAGTTGCGCGGCCGCGTCGGGCGTGGGGCGCGGCAATCCTTCTGCATCCTGCTCTACAAGGGCCCGCTCGGCGAGACGGCGCAGGCGCGGCTCGAAATGATGCGCGCGACGGAGGACGGCTTTCTCATTGCCGAGAAGGATCTGGAGCTGCGTGGCGGTGGCGAGGTTCTGGGTGCGCGCCAGAGCGGGGCGCCCGAATTCCGCGTCGCAGAGGTGCCGGGCTTTCCGGAGCTGCTCGCTGCTGCGCGGGACGATGCGACGCTGCTCCTGCAGCGCGATCCCAAGCTCACGAGCCCGCGCGGGGCCGCCATCCGGATGCTGCTCTATCTCTTCGAGTGCGACGAGGCCGTGCGCCTCTTTCATGCGGCCTGAAGCTCAACCCGCGCGTACGAGCCGTGCCGCATAGAAGCCATCCATGCCGGACTTGAAGGGCGCGTCCACCGTCATCTGCGACGGCAGCGTCCGCAGGTCGCCGAGCGCGGTTACCCATTCGGCAACGCCGCCCACATCGCCCGCCGTGATCGGCTTGCGCGTGAAAGCGGCGTTCTCGTCGAGAAACCGCGCGACTTGCTGCTCGCCTTCCTCGGGCTCGAGCGAGCACGTGCAATAGAGGAGCGTGCCGCCGGGCGCGACCATGGCGGCGGCCGCGGCTAGCAGGCGTGCCTGCAGCTTGCCGAGGCGCGTGATATCGGCCTCGCTCTTCAGGTGCATGAGATCGGGGTGGCGACGGATGGTGCCGGTTGCCGAGCAGGGCGCATCGAGCAGCACGGCGTCGAAGGCTTCAGCGGGTTTCCAGTCGAGGATATCGGCCTGGATGGTCGTCACGCGCTCGGCGAGACCGAGGCGCTGCATGTTGATGTCGAGCCGCTTGAGGCGCGGCGCGGAATGATCGACGGCGAACACCTGCGCGCCGAGGCTCGCGAGCTGCGCCGTCTTGCCGCCCGGTGCCGCGCAGAGATCGGCGACGCGCTTGCCGGCAACGTCGTCCAACAGCCGGGCGGGAAGGCTCGCAGCGGCGTCCTGCACCCACCAGACACCTTCAGCGAATCCGGGCAGCTCCTCGATGGGCGCGTGCTCGCCGAGGCGGATGCTGCCCTGAGGGAGCGCAAAGCCTTTGAGCTGCTCCGCCCAGGCCGTCGTTTCGCGAGGATCCTTGAGCGTGAGATCGAGCGCGGCTTCCTCGAGACTGGCTTCGGCGATCTTCCGCGCGGGCTTGGCGCCATAAGCTCGTGTCCAGCGCGTCAGCAGCCAGTCGGGCATGTCGCTCGTCACGCCATCGAGCGACTTGAGGATCGCGGGACCTTGCGTGTCGACCTTGCGCAGGACGGCATTGATGAGCTTTTGGTAGCGCTCGGCCTTGGCATCGCGCTGAGCCTGCGCGACGGCGAGAAAGATCGCTGCGTGACCGGGCGTGCCGAGCAGGAGAAGCTGCGCGGCGGCGCTGAGCAGGATCAGGTTGGCGCGGAGCGCTTCGCGCGGGAGCGGGCGCTCCAGAAACTTGCCGACCACGGCGCTGAGACGGCCGCGATGGCGGAGCACGGTCGTCGCCAAGAGGCGCGCGAGGCCACGATCGCGGATGTCGAGCTCGCGCTGGCGGGCACCGGATTGCGTCGCGCCGAGCGCCTCGTCGAGAGTTTTGCCACGCGCGAATACGTGCTCGAGAATATCGACAGCCATGATGCGGGCGTCGAGGCCCTGCGCCGGCGGGGCTTCCGGACGCGGCTTCTTCTTATCGCCGGGGCCACGCGACACGGGCTGATCCGGTCGGATCGCCGTCTGGTGGTCAGGTCGGCGGTAGCGGCGCTTCGGCGGCGCCTTCGTACGATCACGTTCCACGCATTAGCCCCCGCATCAGCCCCCAGATCAGCCCCCGGTTCAGCCCCATGGGCCGCCGCGACCGGCAGGTCCGCCGCCGGACCACGGGCCGCCCGACGGCTGCACGGTTGGCGTCGGGCCCGAGCGGAAGCTCGACACGCCCATCTCGCGCGCCTGCGCCTCGAGTTCGGCGACGCGGTTCT
>JAEWIJ010000198.1 GCA_023387235.1 Pseudomonadota bacterium
GCGCCGCCGGCACCGACGACGATGACGTCGTAGGTATGATCGGTGGTCGCGTAGGCCTTGCCGTTGATCGCCGGCTTGGCGACACCGTTGGCTTGTGCGTTCATCGGTTCAGCTCCCAAATGCGAGCTTCAACACCGCCAGGATGCACGTCGCACCGACGGCAATGGCGAAGAACGTGTTGAGCATGAGGAGCGCGATCTTGAGCCCCTCGGAATGGATGTAGTCCTCGATCACCGTCTGCATGCCGAGCCGCATGTGGATGACGCCTGACAGGACGAGCATCCCGAGCGCCACGGTCACGAACGGATTTGCCAGCATGTCGCTCGCGTGCGCGTAGCTCGCGCCGACAAGACGCAGCACGAGAAACACGGCGAAGATGACGAGGAAGAGATTGGCGACGGCCGTCACGCGCTGGCGCCAGAAGTGATCGGTGCCTTCCTTGGCCGAGCCGAGGCCGCGAACGCGCGCGAGCGGCGTGCGGATCTGCGCGTCATTGGGCGAGGGTGTCGGGCGGAGCGTGGTGGTCATCGTGACGCCCTCTCAGAAGAGGAAGGCTGCGACCCAGACGAGGATCGTCAGCGAGATTGAAGCAATGAGGGAGCCCCAGCAGAGCGTGTCCACAGTCGCCAGATCGAAGCCGCGGCCGGTATCCCAGATCATATGGCGGACGCCGCCGAGCATGTGATGGAAGAGCGCCCAGGTATAGCCGAAGAGGATCAGCAGCCCGATCGGCGTGCCGAGAACGTACTTCGCATAGTAGTAGGCTTCCGATCCGCTCGCCGCCGAGACGAGGTAGAAGGCCAGCAGCAGCGTGCCGAAGTAGAGAGCCACGCCCGTGATGCGATGAACGATCGACATCATCATGTTGATGAGCGGGCTGTAGATCTGGAGATGCGGCGAGATCGGACGCTGCGTCCCGGCGGATGGCTTGGCGCTGGCCATACTTTCGGCTCTCGTTAGCTGGGCGCCGGATCGAGGAACCGGCGGGCGCCGGCGAAGCTCGAAACGGTCCCTATTGCCTCTGGGTCAGCAGACGCCGTCCGTCCGTTGCCAGCCGGACACGCGCTCCTGTGGCGGCAAGGCCCCTGTTTCACCCCTTGACCGCCAAACGGGCTTTTAACGCGGTGCAGCAACCGGGGCAATTGCTGTGTTGGTTCTAAAGTGGATTTGTTCTCGGCCGAATCGGCTGTGTCTTCAACGGAAAAGACTTGGGCGATGACCGCCTGCATGGCAGCCATCGCCCATCGGCACCAATGCGCGGGAAAAGCTCCCGCTCAGTGGATTTCTTCCTGCTTGCGGAGCGCCGCCCTCAGTATCTCGATGTTGAAGCCCGGTGCGCGCGCCTGATCGAGAATCACGGCCTCCTTGCGGCTCAGCAGATCGCAGGCGCCCTTGATCTTGTCGGCAACCGCGTGCGGGATCACGACCGCGCCATGGCGGTCGGCGTGGATGAGGTCATTGTGCTTCACGACCATGCCGTGCACGCGCACTTCCTTGCCGTAGTCGTGGAGATGCGTCCAGGCGTGGCTCGGCGCATACGAGCCGGCGAGCGCGAAGAAGCCCGGCGCCCACTGCGGAATGTCGCGAATGCAGCCGTCGGTGATGACGCCGAGCGAGCCGAGACCCTTGTGCACCGTGCTCTGCACCTCGCCCCAGAAAGCGCCGTAGCCGACCTCGGCGCCGTCGAGGTCCTGCAGCACGGTGATGGTCGGTCCAGGGCCCGAGGCGATGTACTCGTAATAGCCGATGCGCTGGTTGCGCGCCGCCTCGCCGGTGATCTCGTTCTGATGCGTGGCGCGGACGCAGCCAACGCGTGCATAGCCGACGACGGCAACCACATCCGGGAACGGGCATACGAACGGCCGCACGGTGTAGCCGTGCATGCGGCGCTCGGGCGCGACGATCTCGAGAGCGTTGCAGATCGTCGGCGTGTCGACGGTCTTCAGGAATTCAAGTGTTTCAGTCGAAACGGTGGTCATGGGCGGTTCCTCGTCTATCGAAAGTCTCGTCTGGGGCTGCCCGCCGGCATACCGCCACGGAAGAAGGCGAAGCACCTCTTCCCGGCAGCCGGCGGACTAAAATTACTGCGCCGCGAGCTGGATGCGGCGCTCGTCGACGCCGACCTTGCGCGCGGCTTCCACAATCGCGCCCCAGGTATCCTCAGGCAGCGGCACGCCATTGGCGAGACGCTCGGCCTTCGTGCGCTCCTCGGGCTCGCCGGGAATGAGCACTTCCTCGCCGGCCTTCGCAGGCCGCGCGCCTTTCACGAACTCGATGTAGCGCTGCACGTCCTTGGGGAAGAAGCCCGACGTGTCGAGCTTCGCCGGGTCGACGTAGAACGACAGCATGCCGTTCGAGAACTTGCGACCCGGCTCGGTCGCGCCCGTGCCGGTGAGCGAGCCGCCGAGCAACTCGCACATGAGCGCGAGGCCCGAGCCCTTATGATCGCCGAAGGCGCGGATGGCGCCCGTTCCCTTCTGATGATTGCGCAGACCTGTCGGCGTGTAGTCGCCATAGAGCACGTGTGGGTCGTTGCTGATCGCGCCGTCCGGGCCGATCAGCGCATCTTCGGGCAGCGCCTTGCCGCCGAACGATGCATTGAGCACCTTGCCCTCGGCCACCACGGATGTCGCGAAATCGAGAATCACGGGCCTCTCGCCCGGACGCGGCACGCCGACGCAGTAGGGCGCCGTCGAGAAACGGCGCTCCGTGGCCCCGAACGGCGCGACGAGAATGCTGCCGGCCGCATTGACGAAGTGCACCGACACGAGCCCTTCGGCCGCCGCCATCTCCGCCCAGTCGCCGACGCGGCCGATGTGGCCGACATCGCGCAGCGCGACGCACGAAAGGCCCATCTCCTTGCACTTCCTGATCCCGAGCGCGACGGCCTGGGGGGTGATGGTCTGCCCGAAGCCGTACTGGCCGTCCACGACGGCGATTACCGGCGTTTCGGAAACGATCTTGATCTCGCGATCGGCGATGAACGCGCCGTCAGCCTTCCACTGCAGGTAGCGCGGCACGCGCTGGACGCCGTGGCTGTCGTGTCCGGTGAGGTTCGCGATGACGAGATATTTGCCGATGCGCTTGCCCTCGGCCTCCGAGCAGCCAGCCTTGATGAAGATGTCGCGCACGAGATCCTCGAGCGCCTGCGCCTTGATGCGGATCATTCGTCCTCCCGGAGGTGTCGGCTTGGTGGGGAATTTCCCCTCTCCATCGCACGGCGCGAGGCGGCAGGTCTACTGCGCGAGCACCGCAGGAAACGGGCAGGGGGTTGCGTGGGAAAGGGGAGCGTGTCGAGACGGGAGAGCTAAGAGTGGAGGCGACGGCCGGAATTGAACCGGCGTACGCGGATTTGCAGTCCGCTGCGTCACCACTCCGCCACGTCGCCACACCATCAGGCGGCGCGAATGGCGCCCCGATGAGAACGTGCGTCGGGGTGAGCCCCCGCTCGTTACCGAAGCGGGGCGCGACGCACAGGCGACCCTCTAGCACAGCTCTCGGCCAGCGCAAATGGCCCGCAGACGCCGCGGCCGATCGTCCACGCGGCGTTCTCGCAACGACGTGAGCTGACCCCTGCCACAATGACGGCTATAGTGGACCCATGCTTCAGTCCCGTACCGACATCGTCGTCCGCAAGCCGCAGGCGGGCGACGCGGAAGCGCTGGCGGAGCTCTTCGGCAAATCCTGGCGGCTGGCCTATTCCGGCATCATCCCCCACGCGCATCTGGAAGGCATCATCCGGCGGCGCACGGTCGAATGGTGGCGCGGCGTGACGAGCCGCGGCGAGGGGATGCTCGTGCTGGAGGTCAGCGGCGACGTGGCCGGCTACACGACCTTCGGCCGCGCCCGCTCCAAGGGCCGCTTCCAGGGCGAAATCTATGAGCTGTATGTGACGCCGACCCATCAAGGCCTCGGCTTCGGCGAGCATCTTTTCGAGGCGGCGCGCCATACGCTCGACGTCAGGCGGCTCTCAGGCCTCGTGGTCTGGGCGCTCGCGGAGAACGACCAAGCCTGCCACTTCTACTGGCGCCGCGGCGGGCGGCCCATCGCCCGCCTCTTCGATGTGCTCGGCGAAAGTAAGGTCGAGCGCATAGCCTTCGGCTGGCGCTGAGGCGCAACAGCGGCGCCGTTCAGCCCTAAAAAACAAAAGGGTCGGGCGAGCGGCCCGACCCCGTTGTATCTGCTGAAGGCAGAGATCAGCCCTTCGAGAGGCACTTCTTCTGCTTCGCGCTCCAGTACTTCATGGTGCCGCAGCGGCCGGGGCCGGCCTTGGCGACCTTCTTAGCCGGCTTCTTGGCGACCTTCTTCTTGGCCACCTTCTTCTTGGCTACTTTCTTCTTTGCGGCCTTCTTCTTCGCCACCTTCTTCTTGGCGACGAGTTCGATCGCGCTGTCGGGCGTGATCTTAGAGGCAGGGGCCACCGCGGGTGCGGCCTGCGCCGAGGTGAACAGGAACGCGCCGAGCGCCCCGGCCAGTGCCAGCTTCGCGAACTTCATGACAATTCCTCCACAGTCAGCATCGAGCTTGCAAGCAAGACGCCGCGGCCGCATGAGATCTGAACCCCCATCAGCATCGGCGCCGGGCACACCATTGCATTTTATTCTGTCGCTAGGAAGTAACACGGAATATACGCACAATATAAACCACCTTTGTGCTCCGATAGTCACACATATTCCGTAGCCGTCTACTTGAATGGTTGTTAATCTAACACATGAACGCTTGTTAATCTTGGGCCGCGACGATGGTAAGACAGTTGTGCTATAGCTGTTGTTGCTGCAGTGCCGCAAATACCGGATAGCCTATGTCGCACAATACTTTCGGCCACCTCTTCCGTGTCACGACCTGGGGCGAGAGCCACGGGCCGGCCCTCGGCTGTGTGATCGACGGCTGCCCGCCGGGCGTCGCACTGAAGGCGGAGGACATCCAGGCTTACCTCGATCGCCGGCGGCCCGGACAGTCGCGCTACACGACCCAGCGGCGCGAGCCGGATGCCGTAAAAATCCTCTCCGGCGTCTTCGACGACGAGGCGGGGCGTCAGGTGACGACAGGAACGCCGATCTCGCTCATGATCGAGAACACGGACCAGCGCTCCAAGGACTACGGCGAGATCGCCGAGAAATTCAGGCCCGGACACGCCGACTACACTTACCTCGCCAAGTACGGCATTCGCGATTACCGCGGCGGCGGTCGCTCATCGGCGCGCGAGACGGCGGCACGGGTGGCCGCCGGAGCGGTGGCGCGCGCGGTGCTGGCGAGCGTTACGGTCCGCGGCGCGCTCGTACAGATCGGTTCGCGCGCCATCGACCGCAGCCGCTGGAACTGGGCGGAAATCGACAACAATCCCTTCTTCTGCCCCGATGCGGAGACCGCAGCCCTCTGGGCGGATGATCTCGACGCCGTGCGCAAGGCCGGTTCCTCGCTCGGTGCCATCATCGAGGTTGTCGCGGAGGGCGTGCCGGCCGGCTGGGGCGCACCGATCTACGGCAAGCTCGATCAGGACCTTGCTTCAGCCATGATGAGTATCAACGCCGTGAAAGGCGTCGAGATCGGCGATGGCTTTGCGGCGGCGGCGCTGACGGGCGAAGCGAACGCCGATGAAATGCGCGCAGGCAATGACGGCAAGCCCGTATTCCTCTCGAACCACGCCGGAGGCATTCTCGGCGGTATCTCGACAGGTCAGGCTGTCGTCGCACGCTTTGCCGTCAAGCCGACATCGTCGATCCTCCAGCCGCGCCGGACGGTCGACAAGCACGGCAATGACACGGAGATCATCACGAAGGGCCGCCATGATCCATGCGTCGGCATTCGCGCCGTGCCGGTCGGTGAGGCCATGATGGCGCTCGTGCTCGCGGATCACATGCTGCGCCATCGCGCGCAGAACGGGTAATCCGCTCAAGCTCTGCCGGGAACGTCTCCGAGCGAGCGCAGGAAGAGCCCGAAGGTCAGCAGGCCCTCGGGCCACGGCCCGTGCCCTGACGCCGTGTTCAGGTGCCCCGCATTCGCGATGATCGAGACATCCGCGCCCCAGGCGGCGCCGAAGGCCTGCGCGCGTTCGATGGAGCAATGCGGATCATCCGAGCTCCCGATCAGGCGGGTTGGAAACGGAAGCGGCGCCATGGGCAGCGGTGTGAACCCGCCCTCTTTGGCAGGCCACGTATCCGTGCCTTCGAGATCGGCAGGGGCTACCAGGAAGGCGCCCACGAGACGGCTCGGCACGAGGCGCGGCGCGGCGTGAACGACGGCCGACACACCACAACTGTGGGCGACAATCACTACGGGACGCGTGGCCTTCGCCACCTCGTCCACAATGCGCTCGACCCAGTCGGCGAGCCGTGGCGTGTCCCAATCCGCCTGCTCGATACGCCGCGCGGTCTTGAAATGGCGCTCCCAGCGCGATTGCCAATGATCCGGACCGGCATTCGTCCAGCCCGGCACGATCAACATGTCGATTTCGGAGGTTCGCATCGAACAACTATAGAATACCTGTCAAGATTGCTGCCACACCACTGGCATGAGCAGCCCCTCCAAAACGGCTGACCTCGACAGGTCCGCCTTCTATACTCCGCGCCATGAACACAGATACGATGACGACGAGCGAAGTCCCCGCAAAAGACCGCATCAGCGTGCCCGAGGGCGAGCCCGTGCCTGTCGGCAAGGGCAGCCACGTCTATCTCGTCGACGGCTCAGGCTACATCTTCCGCGCGTTCCACGCACTGCCGCCGCTCACGCGTCCGTCCGACGGTCTGCCGGTCGGTGCCGTGCATGGCTTCTGCCAGATGCTGTGGAAGCTCATCCAGGATGCCAAGGCCGGACGCGGGCCGACGCACATCGCCGTGATCTTCGACGCCTCGCGCCTCAACTACCGCAATGACATCTATCCCAACTACAAAGCGAACCGCCCGCCGCCGCCCGAAGAGCTCATTCCGCAATTCCCGCTGATCCGCGCTGCCGTGAAGGCCTTCAACATCGCCTCCATCGAGCAGGAAGGTTTTGAAGCCGACGATCTCATCGCGACATACGCGAAAGCGGCCGTGAATGCCGGCGGCGATGTCACGATCGTCTCGTCCGACAAGGACCTCATGCAGCTCGTCAAGCCGGGCATCGTCATGCTCGACACGATGAAGGGCAAGCTGATCGGACGCGAGGAGGTCATCGAGAAATTCGGCCTGGAGCCGGCCTGCGTCGTCGACATCCAGGCGCTCGCCGGCGACTCGACCGACAACGTCCCGGGCGTGCCGGGCATCGGGATCAAAACGGCCGCCGATCTCATTCGCGAATACGGCGATCTCGACCAGTTGCTGGCGCGTGCCGGCGAGATCAAACAGCCCAAGCGCCGCGAAAAACTCATCGAGTTCGCCGAGCAGGCCCGCATGAGTCGCGAGCTCGTCCGCCTCAAGGACGACGTGCCGGTGGAAGTTCCCGTGGACCGCCTCGGCTTGCAGGAGCAGCTCTCCGACCCCCTGCTCACGTTCATGCGCACCATGGAGTTCAACACGCTGACGAAGCGTGTCGCGGAAGCCATCGGCGTCGAAGCGCCGCCGCCGCTCGAAAAGTCCGTCGGGTCGAGCGTGAAGTCGCCGGGCGCGGCGAAAAAGGAAGCGGACGACAAATCGTCCGCCAAGGCCGGCGCGGAGACACCAGCAGCCGGCGTCGAGTTTGGCCGCACCGCTGCCCGCCAGCCGAAGATCGATCGCGCGGCGTACGAGTCCGTGCGCGAGCTGGCGCGGCTGCAAGCCTGGGCTGCCGAAATCCGCGAGGTTGGCCACTTCGCCTTCGACACCGAGACCACCGGCCTCGATGCCATGACGGCCGATCTCGTCGGTTTCTCGCTCGCGACCGAGCCCGGCAAGGCCTGCTACGTGCCGCTCGGCCATACGACCGGC
Organism: Pseudomonadota bacterium; assembly: GCA_023387235.1. Taxonomy (GTDB): domain Bacteria; phylum Pseudomonadota; class Alphaproteobacteria; order Rhizobiales; family Hyphomicrobiaceae. Next base: position 7,884 of record JAEWIJ010000198.1, read on the forward strand.
AATGTCGATCTCTTCGATTCAGGCGGCCTCGTCGAGGGGCAGATCGACAAGCGCGCGGCGCTCGAAGTGCTCAAACCCCTGCTGGAAGATCCGGGCCTCCTCAAGATCGGGCAGAACCTCAAGTACGACTGTCTCGTCATGCGCCGCCACGGCATCCGCGTCACGTCCATCGACGATACGATGCTGATTTCCTATGCCCTCGACGCCGGCAAAGGCCTGCAGGGTATGGATGCTCTCTCCGAGCGCCATCTCGGCCATACGCCGCTCACGTTTCCGCAGGTGATCGAGTTTGCGCCCGCCGCCAAGAAAAAGTCGGAGCGCACGTTTGCCGGAGTGCCGATCGACAAGGCAACGGAATACGCCGCCGAGGACGCCGATGTCGCACTGAGGCTCTGGCTCGCGCTGAAGCCGCGCCTCGCCGCCGAGCGCGTGATGACCGTCTACGAGACGCTGGAGCGGCCGCTGTTGCCCGTGCTCGCGGACATGGAAGCCGCCGGCGTCAAGGTCGATCGCGACATCCTCTCGCGCCTCTCCTCGACGTTCACGCAGGGCATCGCGCGCCTCGAGGACGAGGTGTTCGCCTTGGTCGGCCGCCGTTTCAATCTCGGCAGTCCGCGCCAGCTCGGCGAGCTGCTGTTCGATCAGCTCAAGCTGCCGGGCGGCAAGCGTACGAAGTCCGGCCAGTGGGAGACGCGCGCCGGCCTGCTCGACGATCTCGCCGCCAACGAGGAGCTGCCACCCGACGCGCGCAAGCTCATCAACACCATGCTCGAATGGCGCCAGCTCACCAAGCTCAAGAGCACGTACACGGACGCGCTGCCGCTGCACATTCACCCCGAGACGGCGCGCATTCACACGAGCTACGCGCTTGCCGCGACGACAACGGGCCGCCTCGCCTCGACCGATCCGAATCTGCAGAACATCCCAGCGCGCACGAAGGAAGGCCGCGAGATCCGTACGGCCTTCATCGCCGAGAACGGCGCCAAACTGATCTCGGCCGACTACAGCCAGATCGAGCTGCGCGTGCTCGCGCACATCGCCGACATCCCGCAACTCAAGAAGGCCTTCGCCGACGGCCTCGACATTCATGCCATGACGGCATCGGAGATGTTCGGTGTACCGGTCAAGGACATGCCGGCCGAGACGCGGCGGCGCGCCAAGGCGATCAACTTCGGCATCATCTACGGCATTTCCGCCTTCGGTCTCGCGAACCAGCTCGGCATTTCGCGGCAGGAAGCCGGCGACTACATCGCCACCTACTTCCAGCGCTTTCCCGGCATCCGCGACTACATGGAGCGCACCAAGCAGTTCGCTCGCGAGCGCGGCTATGTGGAGACGGTTTTCGGACGGCGCATCCACTATCCCGAGATCAATACGAAGAACCCTTCCATGCGCGGCTTCCTGGAGCGGGCGGCGATCAACGCACCCATCCAAGGCTCGGCGGCCGACATCATCCGCCGCGCCATGATCCGGATGCCGGACGCGCTCGCGAGCGCCGGCCTCGATCACACGACCATGCTGCTGCAAGTCCACGACGAGCTGATCTTCGAGGCGCGCGAGAGCGAGGTCGAGAAGGCGCTCCCGCTCGTGCAGCGTATCATGGAGGGCGCTGCCGAGCCGGCCGTGAAGTTCTCGGTGCCGATCCACGTCGATGCCAAGGCGGCCGCGAACTGGGAAGCGGCGCATTGAGCAGGCCCTGTAACTGGCTTGTATTGCGCTGCGTTTTTCGGACCAATGAGTTCCGCTCCCCGGACATGGCGCCCGGCACGGAGCGGGGGCCTTCCCCCTGGCCCAAAGGCTGACATCGTTCTAAGGAACATCCTGGCGCACAACGCCGACCGGCCGCGCGTCCACGCTCGAATATGGAAACGACCCGATGCTCGAACGCCTGAAGTGCGACATTCTGATCCTGGGCTCCGGCGGCGCCGGCTTGTTCGCCGCGCTCCATGCCTATCAGGCGAACCCCGACCTCGACATCGTCGTCGCAACCAAGGGCCTCGTCGGCAAGTCCGGCTGCACGCGCATGGTGCAGGGTGGCTACAACGTCTCGCTCATCCCGGGCGACAGCGTCGAGCGCCATTTCATGGACACCATCGAGGGCGGCAAGTGGCTCCCCAATCAGGAGCTGGCGTGGCGCCTCGTCGAGACGGCCGTCGAGCGCGTGCGCGAGCTCGAGAACGAGGTCGGCTGCTTCTTCGATCGTAATGCGGACGGCAGCCTGCACGGCAAAGCCTTTGCCGGCCAGACCTTCGACCGCACTGTGCACAAGGGCGATCTCACCGGCATCGAGATCATCAACCGGCTCATGGAGCAGGTCTGGAAGCGCCCGATCCGCCGCCTCGAGGAGCATCGCGCGGTTGCCCTCATCCCGACCAAGGATGGCTCGGCCCTTTCGGGTGCGCTCATGGTCGACGTGCGCACCGGCAACTTCCGTTTCATCGAGGCCAAGGCCGTGCTGCTCGGCACGGGCGGCGGGCCGACCATGTACCTCTATCACACGCCCTCCGGCGACAAGAGCATGGACGGCATTGCCATGGGTCTGCGCTTGGGCCTCGGCTTGCGCGACATGGAGATGGTGCAGTTCCATCCGACTGGCGTGCTCGCGGGCAAGGAAACTCGCATGACCGGCACGATCATCGAGGAAGGCCTGCGCGGCGCCGGCGGCTATCTGCTCGACGGCAATGAGCAGCGTTTCATGTTCAACTACGACCCGCGCGGCGAGCGCGCGACGCGCGATCTCGTCTCGCAGTCCATGTACCGCGAGATGCAGGCCGGGCGCACGACGCCCAATGGCGGGTTGTACATCGCCATGGGCCATCTCGGCCGCGAGAAGGTCGCGAAGCAGTTCAAGGGCATGGTCGAGCGCTGCGCCGATTGCGGCTTCGATCTCGCAGGCGGCCTCGTCGAGGTCGTACCGACGGCGCACTATCTCATGGGCGGCATTCTCTGCGACGTCGACACGAAGTCGGAGCTGCCCGGCCTTTTCGTCGCGGGCGAGGATGCCGGCGGCATCCACGGCGCCAACCGCCTCGGCGGCAACGGCGTCGCCAACTCGACCGTCTTCGGCGGCATTGCCGGCGACGTGATGCCGGGCTGGATCGCCAAGAACCCCGACCATCGTCCGCCCGACGAGGCCATGATCGAAGCCGAGATCGCACGCACGCTGCATCCCTTCTCGAAGGCGCGCGGCGACATCAACGTGATCCGCGAGAACCTGCTCAACCGCATGTGGGACAATGTCGGCATCATCCGCGATGAGACCGGCTTGAAGAAGGGCCTCGCGCAGCTCGACGAAATGGAAGCCGAGCTTCTCTCATCCGGCATTTCCGACCGCAACCGCGCTTTCAATCTCACGTGGCACGACTGGCTGAACCTCAGGAGCCAGATCGAGGTCTCGCGGGTCATCGCGCTCGCCGCGCTG
>JAEWIJ010000200.1 GCA_023387235.1 Pseudomonadota bacterium
TTGATTGAGTCCCCGCCAGCGCCACCATCCAGTATGTCATTCCCAGCGCCGCCCCAAAGAACGTCAGCTCCAGCCCCACCATTCAAAGTGTCATTGCCATCAAGGCCAAAAATCTCATCATCGCCCGCGGTTCCATCCAGAGTATCTGGATCGTTAGTTCCAATAATCTCACCCATCCATTTCTCTCCGATTGCTAGAAATATTCACGTCAAATAGGGCTGGTGCCCCCTGCCGTCCCGCAAGGCGCCAGTGCATGGCCGGCGAGAGTCCCGATGGTCATCTGTCGGGCTAGAGCACCGTCCGGCACAAGTGCCTACCCTCCATCTCCAGACGACTCGTCGGCCTGCAGCGGCTTTTTGAGCACACTGTTCACGTTGTCTCTGCTTAGCGTGGCCATGTCGTATCAGGACCAGGCTTCCGCTTGCCCCCTTTCCCCGCCTCCTGTATAGAGCGGCCAACTCATTCACCTGCGATCGCCGCTGCTGGCCGCATTGTCGTGCCAACGCCCTGGCGATCGTGATCGGCCGCGAGAGACCTGCCATGAAGAACGTCGAAGACTTCCACCCCGACTACCACATGATCACCGTGGCGCTGCCCAATGGTACGACGTACCAGACCTATTCCACCTACGGGAAGGAAGGCGACACGCTGCAGCTCGACATCGATCCGAGCACGCATCCGGCCTGGACCGGCGGCAACCAGCAGCTCATGGACCGCGGCGGCCGCGTCTCGCGCTTCAAGAAGAAGTTCGAAGGCCTCTTCTGAGAATTTGTGCGCTGCAGCGCACATCCGCTGAGATAATCCGAGACATGACGGCTCCGCCTCAAGGTTAGGTGGGGCCGTTTTGCATGCCGCGTAAATCATTCCCATCAGCAATGCGTGAAGCCGTGTGGCCAACACTGCTGGCAGACGCTATAGAGAGTCTAAGTTGCAGGCCCTGCTTCGAACGGGGCCGCTGCCAGGGGCTGGGGCGATACTCCTTGTGATGGGGCCATGGCGCGCAAGCTGCCATCGCTATCGTTTGGCAAGGATAAGCTCCCCGGCACAGAAACGAGCCAGGGAAGCAGGCGCAATGCAGGCGAGTGAGATCGCGGCCCGAGCACGCAAGCGAGGCCGTACGCCCCCAACTGACATTTCGGACCCGCAATACTTCCACAAAGTCGTCGACTGCCAATGGGCCTGCCCGACGCATACCCCCGTCCCCGAATACATCCGCTTGATTGCCCAGGGCCGCTATTCAGCGGCCTATATGCTGAATTGGGAGTCGAACGTCTTCCCCGGCATTCTCGGCCGGGTCTGCGATCGCCCTTGCGAGCCCGCCTGCCGGCGCGGCCGCATCCAGGTCGGCGATGAAGGCAACGCCAAGGATCCCTCCAAGAAGAACGCCGAGCCGGTCGCTATCTGCCGCCTGAAGCGCGTCGCCGCCGACTACAAGGGCGAGATCGACGGCCTGCTCCCGCAAATCCCGACCGAGAAGAACGGTAAGCGCGTCGCCCTCATCGGTGCCGGTCCCGCCTCCCTCGCCGTCGCACGCGATCTCATGCCGCTCGGCTACGACGTCACGCTCTTCGAGCGCGACCCGGTGCCGGGCGGGCTCATGCGCACGAACATCCCCTCGTTCCGGCTCCCCGCGAGCGTGCTCGACGAGGAAGTGGGCCGCATTCTCGACTTCGGCGTCGAAGCGCGCTTCGGTGCCGAGATCACGAGCATGAAGGCTTTGCTCGGCGAGGGTTATGACGCCATTTTCGTCGGCACGGGCGCGCCAAAGGGCAAGGATCTCGAACTCACCGGCCGCAAGGAAGCGGCGGCCAACATTCACATCGGCATCGACTGGCTGACCTCCGTCGCCTTCGGGCATGTCGAGAAGATCGGCCGTCGCGTCGTGGTCATCGGCGGCGGCAACACGGCCATGGATTGCTGCCGCACGGCACTGCGCCTCGGCGCCGAAGCCGTGACAGTCACGGTGCGCTCACCCCGCAAGGTGATGAAGGCCTCCGACTGGGAGATCAAGGACGCGCTCCACGAGGGCATTCCGATCCTCGACAATCATTCCCCCAAAGCCTTCGTCGTGAAGGATGGCAAGCTCGTCGGCGTGACGTTCGAGAAGATGATCGAGACGGGCATCGATGGCAAAGGGCGCCCGAAGCTCGAAGCTTCCGGCGAACTCGTCACCATCGACTGCGACGACGTGCTGATGGCGATCGGCCAGGACAATGCATTCCCCTGGATCGAGCGCGACATCGGCATGACCTTCAACGAATGGGGTCAGCCCGCCGTCGATCGCCGGACGTTCATGAGCTCGATCCCCGGCGTGTTCTTCGGCGGCGATGCTGCCTGGGGCCCGGAGAACATCATCTGGGCCGTCTCGCATGGCCATCAGGCCGCGATCTCGATCGACGCCTACTGCCATGGCAAGAGCCTCGTCGACCGGCCGAAGCCCGGCCACACACTCGTCAGCCAGAAGATGGGCATTCACGAGTGGTCGTACTCGAACAACTACGATCCGCAGAACCGCCAGGCCGTGCCGCATGCCGCGCTCGAAGCCTCGCTCAAGAACCTCAAGCTCGAAGTCGAGCTCGGCTTCGACGACAAGATCGCGGCGCGTGAAGTCGAGCGCTGCCTCAACTGCGATGTGCAGACCGTCTTCACCGACACGCTGTGCATCGAGTGCGATGCCTGCATGGATATCTGCCCCGTCGACTGCATCAACTTCACCGAGAACGATGACGAGGCGGACCTGCGCATGGAACTGCGCGTGCCGGCACTCAACAAGTCGCAGGACCTCTACGTCTCGGCGCCGCTGAAGACCGGCCGCATCATGGCCAAGGACGAGGACGTCTGTCTGCACTGCGGCCTCTGTGCGGAGCGCTGTCCGACCGGCGCCTGGGACATGCAGAAATTCGCGTACGCGGAAGCGCAGGCCGGCTCGGCCTGCCTCGGCCATCACAATGCTTATCTCAGTGCTTGAACTGCCAACCCAACGGGAGGAAGGGCCGGCCCGCATCTGACGAAGGATAATCGCGGCGGCCGCCCTGCTGGAATGAGGACAACGACGACGCCATGAGCGGGATCAACGATTTCGTCATCAAGTTCGCCACCGTCAACGGATCGGGCTCCGCGTCCGCCAACACGATGGTCGCAAAGACGCTATTTCGGATGGGCATTCCGGTCAGCCCGAAGAACATATTTCCCTCGAATATCCAGGGCCTGCCGACGTGGTACGAGGTGCGCGTCTCCGAAGCGGGATATCTCGCGCGGCGCGACGGCATCGATTTCATGGTCGCCATGAACCCGCAGACTTACGCCGAGGACCTCGCCGAGGTCGTGCCGGGCGGCTATCTGCTCTATGACAGCTCCATGCCGCGCATCTGGCCGCGCGACGACATCACGCTGTTGCCGATCCCGATCGCGCAGATCTGCGCCAAGCAGTGGACGGATGCGCGCCAGCGCCAGCTCTTCAAGAACATGGTCTATGTCGGCGCGCTCGTCGAATTGCTGTCCATGGACATCGAAGCCCTCAAGGGTGTGATCTCCGATCAGCTCAAGGGCAAAGAAAAACTCATGACGGCCAACCTGCAGGCCGTGCAGCTCGGTCGCTACTACGCGCGCGAGCATTTCTCCTGTCCGCTGCCGATCCATGCGCGCCCGGCCGAAGGCGCCAAGGGCAAGATCATGGTGACGGGCAATGACGCCGGCGGCCTCGCGGCTGTCTATGGCGGCGCCACCGTCTGCGCGTGGTATCCGATCACGCCCTCGACGTCGCTTGCCGAGGCTTACGAGAAGTATGCGCGGCGTCTTCGCGTGACCAAGGAAGGCAAGCGCCTCTACGGCATCGTGCAGGCGGAGGACGAGCTTGCCGCCATCGGCGTCGCGATCGGCGGCGGCTGGAATGGGGCGCGCTCTTTCACCGCGACTTCGGGTCCCGGCATCTCGCTCATGAGCGAGTTCCTCGGTCTCGCCTACTTCGCCGAGGTGCCGGTCGTGCTCTTCAATATCCAGCGCGGCGGACCCTCGACGGGCATGCCGACGCGCACCGGCCAGCCGGACATCATCTCCTGCGCCTACGCGAGTCACGGCGACACGAAACACGTGCTGCTGTTCCCCTCGGACCCGACCGAGGTCTTCTCCATGGGTGCCGAGGCCTTCGATCTCGCCGAGCTGCTGCAGACACCCATCATGGTCATGTCCGATCTCGACATCGGCATGAACGACTGGATGACCGATCCCTTCACGTGGGACGACGCGCGGGAGCAGAGCCGCGGCAAGGTGCTCTCCGCCGAGCAGCTCGAAGCCTTCAAGACGGTCAAGGGCAAGCCCTGGGGCCGCTATCTCGACGTCGATGGTGACGCGATCCCCTATCGCACGCTGCCGGGCACGCATCCCTCCATGGGTTCGTTCTTCACGCGCGGCACGAGTCACGACGAATATGCGCGCTACACCGAGGACGGCCGCGTCCACCAGCGCGTCATCGATCGCATCCGGCGCAAGTTCGACACGGCCGCGACGGTCGTGCCGAAGCCCGAGATCGACATCCGCGACAAGAACGGCAAAACCGGCATTATCTACTTCGGCGCGACGCGCCCCGCCGTGCTCGAAGGTCTCGACGAGTTGGAGCGCGCCGGCGTCCGCCTGAACGCCATGCGGCTCAAGGCTTTCCCCTTCAACGAGGACGTGAAAGCCTTCTGCGCCGCGCACGACCAGATCTTCGTGCTCGAGCAGAACCGCGACGCGCAGATGCGCTCGCTGCTCATCACCGAAGCCGACATTCCGGCGACGAAGCTCATTCCCATGCTGAGCTACGACGGAATGCCGACCACGGCCGCCTTCGTGCGCAAGGCCGCGCTCGCGCATCTCCATCCGGAAAAAGCTGCGGCCGCCGAATAGCAGGATCGACACAGCCATGAGCTATATCGCCAAACCCTCTGCCCACCACCCTGCCCTTCCGCGCAATGCGCTAGGCCTCACGCGGCGCGACTACGAAGGATCCATGTCGACGCTGTGCGCCGGCTGCGGGCATGACTCAATCACGGCCGCGATCATCGAAGCCTGCTACGAGATGGACCTTCCCGCGCACCGCATCGCGAAGGTGTCGGGCATCGGCTGCTCGTCGAAGGCACCGACGTATTTCCTCTCGCGCAGCCACGGTTTCAACTCGGTGCACGGGCGCATGCCGTCGGTGACAACGGGCGCCAACATGGCCAACCGCGATCTCGTCTACATCGGCGTATCCGGCGACGGCGATACGGCCTCGATCGGTCTCGGCCAGTTCTGTCATGCCGTGCGCCGCAAGCTGAACATGTCCTACATCGTCATGAACAACGGCTGCTACGGCCTCACGAAGGGACAGTTCTCGGCGACGAACGACAAGAACTCGCCATCCAAGAAGGGCGAGGCAAATCCGTTCGACGCAATCGACCTCTGTCAGATGGCCATCCAGCTCGGTGCGGGCTTCGTTGCGCGCTCGTTCTCCGGCGACAAGCGCCAGCTTCTGCCACTCATCCAGGCCGCGATCAGCTACAAGGGCTTTGCCTTCATCGATGTGATCAGCCCGTGCGTGACCTTCAACAACCATCCGGCCTCGACGAAGAGCTACGAGTACGTGCGAATGCACAACATGGCCTCCGAGAACAAACTCGATTACGTCGAGCCCAAGGAGGAGATCACGGCGGAGTACGACGAGGGCACCTCCACCGCCGTTGAGCTGCACGACGGCTCGCAGCTCATGCTCTACAAGATCGGCGAGGGCCACGATCCGCGCGATGCCGATATGGCCATCCACACCATCCGCACGAACGCGGCCAAGGACACGATTGTCACCGGGCTCCTCTACGTGAATGAGAACCAGCAGGATCTGCACGACGTGCTCGGCACGGACGAGCGGCCGCTCAACGGCATTGCGATGAGCGAGCTCTGCCCCGGATCGAAAGCGCTCGAAGCGATCAACGCGCGGCTTCGTTAGTTTGTTTGCCGCGGGCTGCTGGGAAGAGGTGCTTCGCAACCAAGCCGTGGTGCTATGCCCGCGGCGGCCAGAGTAATCGCGTGCCGCGCGCTCCGCTTCCCCTTCTCCCCGTCCTTCACGGGGAGAAGGTCGGGATGAGGGGCGGCGCCAAATGCTGACGTTGGCGTGTGCCGCCGCCCCTCACCCTAACCCTCTCCCCGTAAGAACGGGGTG
>JAEWIJ010000288.1 GCA_023387235.1 Pseudomonadota bacterium
CCGCTGACGGGTCAGAAGTCCGATGATCTCAAGCTCGTGAAGGTCTACGCGAACTCGCACTACGTCACGCCGAAGCCGACGCTGCAGCAGGCGGTGGGCGCCATCAAGATCGAGCTGAAGCAGCGTCTCGAAGAGCTGTATGCCGCCGGTAAGCTTCTCGAAGCACAGCGGCTCGAGCAGCGCACGCTGTTCGACATCGAGATGATGGAAGCGACGGGCTCGTGCGCGGGCATCGAGAACTACTCGCGCTATCTCACTGGGCGCAATCCTGGCGAGCCGCCGCCGACATTGTTCGAGTACCTGCCGGACAACGCGCTCGTGTTCGTGGACGAGAGCCACGTGACGGTGCCGCAGATCGGCGGCATGTTCCGTGGCGACTACCGGCGCAAGGCGACGCTCGCCGAGTTCGGTTTCCGCCTGCCCTCGTGCATGGACAATCGCCCATTACGCTTCGAGGAGTGGGACGCCATGCGGCCGCAGACGGCGTACGTTTCGGCGACGCCCGGCGGCTGGGAGATGGAGCAGTCCGGCGGCACGTTTGTCGAGCAGGTGATCCGCCCGACGGGCCTCGTCGATCCGGTGGTCGAGGTGCGACCCGCGAAGTCGCAGGTCGACGATCTGCTCGATGAAGTGCATCAGGTGACGCGAAAGGGCTATCGCACGCTCGTGACGGTGCTGACGAAGCGCATGGCCGAGGATCTCACCGAGTACATGCACGAGAACGGCATTCGCGTGCGCTACATGCACTCGGACATCGAGACGCTGGAGCGCATCGAGATCATCCGCGACCTGCGGCTCGGCGCGTTCGACGTGCTGATCGGCATCAACCTGCTGCGCGAGGGCCTCGACATTCCCGAGTGTGGGCTCGTGGCGATCCTCGATGCCGACAAGGAAGGTTTCCTGCGCTCGGAGACATCGCTCATTCAGACGATCGGCCGCGCGGCGCGCAACGTCGACGGCAAGGTGATCCTCTACGCCGATCAGATCACCGGCTCGATGGATCGCGCGATGAGCGAGACCGATCGCCGCCGCGAGAAGCAGATGGCGTGGAATACCGCGAACGGCATCACGCCCGAAAGTGTGCGCAAGTCCATCGGCGATGCGATGGCGTCGGTCTACGAGCAGGATCACGTGACGGTCGATCTCGGCCTCGCCGATCAGCCGCTCGTCGGTCACAACCTCGCGAAGGTCATCGAGGACATGGAGCGGCGCATGCGCGATGCGGCCGCCGATCTCGAGTTCGAGGAAGCCGCGCGGCTCCGCGACGAGGTCAAGCGCCTGCGCGAGACGGAGCTTGCGATCTCGGATGATCCGCTCGCGCGCCAGTCAGATGTCGAGGATCGTGCGGGGAGTTTCAAAGGCACGCGCAAGTACGGCGCGGCGGCGAATGTCCTTACTTCCCCTTCTCTCCGTTCTTCACGGGGAGAAGGCCGGGATGAGGGGCGGCCGCAAGCCGCAGCATCCGACGCCGCCCCTCACCCTAGCCCTCTCCCCGCAGGCGGGGAGAGGGGACAGTCGCGCATCAACGATGCGTATGAACCCGTACAGCCCACCTACGCGCAGTCGACCTCGCGCGTGCGGAAGCCGACGCTCGACGAGATGACGGTCGGCCGCACGGAAGTGCCGGTCGGCGGAACGCCACCGCAGAAGCCGACGCGCACGGTCGACGTACCGACGAAATCCGAGAAGAAGGGCCGTCGCGGCCGTCCACGCAAGACGGGCCGTCCGGGGATGTGAGTTGCGCGGATGAACGCGTGTAGCGCCCTCTTCCCCTTCTCCCCGTGTTTACGGGGAGAAGGCCGGGATGAGGGGCGGGAGCTTGTTGACGCCTTGGCGTCTGCCGCCGCCCCTCACCCTAGCCCTCTCCCCGTAAGCACGGGGAGAGGGGATAGCCGATCAGCGCTCAGCGAACGCTACCCCACATTCCGCCGCCCAAACACCGCCTCCATCTCACGCCGCACCTTTACGGCGTTGTCGGTGGCGTCGTAGGTGACGTCGTCCCACCTCAGGCGCTCGCCCGTCTTGATGTCCCGCTTCAGGGCCACGTTGTGCGCAAGACCGAGCGGCAGGTAACCCTCCTTCAGCGACATCTCGGCCGGCGTCTGCTTGCCCCAGACGCAGAAGCCGCCTTCGCCGTCGAGAATCTCGCCCTTCTTGAGATCTTGCTTCGCCGTCGCGGCGACATCCGAGTTGAAGCAGATCGGCGTGCCGGTCGGCTCCTTGCGCAGCGCGGCCGAGGCGATCGACAATCCCAGCTCCAGGCCGATCATGTGCGTTGGGCGATAGAGCGAGGCGTACTTGCCGCTCTTGTCGGGCAGCATGGAATACTCCTTGAAGCATTCCCGCGTGTAGGCGCTCTCCGACGTGATGACGACGTACGTGCCCATGAGGAGATTGTGCGGGACGTTCTGGTGATCGCGCGTGACGGACGAGACGACTTCGGTGACGCCCTTCTTCTCGAGCGTGCCGCCGTCGCTGCGCGGCTTGCACACCTCGGCGAGCTCGAAGCGCGAAGCTGGCGGAAATGCGAGACCATCGGTCTGCGGGACGAGGCCGGTGGCATTGCAGATGGCGGTCATCTCGATGCCGGACTTGGTGCCATCGACAAACGAGTTGAACATCTTCGGATTGATGTGGGCGCGGTTCTCGATGTGCATGTAGGTCTCGAGAATGCTCCAGATCGTGTCCGGGTTCGACTGGTGATAGGTCGGGTGATAGCGCGTGCCCTTGCCGGCCGCGACGACCTCGAAACCGCACGCACGCGCCCAGTCCACGTGCTCGCAGACGAGCGCGGGCTGATCGCCCCAGGCGAGTGAATAGACGACGCCGGCCGCCCGCGCCTTTTGCGCGAGCAATGGACCCGCGACGCTGTCGGCTTCGACGTTGACCATCACGATATGCTTGCCGTGCTCGATGGCCGCGAGGCAGAGCTTGATGCCGGTTGCGGGATCGCCGGTCGCCTCGACGATGACGTCGATGTCGGGGCACGTGATGAGCGACATGGCATCGTCGGTGACGCACGTCGCGCCCGACTTGAGCGCATCGCCGAGCGACTTAGCCTGTGTCTGCTCGGCGGGCCAGCCGACTTCGATCATGCGCTTGCGCGCGCGATCCGGATAAAGGTCCGCGAGACCGATGAGATGCATGCCCGTCGTGAGGCGCGTCTGCGCGAGATGCATGGTGCCGAACTTGCCGGCGCCGATCTGGCCGATGCGCACGGGCTTTCCCTGCGCGGCGCGCTCCTTGAGCATGTACGAGAGATTCATCGGCGTCCTCCGGGTGGCATTGTTTTGACGACAGCAGCACGGGGCGGACGCCAGGGCAAGTGTGAGGGCCTTCGCGGCCCTCTCGCTCCCGCGGCAGGGGCTCGCCCCTGCACCCATAGTTATAAGGTTCCGCAGGCCCGCGCGTGTCAGCGCTCAGCCCGAAGAAAGCCCCTCGGACTACCGCTTCCGCAAACGGTCGGCCGCGGCGCGGACGTCGTTGCGCAGGCGCTGCCAGCGCATGTCGGCCATGGCATTGGCGCGGCGGACGGCGTCCGTGCCGAAGAGCCAGCGCCGGAAGGCGTCGAGCTTCGTCCAGATCACGTTCGGCCTGGGTGCCGGCGCTGGTCGCTGCGGCGGCGTGTACGTTTCCGCGGCCGCGGATACGGCGTGAGCGGGCGCGCCGGCGAAGTGACGGCTCAGACTTTCGAGCCGATCCTCGACAGCCTTGAGACGATCGAGGCCGCCGGCAATGCGGCGCAGCTCCGTCGTGCTGTCGTCGCGCCAGTCGCCGATGGTGGAGGCGAGCGTGTGCTGGTTCTCGCTCAGGCGCACGAAACCCTCGTGCAGCTCGTCGGTGTTGCGGTCGTAGACGCGTGCGGCGGCGCCGATGGCGGCGTTGTTGGCCTGCACGACGTGCTCCAGCGCGGCGACACGGCCGCCGATCTCGGCCATGGCCTTCGCGTGCTTGTCATCGCGCAGGGCGGTGGCATCCGAGACAGATGTGAGCAAGCTGACGACAGGCTTCGCCATGTCCTCCGGCGAAGGCATGACGGGGATCGGCGTCGCGGCCGGCGGCTGATTGACGCGTCCCTCGATGCTCTTGAGACGATCGACCAGCTCGAGCCAGCGCCCGCCGGTCTCACGAGCGCGGCCGTCCAGCGCGCTTTCGAGCGCGCGCAGGCGTTCGTCGAGCAGCATGACGGGCTGTGTGTCGTTGCGCGTGCCGACGACGCGCTCGACGACGCCGACGCGGTCCGCGAGCAGCGTGTTCGAGCGCACGGTGTCGCCAAGGCCGCTGCGGACGGTTCGCTCCATCAGCTCGAGCCGCTCGCTCAGCGCGCCGCCGTCGATGGTGCCGCCCTGGAATTGCGCGATCGTCTTGAGGATCTCGGCATTGCCCTGCGACAGCGCGTTCCACTGGCGGATGGCCTCGGTCGAGCCCGCCTGATAGAGCTTCTCCAGCGACTGCACGCGATCGGCGAGCGCGACCCAGCTTCGCACCGAGTCGCTGGTGCGTTCCTGCAAAGCCTGTTCGACCACTGCGAGACGCTTGGTGAGCGGTTCCAGGGGATCGGAGTCGCGCATGGCGGTCTCGATGCCCTGCAGGCGCTGGTGGATGGCGCTCCAGGTGCGCGCGCCCTCGCCCATGCCGCCGCGCACGGCCTGCTCGATGGCGCTGAGCTTGTCGGTGATCTCGGGCGTCGTGCTGAGATGGCGTTGGAGGTCGGCGAGACGCTCGCGCAGTGCGGATGAAAGGTCGGCGTTGTCGCCGCGCTGGCTTGCGACCTCGCGCTGAAGCTCGCGCACGAGATCGGAGAGGAGGCGGCGGTCGCCGGCAAGCTCGGCGTGGATGCCGCGCAGCGTGTCCTCGATATGATCGAGGCGCGCCGCCGGATCGACTGCGAGCGCACTTTCCACGGGAAGGTCCGGCGCGATCCGCCGCAGGAGATCGACGGCGGGATTGGTGCGGCTGCCGGACAGGAGCGCGAGGAGCACGTCCTCGATGCCCGCAGAGCCGCCGCGGCGGCGAGCGCTATCCGACGCACGGCGCAGCACATCCTCGAGCTCGACGGAGCGGCGCGGCGGATTGCGCTCGCTCGTGAGCGGGACCGGGGTCTCGTTCACGATCAGCGCGGCGCTCTCGTGGCGCAGGCTGTTGGCGGCGATGCCGCGCTGCTCGAGAATGCGCACGGCGGCTTCGACGCGGGTCAGTGCGTGCAGGAGATGCGTGAGGCGCACCTCGCCCGCACCGTACGCGAGCGCGAGGTCGAAGGCGTTGTTGCAGCAGGCGAGCACCGTCTCGTCCACCCAGAGAGTGGCGTCGGACTTGCGGGCCGCCTCTTCGCCGCCGACAGCGGTGATGCTGCGCGGGCGTGCGGGCAGCACCTTGAGATCCAGATCCTCTCCCCTGTACGACATGCCCCGAACTCCTGCCTGAAATCGATCCGCCCCCTGCTGCGTGCCAGTGTGTGCACGGAGGTATCGCGGTCGTAAAGGTGGCTCCCCGCAGCGGCAGCGACGGTCGTCGCGCGCGTGTGGCACAATAGCGCCATACGCCAACGGCTTCGAGGCGCGGCTGCACATGCTGTGGGAAAACTGATTTGCCGAATGGGCGGAGCTACTTCGGCGGCTTCGCGCGCATGAAGAGGATGAGCGGGAGCGTCATGGCGCAGGCGGTCGTGAAGAGGCCGAAGGCATTGAGGTAGGCGATGAGCGTCGCCTGCCGCGTCATTTCCTTCGAGAGCGAGGCGAGGCCCTTGAGGCTTTCGGTGTCCCAGCGGCCGATCACGTCGGGCATGTCGAGCACCTTGTTGTACGGCGTCAGCAGCTCGGTGAGGTGAGCGTAGTTCATGCCGGTCGAGCGGACGATCTCGGCGACGCATACCGAGATGAAGAACGACGAGCCGAGGTTGCGCAGCAGGTGGTAGACGGCGGTGGCTTCGCCGGTCTGGTGCCTCGGCAGCGTTGCGAACGTGGCCGTCGTGAGCGGCACCCAGATGAGGCCGATGGCGAGGCCCTGAAGGGCGGCGTTCATGGCGAGGTCCATGTACGTCACGTTGAGGTCGATGTGCATGAGCCAGAGGCCGGCGGCGAGCAGCATACTGAAGCCGATCATCATGCTGATGCGGCCGTCGAGCCGGCCGGCGAAACCTGCGATGAGAAATCCGACGCAGCCGCCGACCCCGCGTGCGCCGACGACAAGCCCGACAAGGCTGTCGGTGTAGCCGGCGGTCCCGGTAAGCAGCGGCGGCAACAGCACCATGGGCGTGAAGTTGAGCATCCCGTAGATCGTGACGAGGATCAGCCCGAGCGCGTAGTTCCGGTCGAGCAGCAGGCGTGGGTCGAGGAAGGGGCGCGGGCTCGTCAGGCAGTGGGTGACGAACACCCAGAAGCCGATGATGGCGACGAAGGTCGCGATGATGATCTCGTAGGAATCGAACCAGTCGAGGCGCTGGCCGCGGGCAAGCACGAGCTGTGTCGCGCCGAGGGCGATCGAGAGTGCGATGAAGCCGATCCAGTCGAGCGGCCGGTCGGTGACCTCGTCGTCGTCCGGCAGCACCGCCTGCAGGCCGAGCGTGGCGGCGACGCCGACGGGCACGAGCGCATAGAAAGCCCAACGCCAGTTGTAGCTTTCGGCCATGATGCCGCCGAGCGCCGGACCGAAGATCGGGCCGAGCACGACGCCGAAGCCGAAGATGCCCATGACGCGTGTCTGCTGGTCGCGCGGGAAGACGGTGAGCAGGATCGACTGCGTGAGCGGCGTCGAGGGCGCACCGAAACCGCCCTGCAGAACGCGCCAGAACACGAGGCTCTCGAGGGAATCGGCGGCGCCGCACATGAACGTCGCGACCGTGAAGCCGGCGAGCGACCACACCATCACGCGGCGCGTGCCGAAGCGCCCGGCGAGCCAGCCGGACATGGGCGTGACGATGGCCGTCGCGAGGATGTTGAACGTCATCGCCCAGGCGATCTCGTCGGCGGTCGCCGCGAACGAACCCTGCATCTGCGGCAGGATGGTCGACACGACGAGCAGCGTCGTGCCGTAGAGCGTGGTCGCGAGCACGACCATGACGAGAATGAGATTGCGCCGCACCGGCGTCAGTTCAGGGTGCGCGAGGGCAGCAGTGTCCATGGCGGCTTAGGGCACTCGGGGCGCGCGCGGGCGCGTGCGGTCGTCGCGGGTTCAGGCGTGGGACAACCTATACCATGCGCCGGCGCCGTGTGCAGGCTGGCTCGTGCGGACGGCCATGCAGCGCGTGCGGTCAGCCGCCCGACTTGAGCCGCGAGGCCATGACCGAGATGGTGCGCTGGTAGACTTCGGCGCGATTCCAGTCGCGGATGACGGCGTAGTTGGCGGAGCCGGGCTCCCACGAGCCGCCGGCGCGCCAGCCGTGACCTTTGAGGAAGCTCGCCGTCGAGGCCAGGATATCCGGCACCGAACGGACGAGATCGCGCCGGCCGTCGCCATCGAAGTCGACGGCGTACTTGATATAGGGGCTCGGCAGGAACTGCGTCTGGCCTATCTCGCCGGCCCAGCCGCCGCGAAGTTGCGCGGGCGTCATGTCGCCACGCTGGACGATGCGGATCGCGTCGAGGAACTGCGGCGTGAAGAATTTTGTGCGTCGGCAGTCGTAGGCGAGCGTGGCGAGCGAGCGGACGATCGAGAATTTGCCAGAGGTGTCGGCGCCGAAGTTCGTCTCGAGGCCCCATATCGCGACGATGATCTCGCGCGGCACGCCGAACTGGCGCTCGACGCGGTCGAAGGTGGCCCGGTGCTGCGCGAGGCGCTGGCGGGCGCGGTTCATGAGCGCGCTGCCGACCCGGCGGGCATAGAACTGCTCGAAACTCAGCTTGAACGAGCGCTGATTGCGGTCGAGGCGGATGACGGTCGGGTCGTAGCTGACACCGACCAGCGACCGGTCGATCGCGCTCTGCGAGATGCCCTGCCGCGCGGCCTGCACCTTCATGGCGCCGAGCCAGCGATCGAAGCCCTCGGGGCCATTGCCGCAGGACTGAGCGCGCGCCGCGCTCGCTCCGGCGAGAAGACAGGTGAGAAGGGTGCCGCAGGCAGCGGCCTTCCTCGCGATCGTGGGGCGATCCCTCATGCTGCAGTCACTCCTTGGAAACCAGCGCGCGAAGTATATGCCGGCAAGGGGCCGTGCTCAGCGCGGGATGACGGCATGGCAAACGCGGCGTGTGAATTCGGCGCGGATCAGGCTGCCCGCTGTTCAGTGGCGTCATTCCAGGCGAGGGGCCACGTCGCGACGTAGTCGTTGCCGCCGACCGTGCCGGTGGCGGCGAACGTGCCGCTCTGGCGCAGCGCCATCCAGCGGTCGCTGTTGATCGTGTTGAAGGCGACACCGCCGAACTCGGCGCCCTCGCGGTAGAGGGTCATCTGATAGGAGCGGTAGCCGAGCTCGGGCAGGTCGGAGGCGCGCTGGATCTTGAGCGTGCCGTTATCGCGCGCTTCGGCGAACCCCGGCAGCTTGGATGTGCCGCTGCGGCTCATGCGCTCCATGGCCAGCCGGGCGAAGGCGGCATCGTCGAGCGAGGCGGGCGTCCGCGGTGCCCAGGCATCGGCGCCGAGCGAGTTCAGCCAGTCGATCTTCTCGTCCGGAATGGTCTCGTGTGCGTAGGCATCGCGCGCCGAAGCCGTGGCGGTGGCCGGCGCCTTCGCCGCGAAGGTATTGAGGCTCAGCACGGCATCCGCCGCCGACGGCGCAAGCATCGTGCGCGAGGCGCCCGTGAGTGCGGGGGGCGGCGGTGCCAATGCCGCCGCCTGCGGGCCGGCGGACGACGACGGCGGTGTCAGCGCCTGGAGCGCGACGAGACTTGCCGAGAGCGATGGCGCAATGGGGGACATGGAGATGACTCGGAAATCAGTGCAGACGGGTGACGAAGCAGTCGACACGCTGGCGGCGAAGTGCGGTGCATGTCGCGGCGGCCGGGCCAGCCTCGAGGCCGGCAAAGCGCGCGCGATAGAGTGTGCGGGCTCCCTGAGCGATCGGCTCGGTGAGGTCGCTGGCCGTGGCCAGCAGGTTGCCGGCCGTTTGGCGCACCTCGTGCAGGCGCGCCTCGGCCTCGGCAGCCGACGCGAAGGCGCCGACCTGCACGGCAAACGCGCCGCGGGCGATAGATTGCGCACCCACATAGGAAGGCGTGGCGGCGGCCGGCTGCAAGGATGCCGTGGCGCTCGGCGGCCCCCGGTCCTGGGAGGCGTAGATCGCAGGCATGCCGTTGCCGAGGCGGTGGGCTTGCGCGTCGAGCGTCGAGGGGCGCGCGCCGCGGCCTTGATCGGGCGGCATGTACTGGTGCTGAGGTTGCTCGGCCGTGTGCGCGGCGGCGTCGGACCACGCCAGGGCGCCGACCGGCACCGTGCGCACGCGCGCCATCTGGATGGGCGGCTCGTTCGATGCGAGCATCGGCCGTGCGGCGGGACGGATCGGCTCCACGAGGCGTGGGGCAGCTTGCTGCTGCGGCCGGCGCTGCGGCAGGGCCCGCTGCGGCTGTGGACGTGCGGTAGGTTCCGGCTCGGCGCGCGCCATGGCAATCGGACGACGCGACTTGCCTGTGCTCGCGCGCGCCATCGCGCGGGTCAGCAGCTTGCGCATCTCGGCATTGCGCGCCTGTGCCGTGCGCCCGCCCATG
>JAEWIJ010000104.1 GCA_023387235.1 Pseudomonadota bacterium
GTAGCGCGGCCCGAGAAAGGCATAGGGCGCGATGAGCGCGCCGGCGCTGACCCCGGTTACCACCTCGAAGCGCGGGCGATTGCCGCGTTTCGACCAGCCGGTCAGCAGGCCGGCACCGAATGCGCCATCGTCGGCGCCGCCGGAGAGCGCCAGATACTCGACCTGCGGCCGGCCGTTCGCGACGCTCGCACCGGCGGCCATGCGCTGGACGCTCGGCATGTGCGTCCGCACGAACGTGATGATGTCCTTGGGAACCTCGTCGCCCCAGAAGCGGATGGCACCGGATATGGGCACCTTGGCTTCCGATACGAACCTCGCCGGCACGGCATGGCGCTCGTCGCGCGCGCAGGCGGCCGCCGCCACGGCAATGCATCCGATCAAGATGACGCGGAACAAACCTGCCCTACGCAACGTGGACGCCCCCGGCGAAACTCGTTGTGCCCCCTTATGTGCGGCGCCAGCATAGTCGATCGGGCGCCACCGGGCATAGCCTGTCCATCGTCTCGCGTGCAAAGAACAACAGCGTGATCGCTCGGCCACAGGGGATGTAAATGCTGGGCGCGCGCCAATATTCCGGGCATGGACAAGTCGGATGGATTGGGCATCGCGGCCGGCATTGCGATCGGCGTACCGATCGGCCTCATGCTCGACAATGTCGCCGCGGGCATCGGGATCGGACTGGCGATCGGGATCGCGGGCGGGCTGATCGCCAGGCGGTAGTGCCCGGCGATCGGCTCCTGCCGGTTAGCCCCCGCCTGTCAGCTCATGAGCGCCCGGCAGACGGCTGCGAAGGCCGGCAGGGTCACGGGATCGTTGTTCACGTTGCCCGCGGCATGGTGCGAGGCATAACGCGCGATCACGACCTCGGCCTTGGGATCGACGTAGATCGACTGACCGTGGATGCCGCGCGCCATGTAGACGCCGTGCGGGTCATGGCTCACCCACCACTGATTGCGATACGACCAGCCGGGCAGCGTCGCGTAGCCGGCGGGCGCGAACTTTGCCGGATCGCCACCCTCGGCGATCCCGTCGACGACGCTCGCCGGCACGATCTGGCGGCCGTTGAACTTGCCGCGGTTGCGCATGACCTCGCCGAAGCGCGCTAGGTCACGCGTCGTCGTGTTGAGGCCGCCGCCGCCGCTCTCGATGCCGAGCCGATCGACCATGTAGAAGGCGTCCTCTTCGGGACCCATGGGCTGCCAGATGCGTTCGGAGAGCAGGTCCGACAGCGACTGTCCCGACACGCGGCGGATGATCCACGCGAGCGCGTCGGTGTTGACTGTCTTGTAGGCGAAGGCCTTGTCGTGCTCGCCCTGCTTGGGGATCGTCGCGACGTATTCGAGGAGCGACAGATCCGGCTCGCCGGGAACGGACGGTGAGGTGCCGTTAGCGCGGCGCATGGCCCAGATGTCGGAGTTCGGATCGGTATAGATCTCGGTGTACTTGAGGCCCGTGGTCATATCCATGACCTGCCGCACGGTCGCATCGCCAAAGCCGCTCTTCACGAGTTCCGGCACGTACGTCGTCGCCGGTGCATTCGGGTCGAGCTTGCCTTCTGCGACGAGCATTCCCGCGAGCACGCCGGTGAAGGACTTCGTCACGGACATGGCAATGTGCTGCTTGTGCGGCTTGAGCGCGCCGAAGTAGCGCTCGAAGACGATGCGCCCGCGATGCAGCACGACGATGCCGTCGGCGTAGGTGTCGGCGAGCGCCTGATCGAACGTGATCGTGCGCCCGTCCATGGTCGTCGACTTGACGCTGCCGAGCGGCTGCTCGTCGCGGGGCAGCGCCGTCGGCGGGCGGGTTCCGCGCCAGACGTTGATCGTCGGCATGAGCTGGCGGAAATTGCTGAAGGCCCAGCGGAGCTGAGGGAACTTGCGGAAGGAGGCGTCCGCGTACCTGATGGCCTTGTCGGGCGGCGGCGGAAAGCCCGTCATCCAGCCGATCTCCGTGGGATCGCTCTCGGCGGCATTGGGCGGCGTTGCGGTCATGGGCGGCTGTCCTTTCATTCGAGGCTCGATGTTCAAGCTATTCGCCGGCCTGCGCCGTCCGGCTCGGTGGCGGGATCGCGCTGGTGTCGGGGGGATCGTCCGCCCACTTCAGTCCCTTGTAGTTGAAGCCCTCGGCAATGGTGGGCTTCACGATCTCGAAGTAGGGCGAGAGATCGAAATCGGCGGGCGCGTAGAGACTGTGGTGACGGATGTGCAGGATCTCGCGGCGGCGAAAGCGCGTGACGCCGCCTGCCTCGTCCCGCAGACGCTCGATGCGCGGCAGGATCGGGTAGGCGATGCGGCCGAAGGCTTCCGCAATGAGCGTCGAGCAGATGGTGCGCGTCGGTTCGCCTGAGCCGAGCGCGATCATGCGGCGGCGAAATCGCGTCGGGATCGGCGGCGTCGGCATGAGGTAGCGCGCGAGGTCGAAGATATTGCGCATGTCGTACTTCGCGCCGAGACGCGAGATCATGAAGCCGACGAGCGCCTCGCGATCGCTCTCGGTGAGGCCGACGGGCCGGCAGATGCGCGAGTGAAAGCGCTCGTACTTCGACAGCGGAATCGAGATGCAGCCGTCCGTCGCCGTCACCTCGATGAGCACGTGCGGCTCACCGCTCTCCGTCTTCTTGTCGAGCACGTCGCCGACGTAGAGCACGGCGTGCGACCACGTCGATTGCGTCAGGTACTTGATGGCCGTCGAGAGGGTGCTGCTGCCGGCGATGAGGAGGACGTCGCCCATCCTGAGCGTGCGCTTGAGCGCGTGCCGGTCCGCCGGGATGTACGGGGCCTCGCTCGGCGTTTCGGTCTCGAGCTGGCGCGCGAGCCAGCGCCCGAAGCGGTCAAGGAAGGAATTGAATGGCTTCATGCGTTCTCGGCGTTCAGGATCATGCGGCCTCCCCGCGGGCCCGATCATAAACGCCCGCGCCGGCTCGGTGTCTACAGCGGATGCGGACCGTATGCCTGCCAAGCGCCACGGCGAGGCGCCTCTCCATGATTTGGCCGGCCTTCAGCGCATCTGCGCCCGCTTCACGAGCAGCGCCAGCGGGATCGCCGACATCGAGATCAGCGTGTAGATGCAGAAGACGTTCGTGTATGCGATCAGCGCCGCCTGCCGGTTGATCTCCTTCGAGAGTGTCGCGAGGCCCGACACCGTTTCCATGTTCCAGCCGCCCATGGCGGGCGCGAACACGTGCTGGCGCGCATAAGGCGTGACGTTCTCGACGAGGCGGCTGTAGTTGGCGCCCGTCGCGCGGACGACCTCCGCAACGCAGATCGAGATGAAGAAGCTCGACGCGATGTTGCGCGTGAGATGAAAGATGGAGCTCGCCTCCGCGCGCTTCTCCGCGGGCAGTGTCCAGAAGGCGGTCGTCGCGATCGGCGCCCAGATGAGCCCGACGGCCGTGCCCTGCAGGAAGGCATTGAGGGCAAACGTCGCGAAGTCCGCATCGAGCGTAATGGCCATCAGCCACA
Source organism: Pseudomonadota bacterium (assembly GCA_023387235.1). Taxonomy (GTDB): domain Bacteria; phylum Pseudomonadota; class Alphaproteobacteria; order Rhizobiales; family Hyphomicrobiaceae. The sequence continues at coordinate 3,462 of JAEWIJ010000104.1, forward strand.
TGCCCGAAAAAATCTGCACGCCGAAGCCGATGAGCATGGTGATGCGCGGGTCGAGCCGTCCCATCATCATCACGAGGAAGAATCCGGCCGCGACGCCGACGCCGCGCCAGCCGACCATGATGCCGATGAGCCGGTCCGTATAGCCGAGATACGACTGGAGCAGGGGCGGCAGCAAGACCATGGGCGTGAAGTTCACCATCCCGAACATGCCGACGAGCAGCAGGCCGAGCGTGAAATTGCGGTCGAGCAGGATGCGCAGGTTGAGAAACGGATTTCGCGCCGTCAGGCTGTGGGCCAGGAAAACGTAGAAGGCGATGACGCCGATGAAGGTCGCGACGATGATCTCGTTCGATTCGAACCAGTCCAGGCGCTGGCCGCGCGAGAGGATCATCTGCATGGCCGCGATCGCGATCGAGAGCGAGAGAAAGCCTGTCCAGTCGAGCGAGACGGGGCGGCGCGCATCGTCGGGCGGCAGGATCAGGCGCGTGCCGATGGTCGCGAGCAGCGCCACGGGCACGATCATGTAGAAGCCCCATCGCCAGCCGTAGTAGTCGGAGAGCACGCCCGCGAGCATCGGCCCGATGATCGGCCCCGCCGTGTTTGCCATGCCGAAGACCGCGATCGCCCAGGCGTGCTGGCGCCGCGGGAATACGTCGAGGATCAGCGTCTGGCCGAGCGGCAGCAGCGGCGCGCCGGCGGCCCCCTGCAGTACCCGCCAGAGCACGAGATCATCGAGGCCGCGCGCCAGCCCGCAGAGCAGCGACGCGATGGTGAAGCCCGCGAGGCTGCACACCATCACGTTGCGCCGCCCGAACGAGGCGACGAGCCAGCCCGTCATCGGCGTGACGACGGCCGTGGCGAGAATGTTGAACGTGACGGTCCAGGAGATTTCGTCCTGCGTCGCGGCCATCGCGCCCTGCATCTGTGGCAGGATGGCCGTCGCCGTGAAGGTCGCGGCATTGTACACGGCCGAGCTCAGGACCACCACGAACAGCACAAGCTGGCGCCGGGCGACCGTCAATTCGATCGCCGGCACATCGTACCCGGTCGTGGTGGTCATGGGGCGTGCCCCCGCATGGATCTGTCAGCCGTTGGCCGGCCTTCGGATCCGCCTCAGCGCATGGGAAAGCCGAGAGCCTTGAAGGCGTCCTTCATGCGGTCGCGGCCCGTGAGTGCATTGAGCTTGGCCATGCGGTTGATGACGCGCTGGGTCCATGTGTAGGCAGCCATCTCGTGACGGCGCGAGAAGGCTTCGAGCCGCTCGTCGTAGGCGGCGCGGCCTTCGTCCTCGCCGTCGGTCGAGTAGCGGTCATGATGGAGCACGACCGACTGCGGCAGGCGCGGCTTCACCTCGCCGGCAGCATCGGGTTTCGCATAGCCGATGCAAAGACCGAACACGGGACCCGCACCGGACGGCATTTCCAGCAGTTCGGCGACGCGTGTCACGTTGTTGCGCAGCGCGCCGATGTAGACCGTCGAAAGGCCAAGCGACTCCGCCGCGATGACCGCGTTCTGCGCCGCCATGGCCGCGTCGATCGAGGCGACGAGGAAGGCATCGAGATAAGGCATGACTTCGAGCGTCTTGCCCTCGGCCTTGCCGAGGCGCTCGTTGCGCGAGAGATCTGCCATGAAGACAAGGAAGATGGGGCAGTCGATGATGTGCTTCTGCCCGTTCGCGACCTCGGCGAGCACCTTGCGCTTCTCGGGATCGGTGACCGCCATCACGGACCACGTCTGCAGGTTCGAGCTCGTCGCGGCGGACTGCGCGGCGGCGATCAGGATTTCGAGCGTGCCGTCGGGTGCGGGATCCGTGCGATAGCCGCGCACGGAGCGATGGCTCATCAGGCTTGCGATGACGTCATTCCAGGGGAGCTTGCCCGGCTTGGGCTCGGTGCCGTAGCGGGCGGCAAGCGCGAGGGCTTGCGCCGTTGCCGGCGGATCGATCGCATTCATGGGCTTTTCCTGGATTTCGTGAATGGCTTTTGTCCGGTCATATTCGACCAGACCCGCGCCGCATTGTCCACCGCTGCAGGGCCTGTTCAGCCCTGCCGCATGGCTGCCAGACCACGATCGAGGTCCGCGATGAGATCGGCCGGCGCTTCGAGGCCGACGGAAAGGCGGATCATACCGTCGGTGATCTTCAGCTCGGCGCGTGCCTCGGGCTTGAGACGCTGGTGCGTCGTGGTTGCGGGATGCGTGACGATGCTCTTGGTATCGCCGAGATTGTTCGAGATCTTGATGATCCTGAGGGCATTGAGGAAGCGGAATGCTGCCGCCTTGCCGCCTTCGACATCGAAGGTCACGATCTGGCCGCCGCCCGACATCTGCCTCCTGGCAAGCTCGGCCTGCGGATGCTTCGGGCTGCCGCAGTAGAGGACGCGTGAGATGCCTGACTTGCCTTCGAGTGCCGTCGCGATCTCGGCCGCGGCCGCGCACTGCGCACGCACGCGAACGGGCAGCGTCTCCAGGCTCTTCAGCAGTACCCAGGCATTGAACGGGCTGATGGACGGACCCGTCTGGCGCAGGAAGACCTGCAGGTAATCCTTCAGGAACTTCGCCGAGCAGAGAATGAGCCCGCCGAGGCAGCGGCCCTGGCCGTCGATGTGCTTCGTCGCCGAGTAGACGACGACGTCGGCGCCGAGCGCGAGCGGCTTCTGCAGCAGCGGTGTCGCAAAGACATTGTCGACGAAGACGAGTGCGCCGACTGCATGCGCGAGGTCCGAGACCGCGCGGATATCGACGAGATCGAGCGTCGGATTGGCGGGTGTCTCGAAAAACACGGCCTTGGTTTTCGGCGTGATGGCTTTCTCCCACGCGGCGAGATCCGTGCCGTCGACGAGCGTGCACGAAATGCCGAAGCGCGGACAAAGCTCCTCCACGACATACCGGCACGAGCCGAAGAGCGCCTTCGCCGCGACGACATGATCGCCGGCACTGAGGTAGCTCAGCAGCGCGGCGGTAACGGCAGCCATGCCGGTTGCCGTGGCGCGTGCTGCTTCCGCGCCTTCGAGCAGGCGGATGCGCTCTTCGAGCATGGCGGTCGTCGGGTTCGAGAAGCGCGAGTAGATGAAACCCGGCTCCTCGTCCTTGAAGCGCGCCTCGGCCTGCTCGGCCGTCGCATAGATGTAGCTCTGTGTGAGGTAGAGCGCCTCGGAGGTCTCGCCGAACGGCGTGCGCGTCGTGCCGCCGTGGACGAGGACGGTCTCGGGCTGCCAGTCGGCGGGAATGGGCGGGGGTGTCGGCTCTGCCATCTGCGGGTCTCCTGTCGGCGGGACACACGCGGCGCCCCCAAGAAAACTAAAACCGGCCTCGTGGTCACCCGTATGTGCCGGGCGCGACCAGGAAACCGGTTCCGCACGGCCCTTTTAGCGAGTTGTTTTACGTGGCTGCAAGCCGGCCGGCCAAATCACCACGACGTCTGGATGCTCGAATAACTTATCGGCAGGCTTGGCGTCAATGGGTGGATAGGCTATGCGCGGGTCTCAGGGATGAGGGAGCTCCTATGCCGAAAGCGCGCGCCAAGCCGAGCCAGCGGACAGGCATTCTGCCGATCCAGGATATTCGGGCGCTCGTGGTCTCGGGCGCGATCAGCGCCGATCGCGCCTTCGAGCCGACGCAAATCCAGCCGGCGAGCCTCGATCTCAGGCTGGATGGCGTGGCTTATCGCGTGCGAGCGAGTTTTCTGCCCGCTGGCGGGGGCGCCGGCATCGGCGTCATGGACCGCCTCAAGGAATTGGCGCTGCATACGATTGATCTCAGCGCCGGCGCCGTCCTCGAGACCGGCTGCGTCTACGTGGTGCCTCTCCAGGAGCAGCTCGCCCTGCCGGCGGACGTCGCGGCCGCCGCCAACCCGAAAAGCTCCACCGGGCGTCTCGACGTCTTCACGCGCGTGATCGCCGACGGCGTCTCGTCCTTCGACACGATCCCTGCAGGCTACTCCGGGCGCCTCTATGCCGAGATCTGCCCGCAGACTTTTCCCGTGGTCGTGCGGCGCGGTTCCATGCTGAGCCAGATCCGCTTCCGCATCGGCGATCCCGTCGAGACGGACGATGCGCTGCAGGCGCTGCACAAGAAGGTCACGCTCGTGCGCGGCGGCGCGGCGGCGGACGTCAGGGACGGCATCGCGCTCTCCGTCGATCTCATCGGTGACGGCAAGGGCCTCGTCGGCTATCGCGCGCGCCGGCATACGGGTCTCGTCGATGTCGATGCGCCGGGCTCCTGCAAACTCGCCGACTATTGGGAGCCGATCGTCGTCGGCGACAAGCGCCTCATCCTCGATCCCGATCAGTTCTACATTCTGGCCTCCAAGGAGGCCGTGCACGTGCCGCCGACGCACGCGGCGGAGATGATGCCGTTCAACCCGCTCGTCGGCGAGTTCCGCGTGCACTATGCGGGGTTCATGGACCCGGGTTTCGGGCATGCGCCGGCAGGCGGCTCCGGCGCGCGCGTCGTGCTCGAGGTGCGCAGCCATAAAGTGCCGTTCGTGCTCGAGGACGGCCAGATCATCGGCCGCCTCATCTATGAGCGCATGGTGTCCGTGCCGAGCGTGCTCTACGGCACCGACCTCGGCTCCCACTACCAGGCCCAGGGCCTGAAGCTCTCCAAGCACTTCCGGGCCTGAGCGCCGCGCGGAACCCGCGGGCCTGCTTCGCTGTTCAGCACATATATGCCGATGCCGGATTGCCTTGATACGTATCAAGGCACGCCGCCATTGGCCGTCCGATGCTGCCTGAAGCGTCGGAGGCGCGCCCCAGCCAGCAGAAAGGTCGGCCCCATGACTTGGAAGACCATCGTCACGCAGCTTTCAAACCCGCAACGCGCGGATGTCCTGCTGAGCATTGCTGGACGGCTCGCCGAGCGCTTCCAGGGGCACCTCATCGGTCTCGACGCAACGCCAGCCTTCACGTTCGCCTCGCCCATCGTCACGCCGTCCGATGTCGACGAGATCATCGCGGCCGACGAGGCGCGCACCGCCGAAGCCCGGGCGATCTTCGAGACCACGTCGGCCAATCGGGCGTTCGTCGCCGAATGGCGCGAGCTGAAGCTCAATAATGTCGATCTGCCGGGGGCGGTGCTCGAGCACGCGCGCGCCTCGGATCTCATCGTGGCCTCGCAGGCCGATCCGGGATGGGAGCTCTCCGGCATGTTCGATTTCCCGGAGCGCCTCGTGATGGAGAGCGGACGCCCGGTGCTCGTGGTGCCCTATGCGGGGTCCTACGGCGAGATCGGCAAGCGTATTACCATTGCCTGGTCCGGCAAGCGGGAAAGTGCGCGTGCGGTGTTCGACGCCCTGCCGCTGCTGAAGACGGCCGAGAGCGTCACGCTGCTCTGCGTCACGAGTGTCGGCGACGGCGGGCAAGGCGAGTTGCCGGGCACGGAGATCGCGGCGGCGCTTGCACGCCATGGCGTCAAGCTCACTGTGCAGAAGTCCGTCGTCGAGGATATCGCCGTCGCGGACGACGTCCTCTCACGCATCGCCGATTCCGGCACGGATCTGCTCGTGATGGGCGCCTATGGCTACTCGCGCCTTCGGGAAATGGTTTTCGGCGGCGTCACGCACCATATTCTGAAGCACATGACCGCGCCGACGCTGATGTCCCACTGAACGTCTCCATGAACGGCCCGCGCCATGCACCAAGGAGAAATCCCGATGTACAATCGCATTCTCATCCCCACGGACGGAAGCGAACTTGCGGACAAGGCCGTCGATCAGGGGCTTGCCCTGGCAAAAGCCGTTGGCAGCAAGGTGACCATCGTCCGCGTGACGAACGTGCCGGCACCCATGGTCTATGAAGGCGTGGTCGTGGCGCTCCCAACCGAAGAGATTCGCGCCGAGATCGCCGCCACGGTGGCGAAGCACTTCAAAGCTCTCGAGAGCAAGGCCACCGCGCTCGGCGTTGCGGTGGAGACCGTCCATGTCGAGGACGACAGTCCCTGGCACGCCATCATCGACACGGCGAAGGCGAAGTCGGCCGACCTGATCGTGATGGCGTCGCACGGGCGGCGCGGTCTGTCCGCCGTCCTGCTCGGCAGCGAGACGCAGAAGGTGCTGACGCACACCACGATCCCCGTGCTCGTCTGCCGCTGAGGCCGCGACCTTCCCGCCAAAACGCGAGCACCTCCCGGACCGGAGTCCGGAAGGTGCGTCGCGTGTCACTCGGTGTTGGCGAGTGGTGGGGAGATCTGGGCTACCAGGCGATGCAGCGCCGCTTGGCCTTGCCGCTGCGGCTGTAGACCCAGCCCCAACGACGGCAGACGGGGTCATAGCGTCGATAGCCGTATGGCGCGTAGTAGCCGTTGTAGCGCGGGGCGTAGTAGCCGCCGTAAAGGAGCGGCGCGCCGATCACCACCGAGACACCACCGCGGTGCCGATACCGGTGTGCTTCCGCCGAAGGCGCGGCTGCGAGCAGGACGATTGCGGTGGCTGCGCTGCCTGCGACCGCGAGAAAGAAGGGCTTCGACATGCGTACTTGCTCCTGAGTCAGGGGGCCGTTGGGGCCGAGGTCTGACGCGCCTCTCAGGGGCATGAGTACGGGACAAAGTTCTCCATCGCGTTGAGCGAGCAATCCGAATTTGATCGGGATTTTGCGCAAACAGAAAAGGCCCGAAGCGCACGCGGCGCCTCGGGCCCGAATTCTTCGTCTACAGGCGCCTTACCAGGCGAGGCAGCGCCACTCGGCATACTTCCCGCAGCGGCTGCGGACGAAGCCCCAGCCCCGGCAGTAGCGCGGGCTCGGCTCGGCGTAGAACGGCCGATAGACGACGCCTGCGGGATAGAAGGGCCCGGCCGGGCGGCCGTAGTAGAACGGCGCATAGTAGGGACGGTAGCCGGCGTAGTACTCGTAGGGCCGGGTGTAGAAGACGATCGGACCGCCGCGATCCCAATGCCGGTAGCCACCGGCTTCGGCGCTCGGCGCCGCACCAAGGGACAGCGCACCGATCGTGGCCGCCGCCGCGGCTGTCAGGACGACTGCTTTCGACATGCTGGTGTACTCCCGCACTAAGGACGCGTCGGCTGAGGTGGCCTGCTCTTAGCCCGCAATCGCAGGAGGCTAATCCCAAAGCGAATTTCAGAACAAAGCCGGCCTTCGATCTGGGTAAATATCGTGTGTGCAGCGCGCGTTCCATCCGTGCGGTTGTGTATTGGCGCGGGGGAGTAGGCCCGCACCGAGGCTCGGCGTGGCTGACGGAATGTGCCGAAGTTGGTCGTGCCGGGGGAGGTTCAGCGTGGGGCTTGCGGCCCGTTCACCATTCGGCGCAACGCCACTCGCCGTTGGGCGTATCGATGATGTTCCACAGCCATTTGCCCGGCTTGAGATGGGCCCAGACCCATCGGCGGCAGGCTCCGCCGTCCCCGTGGTCCGGTCCCGCATAGAGGTTCGTGCCGCTGCGGGTCGGCGATCCGTACATGTACGGGCCGTAGTACGGCCGGTAGCCGTTGTATTCGTGCGGCGTCCCGACGAAGACATGAATGCCTGCGGGGCGCGGCGGCGGTGCGGGGCCTTCCACGTATCCGCCCGGGTACGGGCCCCCGAACCCGCCTTCATCCTTGAGGCTTCCCGGCTGGCCCGCAGGTGGCGGCAGGACCTTGTCGTCATAGGCCTGAGCGGTGTCGGCGATCGCGAAGCAGGCGATTGCCAGCGCTGCCGCAAACAAAGCTGCCGCGAAACCTGCATTCCTCGCCATTCGAGCTCCTCCGGGCGTGCTCGACCCCGCGCGGGCGACGCCACCCGCAGCCTGGGGCCGCCAAAGTCAGGCTCTCGATTGAGCTGATTCGCCTTGAGCGTGCCCGACCGCCCTTAGGGTCACCTGAATTTGCGCAGGTCTGTCAGCCGGGCAGCGAACTCGACAGGGCCGGCCCGGGCGAGGCATAAAGCGCCGAAACGGCGCCCGTTCCGCGCGCTACTGACCGGATGGACACATGTCTGCTGTAGCTTCCGCCGCCGCGCGCCCGACGCGCCCGCTGTGGCTCGTCATTCTGGCTGCCGGCACCATCGTCGGCCTCGCCATGGGCCTGCGCCAGGTCATGGGGCTCTATCTGAAGCCCCTCTCCGACGAGCTGGGCGTCGGGCGCGAGCCCTTCTCGAATGCCATGGCGATCGCGAACCTCACCTGGGGCGTCCTGACGATCGTCGCGGGCGCCGTTGCCGACAAGTACGGCGCAGGCCGTGTTCTCGTCGTCTGCGGGCTGGCGACGGTCGCTTCGTTCTATCTCATGGCGACGGCGCAAAGCCCGTTCGATCTCTACATCGCGGGATTGCTCGCGGGTGCGGGCGTGGCGGGTACCGGCGTTCCGGCGCTGGTCGGCGCCGTGGGGCGCGCGGCGCCGGCGGAGAAGCGCACGGCCGCGATCGCGTCGCTCGGCATGGCGAGCGGTCTCGGCGCCCTCATCGCCTTTCCCTATGCCCACGTGCTCATCGAGACGATCGGCTGGAAGGCCAGCCTGATGACGATCTCGGCAACCTGCCTGCTGATCCTTCCGCTCGCATGGCCGCTCGCCGGCAAGCCCGCGCCGATGCAGGCCGGCCTTGCGAAGTCACAGACGCTCGTCGAGGCCTTCCGCGAGGCGTTCGCTCATCCGAGCTTCTGGCTGCTGACGTCGGGCTTCTTCGTGTGCGGCTTCCACCTCGCCTTCTACGGCGTCCATCTTCCGGCATTCGTCTCCGACCTCGGAATGCCCTCCTGGGTCGGCGTGTGGGCTCTGATGGCCGTGGGCATCGCCAACATTGTCGGCACCTATGCCGCCGGCCAGTCCGCGCGCTTCGTGGAGCGGCGCGTGGGGCTGAGCTTCATCTATTTCATGCGCTCGTTCGCGTTCCTGGGGCTGCTTTTCCTGCCCTTGACGCCCTGGCTGATCATCGCCATCTCCGCGCTATTGGGCCTCTTCTGGCTTTCCACGGTGCCCCTGACGTCGACGCTGGTCGGCATCTTCTTCGGCACGCAGTGGATGTCGATGCTGTTCGGCTTCGTGTTCCTGTCCCATCAGCTCGGCTCGTTTGCCGGGCTGTGGCTCGCCGGAACCCTCTATGATGCGACCAAGTCCTACGATATTATGTGGTGGATCTGCATCGCGCTTGCGATGTTCGCGGCGCTGATCCACTGGCCGATCCGCGAGCGCCCCGTTGCGCGGCTCGCGGAGCAGCCCGCTACCTGAGGAAACCGCGCATGAGCACGACGAGCGATCCGCGCGCTGCCGAGGGGGTGCCCGCCGAGGCGCCTGCCCGGGCGTCTGATCGTATGCCGCGCGGCGTGCGCCTCGGGCTGGTGCTGGTGCTCGGCGGTCTCGTGACGAGCGCGGTCTATCTGATGGCCGTGCGTGGCGAGGCCCTGCTCGTCGATCTCGCGGCGCTCGGCGAGCGTCTGTGGTGCTTCTGAATGACCGGCGATGGTGGCGCGCCCTCCGGAGATCCGCCCCCGGAGCTCGGCCGGCAGAGCTTTGATGCGCTCGCGCTCGGTGATCTGGCTGATCGCATTCGCGCCAAGGAGCGCGCCGCCCTCGCCCGCGCCATCACCCTCGTAGAGAGCACCAAGCCCGCGCATCGCGCCCGCGCCCAGGAGCTGCTGCAGGTGCTGCTGCCCGATACCGGCAAGGCGCACCGCATCGGCATCACCGGCGTTCCAGGCGTCGGCAAGTCGACCATGATCGATCAGCTCGGCATGAACCTCATCGAGGCGGGCAAGCGCATCGCGGTGCTGGCGGTCGATCCGACCTCGCGGCGGACGGGCGGCTCCATTCTCGGCGACAAGACGCGCATGAGCCGGCTCTCCGCGAGCGAGGAGGCATTCATCCGCCCCTCGCCGACCTCCGGCACGCTCGGCGGCGTCGCGCGGCGCACGCGCGAGACCATGCTGCTCGTCGAGGCGGCGGGCTACGACATCGTGATCGTCGAGACAGTCGGCGTCGGCCAATCGGAGACGGCGGTCGCCGAGATGGTCGATTTCTTTCTCGTGCTCCTGCTCGCCGGCGGTGGCGATGATCTGCAGGGCATCAAGAAAGGCATTGTCGAGATCGCCGACATGATCGTCATCAACAAGGCCGATGGCGACAACATCAAGCGCGCGACGCGCTCGGCGGCCGAGTACCAGGGCGCGCTCAATCTGCTGACGCCGGTCGTGCCGAGCTGGAGTCCGCCCGTGCTCACCTGCTCGGCCATCGACAACCGCGGCCTCGATACGCTCTGGGAGAAGATCGAGGCGCACAAGCGCATCATGACCTCGACTGGAACATTCCTCGCCCGGCGCCAGACGCAGGCCGTGACTTGGATGCACGACATGCTCGCCGACCGGCTCATGGACGAGGTGCGCGGCCGGCCGCAGATCATGACGCGGCTGGGTCAGCTCGAGGCCGAGGTGCGTCTTGGTCGCCTGACGCCCGCCATGGCGGTCGAGAGTGTTATGGACATGCTCAACGACGAGCGCTCCGACAAGGCATGAAGCCATGATCGCGAATGCCAGCGGTCGAACGACTGTGCTGCTGACGGGCTTCGGGCCCTTCCCGAGCGTGCCAGCCAATGCGACGTCCATTCTCGTGCCACGCCTTGCCGAAGCCGCGCGCGTGCGGTTCCCCGGCATCGTCTTCGAGACCCGCACGCTGCCGACCGAATGGGCCGCCGGCATCGATCATCTCGATGGCTGCTATCGCGAGATCGCGCCGAGCGTCGCGCTGCATTTCGGCGTGTCGTCGCGCGCGCGCGGCTTCGAGATCGAGGCGCGCGGGCGCAATCGCCTTGCCTATCTGCCGGATGCCGCCGGTGTGTTCCCGAGCGCGCCGGTGCTGCGCTTGAACGGCCAGGAATTTCTCGCGAGCACGGTGCCGGTCGGCGCGATCGTGAACCGCCTGCGCCGGCGCGGCATTCCTGCTTACATCTCGCGCGATGCCGGCACCTATCTCTGCAATGCGGCGCTCTATTCCGCACTCGACATGGCGCGGCGCGGGGCGCGTGAGCACCGCATCGGCTTCATTCACGTGCCGTCGACACTGCTGGTCGATGACCGCCGGCGCACATTCGGCACGCATCCGCGCTGCCCGCTCACGTGGCGCGATGCGGTCGATGGCGGGCTCGAGATCATCGGTGCCGTGCTCGGGCGACGGGCCGCGCGGCGTTAGGTCCCGCGCGTGAGGCGGCGCCATCCCCAGGCGATGACGCGGCCCATCACATACCCGATCGTGCAGGCGACGACATTTGCCAGCGCCAGCTTCAGCACGAGATCCATGAAGATCGGGTTGTTGAAGGGCCGCCAGACGTTCGGATCCCACTCCGCGCCGACGCCGAGATAGCCGACGAGCGTCGCGATCGCGAGCACGACAACAGTCCACACCGGCCACCGCAGCAGCCCCACGGCTAGAGCGGCGGCGAATGTGTAGATGATCATCGGATGCGGCTCTTACTTCATGTCGGTGCGCTTCGGCGGCGCCGTGACGATCGATTTCAGCGCCGGTGTCGGCTTCATGAGTTTATCGAGATCGGGCAGCGGCCGCTTCAGCTCGTCGCTCGCATTGAAGACCTGCTCCATGGCGTGCGCGGCCGAGAGCACGAAAGCATCCGCGCGCGCCCGTCCGATGGCCTGGAGGCCGAACGGGAAGCCCGCGTGATCGACACCGCAGGGAATGGAGATCGCGGGATTGGTCGCGAGCGTCACGACATACGTGAGCGAGAGCCAGTGGTAGTAGTTGCGCAGCGGCTTGCCGTTCATCTCGGCGAGATAGAGCTGCGTCCACGGGAAGGGCGACACCGGCACCGTCGGCGCGAGGATGAGATCGTACTCGTTGAACAGCTCCTGAAACTTTCGGTAGATGCGCGTCTGCTCGAGATTGGCCCAGGCGACGTCGGCGATTCCCATCTTGGCGCCGAGCTCGTAGTTTGCGCGAATGTTGGGCCCGAGCGCGGAGGGGTCCTTCTCGTAGGCATCGCGATAGCGTCCGACGAAGGCGATCGCGCGGACGACGTCGAAGCACTCGTCGGCCTTGCCGAGATCGGGCTCGATGCGGTCGCAGCGCAGGAAGAGGTGGCGCATGGCCTTCACGCGGTCGCGGAACACCTTGCGGATCGGCTTGTCGACGGGACTCGTGTCGAAGTCCTCCGTCCATGCAACCTTGAGCCGGCCGAGATCGACGGGCTTCGGCGTCGCCAGGCTCTCGCGATCGACGTCGTAGCTCAGCGGATCAATGGCGTGCTGGCCCGCCTGCGCGGCCATGAGCTGACAGGTATCGGCGACCGTCCGCCCCATGGGCCCGAGCACGGAGATCGCCGACCAGCCCATGGGGCGCATGGTATGCGGCACGAGGCCCGGCGAGGGCCGGAAGCCGACCACGCCGTTGACGGCGCCGGGAATGCGCAGCGAGCCGCCCGTATCCGAGCCCGTGCACACAGGTAGCATGTCCGTCGCGAGCGCCACCGCCGAGCCGCCCGAGGAGCCGCCCGCGTTCTTGGTCGGATCGAAGGGATTGCCCGTCGCGCCCCACACCGGATTACGGCTGTTCGCGCCGGCACCGAACTCCGGCACGTTCGTTTTCGCGACGACGATGCCGCCGGCCGCACGAATGCGCGCGACCATCACCGTATCGTTCTCGGGAATGTTGTCCTTGTAGAGCGGCGAGCCGTAGGTCGTGAGCAGCCCGCCGGTGTTCTCCAGATCCTTCACGCCGACAGGAAGACCATGCAGCGCGCCGAGCGTTTCACCATCGCGCACGGCTTTCTCCGCCGCCTTCGCCTCTTTGCGCGCGCGGGCGTAGCAGGTCGCCGTCACCGCATTCACTGCGGGATTGATCTCGGCGATGCGCTCGATGCAGGCCTCCAGCAGCTCGACGGGCGAGATTTCCTTCGAGCCGATGCGGCGCCGCATCTCGACCGAGGAGAGCGAGAGAAGGTCCGAGTGTTTGGGCATGGAATATCCGGCGACTGGAAGAGAGGGGGAATGCTGCAGCGAACTCTACAGGTCCCCCGTACTTTACGGGGAGAAGGTTAGTATGAAGGGCGGCGCCAATTGCCGACGTCGGCGTTTGCCGCCGCCCCTCACCCCGACCCTCACCCCGCAAGAACGGGGAGAGGGAGAAGATTAAAACACCACCACGCTGCGGATGCTCTCGCCCGCGTGCATGAGGTCGAAGCCCTTGTTGATGTCGGTGAGCGGCAGCGTGTGCGTGATCATCGGGTCGATCTGGATCTTGCCGTCCATGTACCAATCGACGATGCGCGGCACGTCCGTGCGCCCGCGCGCGCCGCCGAAGGCCGTGCCTTTCCACGTGCGCCCGGTGACGAGCTGGAAGGGCCGCGTCTTGATCTCCTGGCCGGCGCCCGCGACGCCGATGATGATCGACTGGCCCCAGCCGCGATGCGAGCATTCCAGTGCCGTGCGCATGACCTCGACATTGCCCGTGCAATCGAAGGTGTAATCGGCACCGCCGATCTGGTCGGCGCCGCGCTTGGTCATGTTGACGATATGTGCGACGAGGTCGCCGCCCACTTCCTTCGGATTGACGAAGTGGGTCATGCCGAACTTCTCGCCCCAGGCCTTCTTCGAATTGTTGAGGTCGACGCCGATGATCATGTCGGCACCGACGAGGGCGAGGCCCTGGATGACATTGAGGCCGATGCCGCCGAGGCCGAAAACGACGGCTGTCGCGCCGGGCTCCACGTTTGCGGTGTTGATGACGGCGCCGACGCCGGTCGTGACGCCGCAGCCGATGTAGCAGATCTTGTCGAACGGCGCGTCCTTGCGCACTTTCGCGACCGCGATCTCGGGCAGCACGGTGAAGTTCGAGAACGTCGAGCAGCCCATGTAGTGATGGATGGGCTTGCCATCGAGCGAGAAGCGGCTCGTGCCGTCCGGCATGAGGCCCTGCCCCTGCGTCGCGCGGATCGACGTGCAGAGGTTCGTCTTGCGCGAGAGGCATGACGGGCAGGACCGGCACTCGGGCGTGTAAAGCGGAATTACGTGGTCGCCCTTGGCGACGCTGGTCACGCCGGGCCCGACGTCCACGACGATGCCGGCGCCCTCATGGCCGAGAATGGCCGGGAAGAGGCCCTCCGGATCGGCGCCCGAGAGCGTGAACTCGTCGGTGTGGCAGATGCCCGTGGCCTTGATCTCGACCAGTACCTCGCCGGCTTTCGGCCCTTCGAGATCGACTTCGACGATCTCGAGCGGCTTACCCTTCTCGAAAGCAACGGCGGCGCGTGTCTTCATTTTCGGCGGTCCTTCCAGAGCGATGATAGGCGCGGCGAGGCCTGCGCCGTGCGAGTATCGCAGCCTTGGTCGGGGATCGAAAGCCCCGGCCGTCGTCCAGGTGCGGCCTCATGCCTGAGCAGGACGTCGCACTTCGGCCGGATTTGCCGCCCAGAGCAGCGGCGCATGAACCGAGGGGGCGACACGTGAAGGAACGGCATGGCCTGAGTCGCAGGCTCGCTGCCGCAGTGCTCTTGCTGCTGGCCGGCACAATCGCGGCAGGGGCGCAACTCGGGCCGGGCCAGGAAGGCACGGTCAAGGCGCAGCATGGCGACTGGCAGATCGTCTGCCGCCCGCCGCCGCCCGGTGCCAAGAACGAGACCTGTGCGCTCGTTCAGAGCGTCGCCGCCGAGGACCGCAACAATGTCGGCCTGACGGTGTATTTCCAGCGCTTCTCGAATGGCCAGCAGGTGCTGCGGGTATTCTCGCCGCTCGGCGTGCTGCTGCCGCCGGGTCTGGGGCTCAAGGTCGACGACAAGGATGTGGGCAGTGCGCCGTTCCTGCGCTGTCACAACTTCGCCTGCTACGCGCAGGTCGTCGCCGACGCGACGCTGATCGAGCGCCTCTCGAAGGGCAAGTCGGCGGTTTTCATCATCTATCAGACCGAGGAGGCCGGGATCGGCATTCCGGTCTCGCTCAACGGCTTCGCCGAGGGCCTGAAGGG
>JAEWIJ010000060.1 GCA_023387235.1 Pseudomonadota bacterium
GGCCGGGGATGCCCAGCCGGTGCCGCGCGATGGAGGAGAAACGTCCCCGGTGGGGCGGCCGGACTTCAAATCCGGAGAGGGTCGCGAGACGGCTTTCGGTGGGTTCGACTCCTGCCTCCTCCGCCAATCCGATCCGAAAAAGAAAGCTGGATCAGTGGGATAGTGTCAGCTCAGAGCCCTAGTTTGAGCCCTAGTAATAGCACGGATGGGGCGAACTCCTATTGTCCATTGCGAACCGGTGCGGATCCGCACGTTGTTGACCCGCGTCGAGACCGCCCAGATCAGTACCGGCAAGGTCACTGCATCATGGTCGGACTGAAAAGCTGGCAGCGCGCGCTGGCGTGAAATGTCTAGACGACCACCGGTCAACCCGGTGGTCGTCATCATTCTGAGCGCAGCAATATTTTCTTGGCCTGCCCGATCGTTGCCCGCGCGTAAGCGGCCAAGCGCTCATCCGATGCGCTGCTGATCGGGTGATCGATAACCGCATACTTGAAGTCCGGCACGCCGAGAACGCGGCACATCATGTCTGCCGCGCTGGCGAAGCGCGTCGTCATCACGCCGACTGCGGGAACGCCGTGGCGTTCAGATGTGATCGTGTCATGCAGACTGCACGACGAGCACGACCCTCAATCTCCGACACCCGTAAAGACGGCGTGCCAGTTCGTGAGCTCCTGCACGATGTGTGCGTCCATGGGGGCGCTATAGTTGGACTTCTCGCGCCATACGACGTCGGCCGCCTTCATCTCATCGCGGAGAATGCGCTCGAGGTGTGTGAAGTACCCTCGCGTGCCTTCCTTGGCATTCGTGATGATGGCGACGGTCTTGCCGTCGAGCGAAGCGAGGCGCGGCGCGAGCACGACGCCTGCCGCCTTCATCTCGTTAGTTGGGTCTAGTATTTTCATGCAGCTTGTCCTTGCATGGCCTTTCTCTTCTGTCGGTTAAACTCAGCGCTTCGGCGGTTCGCAGTCCACGCACACACCAATCGCCGCCGTCACGGCGCGCGTCTTGCTACCCATCCAAGGTGGAATGACCGCGCCGAAACCACCGGCAGGCCCACCAGCGGCGACGACCAGAAGATCGTCGGGTGACTGCAATGCCGGGTGGGTCTTGTCTGCACGATCGCGCACCACCGAGCCCTTGCCGACATTGGCCCACTCGCCCCGTTTCACGCGTGCGCGCTCGAAGAGGAATTCGGCGATGTCCTTCTTGGTCCAGCCCGCATTCTGAATGTGATCGCGGAGCTGCTTCGGGATAACGATGACGTAGTTGCCGCCATAAATCGAGTAGTGGAGCTGGTTGGCGCGCATCTCGGCGGCGAACGTCTCCAGGATTTCCTTGGGATCTGTTGTCCATTCATTCATGATCTGACGCGGTCCCAGAGAGGCAAACACCGTAACGCCGGATGTTCCCTCGGGCATGCCACGCTGGAGGTGCAGCGGCTGCCACGTCGTATCCTCCTCGTCCTCTGCAATGCAGTAGGAGAATTTGCCAGGATGACCGAGCGTGGCGCGATCGACTTCTCCCGGGCGCAGGTCCATGAGATTGATCAGCGCCAGACGGATGGCGCGTCCGATCACGGAGGTAGCGCGGTCGCTGTTGCCGAGTGCGTTGAATGTGCCGCTGGCCCCGATTTCCAGGCGAACAGGACCGTTGATGATGACGAGGACAGCGCAGCCGCCTGTGCTCGACGTCACGCCATGCAGAAGGAATTCGTCCTTCATCATCGCCTGCCAGGCTGTTGCGACGACCGGAAAATGCATTGGCAGGCAACCGGCCATGACCGCATTGACGGCCAGCTTCTCCGCTGTGATGGGCTGTGCGCGCACAGGCTCGATGCCGAGCAATTGGTCGGGCGGCATACCCGCCCACTCGAGGCAGGCTTCGACAGCCGCCTCCGTCGGCGGCACGACGGGCAGGCCGTCCGTCCAGCCGCGGCTGTGAAAGAATTCCTGCGCCGCGGCAAAATCCTCGACGTCGTACGTCTTCGAGCTCAGCCCCGGTTGGGCGGATTGCAGCATTGGCGGTACCTCCGTGGCTCAGGCTCGCTTAGCGCTGACCGCACGTCAATTGCACGATGCTCATACCCGCCGCCCGATCGCTTTTTCCGATTTCAGCGCGGCGATCTCCGCGCCGGAGAACCCCCAAGCGTCGAGCGTTGCCTCCGTGTGAGCACCAAAGGCCGGCGGGCCGCCTTTTACGCTTGAAGGCGTGCGGCTGAAGCGAGGCGCAGGTCCGGGTTGAACGATGCCATCGACAGTCACGAAGCTGCCGCGGGCCTTGTTGTGAGGATGCTCGGCCGCCTCCGAGAAGCTGAGAACCGGCGCGAAGCAGATATCCGTGCCTTCCATGAGCGCGCACCACTCTTCGCGCGTTTTCTGTGCGAACAGAGTCGCAAATTTATCGCGCATCGCTGGCCAGCTCGCCCGATCGAATTGTGGTGGGCACTTCTCGGGGTCGAGTCCGAGCGTCCGCAGGAGAATGTCGTAGAACTTTGCCTCGACGGCGCCGATGGAAATGAACTTGCCGTCCTTGGTTTTATAGCAGCGCCAGAACGGCGCGCCGCCATCGATGAAGTTGTCTTCGCGACGCTCCGACCATTCGCCGACGGCTGCGAGACCGAAGCAGGCGAGCGCAAGATAGGCCGAGCCTTCGGTCATCGCAACATCGACGACCTGTCCGAGGCCCGAGGTCTTGGCTTCCAGAATGCCGGCCAGCAAGCCGGTGAGCAGGAACATGGCGCCACCGCCCATGTCACCCACGACGTTGAGCGGCGGAACAGGTTGCTCGCGCGTACCGATCGCATGAAGGACGCCGGAAAGGGAAATGTAGTTGATGTCGTGGCCCGCGGCCGAGGCGAGCGGCCCGGATTGACCCCAGCCCGTCATGCGCCCGTAGACGAGGCGCGGATTGCGCTTCTGACAGACCTCGGGACCAAGCCCTAAGCGCTCCATGACGCCGGGACGCATGGGATCAATCAGTGCATCCGCCTGCTCGATCATGCGGAGCAACGTTTCGACGCCCTTTGGATGCTTCAGATCAATCGCGACGGAGGGACGGCCACGCCGACGCACGTCCGCTTGCGGCCCTGCAAATTCGAAGCCGAGGCCTGTGAGCTCGGGCCGATCAATGCGGACAATGTCTGCCCCCATGTCGGCAAGCAGAGAGGAGCACAACGGTGCCGGACCTATTCCGGCGATCTCGATGATCTTGATGCCTGCGAGCGGCCCGGCCTTCTTGTCCGACATTTTCGACCTTTCTCCTCGAGCGACCGCCGGGGACATCACAAAGTGATGCCGGCTACCGCCAATTCCTGCTCACTAAAGCCGAGCTCATTAATCAGGACATCACGATTGCTGGCGCCCAGTCTGGGGGCCGCGTGCTGCACAACACCGGGCGTGGCCGAGAATTTGCCGATCACGTTGGGCATCCGGATGTTGTCTTCGAGCTCGTTGTCCGAAACACTCGCAATGTTTCCCCGCGCCTGGATGTGCGGATCGTCAAACATTTCCGCGACACTATAGACGGGGGCCCCCGGAGCATCGTGCGCACTCAGGCGCGCCGCTACTTCTTCGAGTGTGAACTTGCCAATGGCTTCCTGAAGAACCTGCTCGATCGCATCGGCGTTCTCGATGCGTTTTCTGTTGTCGCTGAAGCGCGGATCCTGAGCCAGTTCGGGAACGTCGAGTGCCGCGCACAATCGCTGAAAGACAGCGTGAGCCCCTCCCGAAAGCGCGATCCATCCACCGTCGCGCGTACGGAACGTATTGCGCGGGGACACGAGAGGCAGGCGGCTGCCTTGGCGCTGCTGGACGATGCCGAGTTGATCGTAATCGACGATCTGCGCCCCCATGAGCGAGAGCATCGGCTCATAGATGGGCAGATCGACGACCTGCCCGCGACCGCCATTGTTCCGCCGGGCTGCGA
This sequence comes from Pseudomonadota bacterium, assembly GCA_023387235.1. Classification (GTDB taxonomy): domain Bacteria; phylum Pseudomonadota; class Alphaproteobacteria; order Rhizobiales; family Hyphomicrobiaceae. Next base: position 3,928 of record JAEWIJ010000060.1, read on the forward strand.
GCGCCGCGAGCGTCAGAAATGCGCCCGCGAGGCCGGTTGTGGTGTCCGCCATGGCGAAGCTCGGCAGCAGTGGGGGGCGATCGGCGAAGCCGTTGGTATACGCAAAGCCCGTCATGGCCTCGGCGAGCGAACCGAACCCAGAGCGCTCGCTATACGGTCCGGTCTGGCCGAAGCCGGATACGCGCACGAGAACGACGCCAGGATTGATCGCGGCGAGGACATCATAGCCGAGCCCCCACTCCTCCAGCGTGCCCGGCCGGAAGTTCTCGATGATTACATCTGCGCCTTTGGCGAGACGCCGGACGATGTCCACGCCCAATGGCGTGCCGAGATCTGCCGAGACGCTGCGCTTGTTGCGGTTCAGGACCTTGTGGTAGAGGCCGATGCCGTTTTTCAGATTGCCCCATCCGCGGAGGCCGTCGCCACGCTGCGGATGCTCGATCTTGATGACTTCTGCCCCATAGTCGGCGAGTTGCATGCCGATGAACGGGCCTGAAATAAAATTTGCCAATTCGACGACGCGAAGGCCTGCGAGCGCAGTGCCTCCGCCTTTGGCCAGTGGCATACCATTGTTCATTGGTGCCCCGCTTATGCGGCATTTCGTGAGCGAGGTTAGTCTTGTCCTGGCCCCTGACAAGGAAGGAATTCTCGCCGCTGAGTGTAGAAAAATTACGTTCTCGGGCTGCGCGCCGAAGTGTGCGTTGGAGCGGGAAATGCGCGTTGCGCTTCCTCGAAAAGCCACTGCCTGAATGAAGCGACGTGCGGCTCGCTCCAAAGGGCAGGGCGAGCCAGAAAGTAGCAACCTTCGCCACGCATGAGATCGCGTCGGAAGGGCACCACAAGGCGTCCGCTTTCGATCACGGGAGAGACTTGAGCTTCTCGCGTTATAGCGACGCCGAGACCGTTCTCGGCTGCGTCTATGGCCATCGTCGTCAGATCGAACGTGAGGCCCTGTGTCGGATCTACGATGGTTTTATCGACGCCGGCTGCCTGAAGCCATTTTGCCCAATCGTCGCGACGATAGAGCGAATGCAGCAGCGTATGGTGCTTGAGATCATCGGGAGACTTGAGTCGCTTGCGCCCAGACAACAGCTTCGGATGACAGACCGGAAACACATCCTCCATGAACATCAGCTCGTAGGTCAGGTCATGCCACGGTGGATGGCCGAACCTCAGTGCCGCGTGCATGTTCTCACGCGAGAGGTCTATGGGTTTGGCGCTTGTCTCGATGTGAACTGCGATATCGGGATGTCGTGCGTGAAAGCGACCGAGCCGAGGGACCAGCCAGCGGATTGCGAATGTCGGCGTGACGTTGACGTGCAATTCGCGGTTTGGCGACTTTGCCACGGCTCGGCAGGCAAGCTCCAGCTGATCCAGCGCCTTGCCTATATCGCCTGCCAGACGGGCTCCTTCGGCGGTAACATTCCGCTGGCGGCCGACCTTTTCGAAGAGGGGTGTACCGAGCCACGTTTCGAGCGCGCGGACCTGATGCCCGACGGCCGAGGGCGTGACGCAGAGTTCATCGGCGGCCTTCGCAAGCGTGCCTGTTCGCGCAAGGACTTCGAACGCGCGAAGACTACCGAGAGCAGGAAGTCGTCGATGAACCACGGGAATCTCACTTGGCGGTGATAGATGGGGCTGCCGCAAAGGGGAATGGTGCATACGGCGGTAGACGTGGCAAGTTCCAGCCTCCTGGGAGACCTCGGCCGCGCGCTCTACGGCTGTTTGGTCATCGTGCACAAGTCTGCTTGCGCGCCCCTGCCGGAGCCCGGGGGATGAACTCGACAAGGCCCGAATTAATGGCAGTATCTCGCCCGAGGGCGTCAAAGCCGATCAAGGTTCAGAGTGCCACAGCGGGCATTCTGTGCGCGGATATGACGACAGCGCCAGAGGGTCAGCGCGCGCGGCGCACCACGAGCATCAGCGCGGAGAGTAGGAATACGGCGCTGACGGCCCAGGCCATGCTATCTGATGCTAGCGCTCCCCAGTTGTAGGCGTGAAGGACCACGAGGACGCAAAGCAGCGCGGCGGTGGTCACGCGCAGAAGTCGGGAGACGCTTTCGCTGGACCGCAATTGAAGCGTCAGCACAAGCGCCGCCACCACCACTACAAGATAGGTCGGCAGGATAGCCCGCTCGACGAAGAGCAGCGCGACCAACGCGGCCGCCGCGAGCGCCAGCGGCTGCCCCCAGGCCACAGCGGCCCAGATCCGCTCCCATCGCTCTGCGGGCTGTCCCTTGTCGCGGCGGCGGGCAAGCCAGATCGTGACGCCACTATGCGTGACGATCGTAAGCGCCAGCCCGAGCAGGCCGTAGAGGATTTTGACGGGCAACCCGCCGAACCAGCCGAAGTGCAAGGGCTGAATGGCGCCGAGAACTTGCTGCCCGAAGCTTCCTGTCTCAAGGCCGCCATCGCCGAGGGGTGTGCCGTCGCCCTTGAAATAGTACGCGTTGGATAGCGCCAGATGTCCGGGCGTGCGCATGCCGAGACTGACCACCTGGCCTATCTTTGCCGCGTGCTGAACGAAGATCGTGACGACTTCAGCATCGGGCTTTGTGCTTTGCACGTGGCGGATCATTGCAGCGATATCGGGCAGCGGCGCCGCCGTTTCTTCCTCGCTGGCGCGCGGCCCCAGCAACATGGAAAAGGCCTTGCCGGAATCGCCATCGTAAGCCGCGAGCGCGAGAACGCCGACGATCAGCGTCGACAAGCCGAGCAGAGCGCCGGTCAACGAGACGGCGATGTGAAACGGCAGCCCCCAAACGCCGAGGCGATTGTGCAGGTCGGCTTCCTGCAGGCGTTTGGAGCCGCCCCAGCGAAGCGCGAAGGCATCCTTGAAAATGCGCGGATGCGCGAGGAGGCCCGAGACGAGCGACGAGAGCAGCGTGACGCCCGTAAGGCCGACGAGAAACAAGCCCCAAGTGCTTGGCAGATGCAGCCGACAAATCCGACCACGACATCTTCATTCTCGCGCCGGGAAGCATGACGCCGCGTCTCGTCGTGAACTATCACGATCATGAGGCGCACGTCGAAGGGCATTGGATTGCGGACGGCGAAGGACGCCTCGTCACGCGCCTCCGTGCCCCATGGTCCGAGTTCCTGACGCGACGATGGCTTGCTTGTAGCCGGCCTGAAGCGCCGCATTGGCGACATCCGCCGTCAGCGGCTTCGCGACCATGGGGGCATTCGGCTGTTCCCATCGCTGAAACTCGTAGAGAAAGACGGTCAGCGTGCCCGTGAGGCAGACAACGTATATCAGCGCTGCAAAGGCGAGCCCGAGCGCGGAATGCCCTGCGAGCATCGCGCGCACAAAATCCGGTGGGAGGAAACTGCGTTTACGGCGGATTGTGTCTGCCCGCTCGTCCATCAGGCAAAAACCTTGGGCAGGAAGGCAATGGCGTAGCTGACGATCGAAACGGTCACGAGAAAGATCGTCGCGCGCAGAAGCTTGGCGTCGCTCAGCGTCCAGGCCATTCCCGCTCCCCACCGCTGTGGGGCGTCTACACGGAAACCGAAGGGATGTTCAAAGGCTTCTCGATCGGTGGCGGCGTGCGCTACATCGGCGCGTCCAAGGACTACGGCGTGCTGCTCAATGGAACGCTGGGTGAAGTCACTACCCCCGGCTTCACGCTGTTCGATGCCATGGTTGCCTACGACTATGGCAACTGGCGCTGGCAGCTCGTCGGGCAGAACCTCGAGGACAAGTTCCATGTCGTGACGTGCACGACCCGCGGTGACTGCGGCATCGG
>JAEWIJ010000087.1 GCA_023387235.1 Pseudomonadota bacterium
CGCTCGGAAGGCCTGCTGATCCGCTGGGCGCTGGATGGCGCCGGCCCCCATGGGGCAACCGAGCTGGAGGTCTTCACGACGCGGCCCGACACGCTTTACGGCGCCTCGTTCCTGGCCATCGCGCCCGATCATCCGCTGGCGCTGGCCGTCGCGGAGAAGAATCCTGCCATCGCGGCCTTCGCTGAAGAATGCCGGCACTTGGGCACGTCCGTCGCGACGATCGAGAGCGCGGAAAAGAAGGGCATCGACACCGGGATCGTCGCCGCGCACCCGCTCGATCCTGATTGGAAGCTGCCGGTCTACGTCGCGAACTTCATTCTCATGGACTACGGCACGGGCGCCATCTTCGGCTGTCCGGCGCACGACCAGCGCGACATCGAATTCGCCCGCACTTACGGACTGCCCGTCGTTCCGGTGGTTGCGCCGACTGACGTCAAGGCGCGCGCCCGAGTGATCGGCGAGATCGAGGCCGGCACCGCCTATGTCGACGACGGCGTGATGATCAATTCGCAGTTCCTCGATGGGCTGGACGTGAAGACGGCCTTCAATGCCATCGCGGATCGCCTGGAGAAGGCGATGCTCGCCGGCAAGCCGGTCGGCAAACGCAAGGTCAACTATCGCCTGCGCGACTGGGGCATCTCGCGCCAGCGCTACTGGGGCTGCCCGATCCCGATCATCCACTGCACGACGTGCGGCGAGGTGCCCGTGCCGGTCGATCAGCTGCCTGTAAAACTCCCGGACGATGTCTCGTTTACTGAACCGGGCAATCCGCTCGACCATCACCCGACGTGGAAGCATGTCGATTGCCCGAAATGCGGCAGCAAGGCTGTCCGCGAGACCGATACGATGGATACGTTCGTCGACAGCTCCTGGTATTTCGCGCGTTTCACCGCGCCCCAGGCGACGACGCCAGTCGATCAGGCCGCCGCCGACTACTGGCTGCCCGTCGATCAGTACATCGGCGGCATCGAGCACGCGATCCTGCATCTGCTCTATTCGCGCTTCTTCACCCGCGCCATGGGCGCGACGGGCAACCTGAACCCCAAGCTCAAGGAGCCGTTCGCGGCGCTCTTCACCCAGGGCATGGTCGTGCACGAGACGTACCGGTCCGCTGAAGGCCAATGGCTGCTGCCGACCGAAGTGCGTTTCGAGGGCGAAGGCGATGCCCGCCGCGCGACCGAGGTCACGACGGGCAAACCCGCCGTGATCGGCTCCATCGAGAAGATGTCGAAGTCGAAGAAGAACCTCGTCGATCCCGACGACATCATCCAGCACTACGGCGCCGACTGCGCGCGCTGGTTCATGCTGTCGGACAGCCCACCGGAGCGCGACGTCATCTGGACGGAGGCGGGCGTTGCGGGCGCCGGCCGCTTCATCCAGCGCATCTGGCGCCTCATGGCCGAGATCGAATTCAAGGCGGCCGCAAAAGACGCGCCCCGCCCCACCGCGTTCGGACCCGAAGCCGAGGCGCTGCGGCGCGTCACTCACAAGACGCTCGACAGCGTCGGCCGCAACATCGAGGGCCTGCGCTTCAATGTGGCCGTCGCGCAACTCTACGAGCTGTCGAACGAGACCTCGACGGCACTCGGCAAATCCGGCGCGGGTCTCGATTGGGCACTTCGCGAGGCAATCGAGCATCTTGTTCAGATGATCGGCCCGATGATGCCGCATTTGGCTGAAGAATGCTGGGCGCGGCTCGGTTACAACACTCTCTTGGCTGATCAGCCGTGGCCGCAGGCAGATGGGTCCTTGCTCGTTGACGATCACGTAACCATTGCCGTACAGGTGAACGGCAAACGCCGTGACGAGCTGACCGTTGCCCGATCGGCCGCGAAGGAAGAGATCGAGGCGGCAGCGCTCAAGCTTGAGGCTGTCGTGCGGGCTATCGAGGGACGGCCCGTGAAGAAGGTGATTGTGGTCCCACAGAGGATCGTGAATGTCGTCGCCTAGGGGGAAGAAGCCGCAAGCTGGCTCATCGAGACGCGCATTTCTGCGCGGGCTCGGGGTGACACTTGCGGCCGCTCCGGTGCTCGCTGCCTGCGGCGACGGTGATTTCCGCCCGCTCTACGGCCCGACGGCCAGTGGCGAGCATCTGCAGGACGTCCTCGCCAAGGTGGACATCGCGCCGATCCCGAGCCGCGTCGGCCAGCGCATCCGCAACGAGCTGATCTTCAACAACACCGGCGGCGGCGAGGCACCCAAGCCTGCCTATCGCCTGGAGATCGTGCTGCGCGAGGGCATCAACTCCACGCTCGTGACGAAGGAAGGTGAGGCCTACAGTCAGGTCTACAACGTCGACGCGGGCTACCAGCTCATCCACATCAAGAACAAGGCGATCGTCCTGCAGGGCAATTCGCACGCCCGCGCCGCCTTCGAGCGCTATCAGTCGATCTACTCGAACGTCCGCGCCCGCGAGGATGCCGAGGTGCGCGTCGCCAAGACGATCGCGGACGAGCTGAAGGTGCGCCTCAGCGCCTACCTCTCCCGCGCCCCGGCCTGATTGCGGACGTCCGGCTTTCCCGTCACCGGCTTCATGATTTTGCGCGCGCGCCTTCGCGCTGCTACGGTCGCGCGCCCTTATCCCCTCTCCCCGCCTGCGGGGAGAGGGTCACGCCAGAGGCGTGCCTTCGGCACGACGTGAGGGGCGGGAACTTGCGCTGACGTTGGCGTTTGCCGCCGCCCCTCATCCTAGCCTTCTCCCCGTAAGAACGGGGAGAAGGGACAAGGACGCGCCTGCTGGAAGC
>JAEWIJ010000095.1 GCA_023387235.1 Pseudomonadota bacterium
TCTTTCCCGAGTCGCCTCCCGGCGGCGGGCCGCTGATCGATCTCGTGGCCAAGGCACGGCTGCAGGAGCGCATCGACGAGGTGACGGTCAATCGCATGATCCTCAACGATGCCGGCTTCTTCGATACGCGCGGCCGGAAGATCCGCATCGATCCCGTCGAGCTTCACTGATGTCCAGCACGCGCGCATTTCCGAAGCGCCATCACGCGGCGGCGTCCTGATGCAGACTGCCCCGGCGTCGACGCACATCGTTCTGGTCGGAGGCGGACATACGCATGTGATCGCGTTGAAGGCCTTCGGCATGAAGCCCGAGCCGGGCGTCATGCTGACCGTGATCGCAAAGGAGATCGAGGCGCCCTACTCGGGGATGCTGCCGGGCTTCGTTGCGGGGCACTACACCTACGATCAGTGCCATATCGATCTCGTGCGGCTGGCGGGGTGGGCCGGCGCGCGCCTGATCCACGGCGAGGTCACCGCGGTCGACCGGCTCACGCGGCGCGTCGAGATCGCGGGGCGCCCACCGCTCGCCTATGACCTCCTGTCGATCGATGTGGGCATTGCACCGAACCTCCAGACCATCGAAGGCGCGGCAGAGCATGGCCTGGCGGTGAAGCCGGTCTCGACGTTCGCCGCGCGATGGCGGGCGCTCGAGCGTGCGGCGCTTTCGCCGGAAGGACCGCGGCGCATTGCCGTCGTGGGTGTTGGTGCGGCGGGGTTCGAGTTGGTGCTCGCGATCCGCCACCGTCTGCGCGGGCAGGCGGCGGCAGCGGGCATCGATCCTGATGGCTTCAGCTTCGTGCTGATCGGCGACTCCGAGCTGCTGCCGAGCCACAATGCGCGTGCTCGCGCGCTCGCTCGTCGCGAGATCGAAACCCAGGGCGTGACGCTGATCGAGAACGAGAAGGTCGCCAGCGTGCGGCCCGGCGAGGTGGCGCTGGCAAGTGGGCGGGTGATCGAGGCGGATGCAACTCTGTTGGCGACGCAAGCGGGGGCCTCGGATTGGTTCAGGGCCTCCGGGCTGCCCTGCGACCATGCCGGATTCATCGCGGTCCGGCCAACCTTGCAGCTCCTGGACGATGACGACGTGTTCGCCGTCGGCGATTGCGCGACCGTGCTCGAGCATCCGCGCGAGAAGGCCGGCGTCTTCGCCGTCCGTCAGGGAATGCCTCTTGCAGAGAACCTGCGACTGCGCGCCCGCGGCATGTCGGCAGAGCCGTTCACGCCGCAGAGCGACTTCCTCACATTGCTGTCGACGGGCCGACGCCACGCCATTGCCGCGCGCAATGGCCTCGCGTTCGCGGGCGATCTCATCTGGCGCTGGAAGGACCGCATCGATCGCACGTTCATGGACAAGTTCAACGTGCTGCCGAGCATGGCGGCGAGCGGCGCGAGCGAGGAGGACATGCGCTGCGCCGGCTGCGCGGCCAAGATCGGGCCCGTGACCCTGGCGGCCGCCCTCGACCGCCTCGGCAGCGAGAATGCGCGTCCGCGCGACGACGCCGCCCTGATCGACGACGGTGGCGCCGAGCTGCGCGTCGAGACGGTCGATTTCTTCCGCGCCTTCTGGCCGGAGCCCTATGTGTTCGGCGAGATCGCCGCCAATCACGCCATGAACGATGTCTTCGCCATGGGCGCCACGCCGACGCACGCGCTCGCCAACGTGGTGCTGCCTTATGCGAAGCCGCAGCGTGTCGGCGAGGATCTTTTCCAGCTTCTGGCAGGTGCGCGGGCGGCCTTCGAGCGCGAAGGCGTGGAGGTCGTCGGCGGGCATTCGAGCGAGGGGCTGGAGATGGCCGCCGGCTTCTTCGTCTCGGGGAAAGTGCCGCGCGGCGCCGTGCTTGGGAAAGGCGGGCTCAGGCCCGGGGATCGTCTGATCCTCACGCGTCCGCTCGGCACGGGCATTCTTTTCGCGGCGCTGATGCGCGGCCGTGCGCGGGCGACGGCGATCGACGCGGCGCTCGCGAGCATGCGTCGGTCGAGCGGCGCCATCGCGCGCATCATGCGCACGCACGCGCCGAGTGCGGCGACCGACGTGACGGGCTTCGGGCTCGCGGGGCATCTTCTCGAGATGCTGAAGGCCGGCGGCGTTTCGGCGGAGCTCGATCTGGCGCGCGTTCCGCTTTATGCGTCGGTCCATGCCCTCGCCCGCGACGGCATTGCCTCGAGCCTCTTGCCCGAGAACAGCCGGCTCGCCTCGGCTTTGACAAGCGCGCATGCGGATGAGGCTTCCGTGCGCGCCATTATCTTCGACCCCCAGACGGCCGGTGGTTTTCTGTTCGGCATTGCAGCGGCCGAGGCGGAGAAATGCCTCGCGGCGGTGCGCGAGGCTGGCGCGCATGACGCCGCCATCATCGGTTCGGTCGGCGAGGCGTGCGAGGATGGTCAAGCTCGATTGCGGCTGACCGGCGCATTCCGTGCGCCTGAAGCGGACTGACCACAGCTGACATCCAGGCGGCCGCCCTCCCATGCGCTTTGCATCACGCGCGCGGAAAGCATGATGCCGGCTATCTGATGATCTGTACTGCTTTCACATTTATGATAGTTTTGTGACACTTGGTTACCGGCCCCTGGAAGGACCCTAGTGAGCCCGCCCGATCCTGTATCCGACCGAGCTTTGCCAATTGTTCCTTCCGTTTCATCGGCATGTGAGCGCGGGATCCCCGTGCGGCTTCGGGCGGTCAGTGCGGGAACGAGCTACGCGTTGAGCGGTGCTTTGGCCCTGGCGCTGGCGGCATGGCTTGCACGCACCGAGGGCCCGCCGGCGACCGTCCTGCTCGCGATCCTCGTATGCGGGACCATCGGCGCGTTCGTCGCACTGCTGACCCGCCGCCTGCTGCTCGCCGTGGTGCTCAGCGTCGCGCAGGTTGTCGTGGTCACGACGATCTCGTCGCTGAAGCTCAAGTACATGAATATGGTGCTGCACGCCTACGACATCACGTACTATCTGATGTCGAGCACCAACCTCGGCTTCCTGGTCGCCAACTACGGCAGCTCCGTTCTTGCCGCGCTCATCGCCATTGCCGCCGCAGCGCTGATTGCCGTCGTCGCCTGGCGCGTCGATCCGGTGCGCGTGCGCCGTCCGGTGGCGGCTCTGCTGTTCGTGGCGTTCGCGGCCGGCGCGACGGTTGCCGGCATTTCGGTCGGTGAGCGCCGCCATTCGCTCTTCCAGTACCACGGCATGTACGTCTCGTCCTTCTATCGCTCATGGGCCGAGACGATCGAGACGCTCTTGCGCGGTCAGCTCATGGAAGCCGCGGATACGGCGGAGCAGCTTCCGCCGCTCGCGCCGGCCGTCAGTTGCACGCCGGCGCACGAGCCGCCGCACATCATCCTCATCCATCACGAGTCGGCGGTGCAGCCCTCGTTGTTTCCGAGCCTCGAGTACGACCGGCGGCTCGATGATTTCTTCCGCTCCGACGACGGCAATGCCTACAAGCTCAGGGTCGAGACGTATGGCGGCGCCTCCGTGCTCACCGAGTTCTCGGTGATGACCGGGCTCTCGACCTATTCCTTCGGCGGCATGCGCCTTTTCGTGCAGCGCCTGATGACCGGCAAGATCAGCGAGACGCTGCCGAATATTCTCGCGAAGTGCGGCTACCGCAACGTCATGTTCTATCCCATGCTGCGGTCGTTCACGGGCGCGGAGCGCTTCTTCAAGAGCGTCGGCATCAGCGACCTGCGTGATGCCAAGGATCAACGGGCAAAACGGGCGGACGAGCGCGACCGGTTCTACTACGCCAATGCGCTCGACGAGATGGGACGCCACTTCGCAGCATCGCGCGCGCCGCTGTTCACGTTCATCGAGACCATGGCTGGCCACTGGCCCTACGAGGAGCCTTATGAGCCGCAGATGGCCGTGCCGGGTGGCGGTCCGGGCACGCATCCCGAGATGAACGAGGTGCTGCGCCGGCTGTGGCTCTCGCGGCTCGACTATCAGTATCTGGTGAGCGAGCTCGAGCG
>JAEWIJ010000026.1 GCA_023387235.1 Pseudomonadota bacterium
CGTCGAGGACGGCGTCGTCGATCTGGTTCATCTCGAGCTCGAAGAACACGAGCTCGGTCGAGATCGCCGTGATCTTCGTCTGCATGTCGCCGAAGAACTTGGCGCGCTCGCCGTCGGACGTATCGGCGTAGTAGAGGAGCCCCGAGTACGACGCGATACGCCCGATCACGTCGGCGAGTTTCTCGTAGGCCTTGAGTGCTCCGGCGAGCGCCGCGCCGTCGCCGCCGATTGCGGCAAGTTTGCCCTGGTACGCCGCGCGGATGCGTGCCGCTTCGTCCGCCGCCCAGGCGAGGTCGCGCTTCAACTCGGGCGAGTCCGTGCCGGGATAAAGGTCGCGCAGGTCCCATTCGGGCATGGTGCCGAGGGCTGCGTCGCTGGTGCTCATGAGCGGTCTCCCGAATCTGGTTGCCGTCTTCTGCATCACAATTGTTGCATTGCGGGGCGCTGGCAAGGCAGGCGGAATGCCGCGACCTTGCGACCCGATCGGCGCGCCCGCCGAATTAGAGTTGTATTTCAAGCGCGTCGGCTGCCGATCCACCCGCCACGCGGCGCGTTTCCGGAAAAAATTCAAAAGCGATCGTTTCGAAACGATCCATTTACCCCGCTCGGGCACTCTGCCCCCGTGAGTAAGCCGCTCATGACGATCTGTCCGAATTTGGGGCCACCCCGGACGGACGACGTGGCCGGCCTACGTGTCCCGTAATGTTGCGTGAGTATGCTCATGACCAAGCGCGTCCTCGTCGTCGATGACGACCCCGCCCAGCGCCGCATCCTTGAAGAGATGATCAAGCGGTTGGGCTATGACGCCCGCACCGCCCAGGGTGGCGAGCACGCCCTCCAGATTCTCGAAGGCGCGGAAGGCCCCTCGATTTCCATCGTGCTTCTCGATCTCGTCATGCCCGGCACCGACGGCATGGCCGTGCTCGAGCGCCTCGGCTCGAAGGCCGGCACGCCGCCGATCATCGTGCAGACGGCCAACGGCTCGATCGATGCCGCCATCGGCGCGATGCGCGCCGGCGCCGCCGACTTCGTCGTGAAGCCCGCGAGCCAGGAGCGCCTCGACGTCTCGATCAAGAGCGCGCTCAAGATCGAAGCCCTGCAGGGCGAGATCACGCGCATCAAGAAGAAGGTCGAAGGCACGCTGACCTTCAACGATCTCGTCATGCGCGGCGAGGTCATGAACAAGGTCGTTGCGCTCGGCCGCCGCGCGGCAGCGTCGAACATCCCGGTCCTCATCGAAGGCGAATCCGGCGTCGGCAAGGAGCTGATCGCGCGCGCCATCCAGGGCGAGAGCGAGCGCGCCGGCCGTCCCTTCATCACCGTCAACTGCGGCGCGATCCCTGAGAACCTCGTCGAGAGCATTCTCTTCGGTCACGAGAAGGGCTCGTTCACCGGCGCCGTCGACAGGCGCATCGGCAAGTTCCAGGAGGCCGACGGCGGCACGCTCTTCCTCGACGAGGTCGGCGAGCTTCCGCTCGATGCCCAGGTCAAGCTGCTGCGTGCGCTGCAGGAAGGCGAGATCGATCCGGTCGGCTCCAAGAAGAGCGTCAAGGTCAACTTCCGCCTGATCTCGGCGACGAACCGCGACATGATCCAGCTCGTCAAGGACGGCAAGTTCCGCGAGGATCTCTACTACCGCCTGAATGTTTTCCCGATCGTCGTGCCGCCGCTCCGCGAGCGCATCGGCGATGTGCCGGAACTCGCCCGCTACTTCCTGGCGCGCTTTGCGGCCGAGGAAGGCAAGCGCATCACGGCGATCAGCAGCGATGCGATGAACATGCTGGTGAGCTACGCCTGGCCGGGGAATGTCCGCCAGCTCGAGAACGCGGTTTTCCGCGCGGTGGTGCTCGCCGACAAGGGCGAGCTCACGGTCGACGAGTTCCCGCAGATCGCGGCGCACGTCGAAGGCTTCCGGGCGGAGATGCCCGTGGAGCCCGAGTACGTGGATCCGCATCCAGCGTACACCGGGCCAGCCCTGCTCGGTGCCGAGGACAGCATCCCGCGTACGATCGAGGTATCCCGCGAACCGGGGAAGAATGCACTCGGCATTCCGGCGATCGACGACAGCGGCGAGATTCGCTCGCTGGAGGCCATGGAGGCCGACATGATCCGCCTTGCGCTCGGCCGCTACCGCGGCCACATGACGGAAGTCGCGAAGCGCTTGAACATCGGCCGCTCGACGCTCTATCGCAAGATGCGCGACTACGGGCTCGAGGGGCGGCTGAGCTAAACAGTACGTACAAACCGGCTATCGAGTTCCCCGCGAGCGAGAATTTGCACGGCCAGGCGCAAATGCCTGGCCGTTGCATGTTCTGCAGCCTGCAAAATCGTGCCGTCTTGTGTTCGCCATCCGGGCCGTTAAGGTTCCTGCACGCGTACTCAATTTGGAGAGCAAGCTATGGCCAAGGGATACTGGATCGCCCACGTGAAGGTCAAAAATCCGGATCGCTATAAGGATTACGTCGCGGCGAATGCGGCGGCCTTCAAGAAGTACAATGCGAAATTCATCGTCCGCGGCGGGAAGTTCGAGCAGCGCGCCGGCCCCGGGATCGGCGAGCGTCACATCGTCCTCGAGTTCGAGAGCTACGAAGTGGCGCGTGCTTGTTATGATAGTCCTGAGTACAAGGCTGCTGCCGCCATTCGCGACGAGGCGTCGGAGGCTACTGTGATCGTCATCGAAGGCTACGACGGTTAGCGCGCGATGCGCGATCCCCTCTCCCCAAAATTGGGGAAGGAGAGAAGGAGCGGACATTGATCGAAGATGACGAACCCTATCGGGATTCGGATCGCGAGCCGGGCGCGCGCCGGCGTCGGCGTCTGCTCTTTCGCCAGCGCAAGATTCCGGTGCGCATGCTCGTGCCGAATTTCTTCACGCTGCTGAGCCTCTGCGCCGGCGTGACGGCAATCCGCATGGCCATCGAGCATCGCTTCGAGCTCGCCATCGGCCTCATCGTCGTTGCCGCCATCCTCGATGGCGTCGACGGACGCCTCGCGCGCGCACTCAAGGCGCAGTCGCGATTCGGCGCCGAGCTCGACAGCCTCGCCGACTTCATCAATTTCGGCGTCGCGCCCGCGATCGTGCTCTTCACGTGGGGGCTGACAGGGCTCAAGGGCTTCGGATGGATATCCGTGCTCATCTTCGCCTGCGCCATGGGCCTGAGGCTCGCGCGTTTCAACTCCATGCTCGAGATCGACAAGCCGAAGTGGCAGTCCAATTACTTCACGGGAATGCCGGCGCCGGCAGGCGCGGTTACCGTGCTGCTGCCGTTCTACCTCAACGGCCTCGGCCTCGTGGACGTCCGCGCCTATCCGCTGCTGATCGCGCTCTATACGCTCGCCATGGCCTTCCTGCTCGTCTCCACGATCCCGACCTTCTCGGGAAAGCTCATGGGCGAACGGGTTCGCGGCGAGCTGATCCTGCCGATCATGACGGGCGCGGCTGCGCTCGTCGGCCTGCTCGTGACCTATCCCTACGGCACGCTGACAGTGCTCACGCTCGCTTATCTCGCAACGATCCCCCTCAGCTACCGCCGCTTCCACCAGCTTCAGCAGGATTGGGACCGCCTGCACCCGGCGCATGCCGACGCGGCGAAGGAGGCTGCGGCCCCTGCAGCGGCGGCCGGCGCAGCGTCACCCGTCGCCGCAAACGATCCAGGCATCGAAGGCGACGCGAAGCGGGACACGTCATCCTAGTTTCTCACCGCGTCTCATCCGCAGAGCGATGGTAGATGTCATCCGTCCGCTCGATGTCGTCCTCGCCGAGATAGCTGCCGATCTGCACCTCGATGATCTCGACGGGAACCTTGCCGGGGTTCTCGAGCCGATGCCATTGCGTCGCGATGATGTAGGCGCTCTCGTTCTCGCGCACGAGCTGCTCGTTCTCGCCGATCACGACCTTGGCCGTGCCCTGGACCACCACCCAATGCTCCGAGCGGTGATGATGGCGCTGCATGGAAAGCTTCGCGCCCGGCTTTACGTGCAGCAGCTTGACCTGGAAGCGCGGCCCGATGCTCAGGGTCTCGAAGAAACCCCACGGCCGATAGTTGCGCAGGTGTTGCTCATGCTCGCGGCGCCCCTCGCTCCGGAGCCGCGCAACGATCTTCGATACGTCCTGCGCGCGGGCCTTGTCGGCAACGAGCAGCGCGTCGGGCGTATCGACGATAACGAGGTCCTTGACGCCGATCGCGGCGACAAGCGAGCGCTCGCTGTGCACATAGAGGCCGGTGGCGTCCTCCATGATCGCCGTGCCGCGGGCGTAGTTACCGTCGCCATCGTGCTCGGCGATCTCCCACAGCGAGGACCACGAGCCGACATCGTTCCAGCCGACGTCGATCGGGAGCACGGCGGCCTTCTGCGTGCGTTCCATGACGGCATAGTCGATCGAGATCGCTGGCGCGCTCGCAAAGGCATTGCCGTCGAGACGCAGGAAACCGAGGTCCTCGCGCGCCTCGGCGAGGGCGCCTTTTGCCGCCGCGAGAATCTCCGGCGCGAGGCGCTGCATCTCGTCGAGGAAGGTGCGCGCGTGCAGGACGAAAATGCCGCTGTTCCAGAGATACGTGCCGGCGGTGACATATTCCTCTGCCGTCGCCTGATCCGGCTTCTCGACGAAGGCATCGACAGCGCGCGCGCCACTGCCGCCATCGAGCGGCGCGCCGCAGCGGATGTAGCCATAACCCGTATGCGGCGAGGACGGCTTGATGCCAAACAGCACGAGGCGTCCGGCGGCCGCAACCTGCGCGGCCCGCCGCACGGCCTCGGCGAAAGCGGCAGGGTCGTCGATCACGTGATCGGAGGGCATGACCACGAGGATGCCCTCGGCATCGCGCGCGGCGACGGCGAGGGCGGCGACGGCAATGGCCGGTGCGGTATTGCGGGCCACCGGCTCGAGATAAACGGCCTCGGGCGTGATACCGGCGCGCTCGAGCTCCTCACGCACGAGGAAACGATGATCGTTGTTGCAGAGCACGATCGGCGAAGCAAAGCCGTCGGAAGGCGGCAAGCGGCGCACGGTCGAGCCGAGGAAGCTCGGATCGCGCTCGTCGAAGAAACGGATGAACTGCTTCGGATACATGGCGCGCGAAAGCGGCCACAGGCGCGTGCCGGAGCCGCCGGACAGGATGACCGGATAAAGGATCGACACCACAATGCCCTCCAGAAGAATGCCCGCGATCGGGCCAACTCTTATCAATGTAATCAAGAATGTATCAGCAAAAAGGGCGCGTGACCGCGCCCTTCATTACCTCCGAATTTCGAGGTGGCGCGCCTGCTATGTGAGGCTCGCACAGAAGCGCTGGACGCGCGCGCAGGCATCCTCCAGCACATCGAGCGAGCTCGCATAGGAAATGCGGAAGAACGGGCTCAGCGCAAATGCGGCGCCGTGCACAGTCGCGGCACCCGTATCCTCCAGAAGCGCCGTGACGAAATCTTCGTCATTGTTGATCTTCTTGCCGCCCGGCGTCGTCTTGCCGATGGCGCCTTCGCAGCTCGGATAGACGTAGAAGGCGCCCTGCGGCGTCGCGCATTTGATGCCCTTCGCCTGGTTCAGCATCGACACAACGAGATCGCGGCGCTCACGGAAGGCCTCGTTGTTCTTCGGGATGAAGTCCTGAGGACCGTTCAGCGCCTCGATGCCCGCCCACTGTGTGATGGAGGACGGATTCGACGTCGACTGCGACTGCAGCTTGCGCATGGCATCGATGAGCGGCTTCGGACCGGCGCCATAGCCGAGCCGCCAGCCGGTCATGCAGTAGGCCTTCGAGAAGCCGTTGACGGTGAGCGTACGCTCGTAGAGAGCCGGCTCGACCTGCGCCATCGTGTAGAACTTCAGATCGTCGAAGATCAGGTGCTCGTACATGTCGTCCGTCAGCACCCACACGTGCGGATGACGCATAAGCACGTCCGTCAGCGCCTTGAGCTCCTCACGCGTGTAGGCAGCCCCGGTCGGATTGCACGGCGCGTTGAACATGAACCACTTGGTCTTCGGCGTGATGACCTTTTCGAGCACCTCGGGCTGCAGCTTGAAGCCGTCCTTGAGTGTGCACGGCGCCTCGACCGGCTTGCCGCCGCCGAGAAGCACGATGTCGGCATACGACACCCAATAGGGCGCCGGCATGATGACCTCGTCGCCGGGATTGAGCGTGGCGAGCAGCGCGTTGTAGAGCACCTGCTTGCCGCCGGTGCCGACCGAGATCTGGCTGCGGTTGTACTCGAGGCCGTTCTCGCGCTTGAACTTGCCGCAGATGGCTTCCTTCAGCTCGGGAATGCCGTCGATGTCCGTGTAGCGCGTTTTGTTTTCGCGCAGCGCGCGGATGGCGGCTTCCTTGATGTTGTCCGGCGTGTTGAAATCCGGCTCGCCCTGGCTCAGGACGATAATGTCGCGCCCCTCGGCGGCCAGCGCGCGCGCTTTGGCCGAGATCCCCATGGTCTGGGAGAGCTGGATCCGGTTCAAGCTGTCGGCAAAAAAGCCCATGGCTGGGGGTCTCTCATATGTTCCAGGTACCTGTTTCGGACAGCCGACCTCATGCCGGGTCCCGCAAGGCGGCGCGGACACTAGGCGCGGCTGTACAGAGGCGCAAGCGGCGATTGGCCGAAATCGAGGAAAAACGCGCGTCCGAGGCCTTTGCGAATTGCTTTTGACACCGGCCGGCACCCATGGCAATGAGCAGCCCGAAAAAACCCCATATGTTCCGCCCCCGAGGCGTGAGGCCAAGCCATGTCGATGAAAGCCGAACGTGGCACCAAGCGGACGTGCCAAAGCGCGTCCTGCGGTGCTCGATTTTATGACCTGAACCGTGACCCGATCGCGTGCCCCATCTGCGGCACGATCTATGAGATGATGACAACGACCGCGGTCGGCGCTGTCGCAGCGGCCGCGGCCGAGAAGCCACGCCGTCCCCCAGTCGCCAAGAAGCCCGAGACCGAAGGGGCGGCGCCCGGCGACGCACCGGATATCGAAGGCGACGACGCGCTCGCCGATATCGATTCGGATGACGAGGCGATCAGCGACGACGACGACGAGACCTTCCTCGAAGCCGAGGAGGAGGACGGCGGCGACGTGAGCGACATTGTCTCCGTGCCGGACGGCGACGAAGAGCCCTGAGACTGCGGCGGCGACGGCAGCCCGGCGGCGCGGCGCCCGTCGCAGCAGGGCACGCAACTGGAGCTGACGCGGCCGTGACGACGCGCGCGCCCTTCGAGATCGGTGGCCAGCAGGTGCCGGCGGGCTCGCGGCTGCTTGTCGATCTCCCGGTTTCCAAACTGTCGAACCATACCCTCGTGAACTTGCCGGTGCACGTGGTGCACGGCCGTGAGGGCGGCCAGACCATGTTCGTTTCGGCTGCCGTCCACGGTGACGAGCTCAACGGGGTCGAGATCATCCGGCGCGTTCTGCGCTTCACCGATCCCGCGAGCTTGCGCGGCACGCTGCTGTGCGTGCCGGTCGTGAATGCCTACGGCTTCATCGGCCGCTCGCGCTATCTCCCGGACCGGCGCGATCTCAACCGCTCCTTTCCCGGTTCGCCGAATGGCTCGCTCGCCGCGCGCCTCGCGAACATCCTGCTCGCGGAGGTGATCCGCCGCTCGCACTTCGGCGTCGATCTTCACACCGCGGCTGTCCATCGCGTGAACCTGCCGCAGATCCGCGCCGATTTCGCCGAGCGGCCGGGCTGCCGAGAGCTCGCCGATATCTTCGGCGTCCAAGTCGTGCTGGCTTCGCCCGAGCGCGACGGCTCACTGCGCGCGGCCGCGACGCAAGTCGGCGTCGACGTGCTCGTCTATGAAGGCGGCGAGGGCCTGCGCTTCGACGAGTTCGCCATCAGGGCCGGCGTCGAAGGCATCGGCCGCATCATGGCGGCGCGCGGCCTGATCGAGCTGCCCGGCGGTGAGATCGAGCCGTCGCCCGGTGAGTTGCGGCGCGGGCCGGTCTTCGCCAATGCCTCGAAGTGGGTGCGGGCGCCGGACGGCGGCGTCTTCCGCAGCGCGCGGCGCATCGGTCAGGCTGTCAGCGAAGGCGATCTGCTCGGCTGCGTCGCCAATCCCTATGACGACACCGAGATGGAAGTGCGCTCGCCCGTGCGCGGCATCGTCATCGGCGCGACGACGCTCCCGATCGTCAACATGGGCGATGCTCTTTTCCATATTGCCTGGGCCCGCGAGCACCAACGTCCGAGCCAGAAGCAGCGCGCGCCGCGCCCCGCCGACGTCGCCGCCGAGCCGGTCATGGACGAGGACGAGATCATCTGATCAGCCGATCGGCGCAGGAAGCAAGCGGGGCTGCCTGTGGCCGGCGCGTCTCACTACCGTCGACCTTCGGCAACTGATCCCCAGTATCCTCTGGCAGGCCAATTGCCGAGTGCTAAGTTTCGGGCGGATAGTCCGTCGGCACCCGCTCCTGTTCCGAGTCGCGGGAGAACTCAGGACAAGTTGAGCGGTTGGAGATGGCTATGTTCCTCAAGTCATTGGCAGTTGGTGCGTGCCTTGCGCTGGCAGCCTGCTCGTCGACGGATATGGGCGGCAACGCATTCATGACGAGCGCGACGGACACGGAAGGCGCGCCCGCGAAGAGGGCTGCCCAGCTACCGAAGTGCGAGCAGCCGCTCGGCACGGTCGCGCTGGTGGACAAGGAGATTCCGGCTCTCGAAGGGAGCGGCCTTACGGCGCCCTCCTCGGTCCTCCGCCTCATGATCGCGCAGTCGAACTGCTTCCAGATCGTCGACCGCGGCGAGGCCATGGAAAAGATCATGGAGGAGCGTCACGTCTCGAAGAAGGGCAAGCGTCCGCAGCTCGCGCGGGCCGACTACTTCCTGACGCCTGACGTGATCTCCAAGAACGAGAATGCCGGCGGCGTCGACGGCGGCATGGGCCGGCTGCTTCCCGGCTATGCCGGCACGATCGCGGGCTCGATCTCGGTCAAGGTTCAGGAGGCGCAGGTCGCCATCTACCTGACGAGCGGCAAGTCGGGCGTCCAGGTTGCTGCGGCGACCGGCAAGGCCTCGACGGCAGACGCGGGCTTCGACTTCTCGCGCGCGAGCTGGGGCGGCGCGGGCGGTGGCGGCGCATACGCCAACACCGAGATCGGCAAAACCATCTCGGCGGCGTTCCTCGACGCCTACATCAATCTCGTGAACCAGACGCGCGCGGCCCCGCAGCAAGTGGCGAAGGTGTCGACGCCGGCAAAGAAGACGGCGAAGCAGTAGCGCGCACGACGATCCCTGAAAGCTGGACGGGCCGCTCTCAAGCGGCCCGTTCGTATATGTGGAGCGTCGCGGCCGCCGTATCGCGCGAATCGGGCGCGACCGCCGCCTTCGATACTTCGCGCCATACTGTCGGATCGAGGTCCGGAAAGTTCGTCTCTCCATCGGGGCGGGCATGAATGCGCGTGAGATAGATGCGATCCGCACGCGCCAGCAGAGCGGCGAATATCTCGGCGCCGCCGATCACCGTGATTTCATCTACGCCACGCCTCTCAGCAAAAGAGCGCGCCATTCGCAGGGCATCCTCGATGCTGCCCGCGCGCTCGACGCCCGTCGCGCTGAAATCGGGATTGCGCGTAATGACGATGTTGTCACGGCCATCGAGCGGCTTGCCGATGGAATCATAGGTCTTGCGGCCCATGATCACCGGCTTGCCCATGGTGAGGCGGCGAAAAATCTTCAGATCGGAGGGCACGCGCCATGGGATCGCGCCGTCGCGCCCGATCACGCCGTTCTCGGCGACGGCGACAACGAAGGAGACCGTTGCCTCAGTCGGACCAGGCGCGCGGCTCTTCTCGCCGCGGCTTACGCTCGGTCGAGGCGGTCTGGATGGCTGCCTGACGTCGGAAGTCAAACCCGCACTTCTTCTGGATGGAGACCTGCTCGATGGTCTCGAATTCGCCCTTCAGCCGGGCCAGCTCGGCGGAATTGTGATCGTTTCCGCCAACGAGAAAAGCTGCTGGCCAGAATATCACGATCGCCACACCGGTCGCGATGGCGTCGTTCGTTGCCTTCTGATCCTGGACGCCAGAGAGTTGGGCAACACGGCCGGAGATGCGCTGCGCCTCCATGGAAAGTTGGCCGCAGTCGTAGCTGGTGTATTGCAGCGGGGATACGTACTGAGCCCCGATCTTATCGGAAGAAGAAGCGCAGCCGGCACAGATGCCCAACGTCACGGCCAAAATAGCCGCCTGCCCCAAAGTATTCATGTTTGCCTCCCAGCGTCCCCAAGCGGCAATCGAGCACCAAGGTCGATCTTCGGCAACAGGAGGGTGATGCGGTAAAGCCGCGAAGCTGTGGGTATGATACGGAATTGCAACAGGCAACACGCGCCAGGGCCGAGGATGAAGCACGTATCCGTCATCCAGCACACGCAATCCGAGTGGCTCGGCCAGATCGAGGATCACCTCGAAGGGCGCGGCATCCGCTTCGGCTACTTCCGGCCTTTCACGACCGGCGGAACCATTCCTCAAGCGTCCGTAGTCGGCGACGGGCTCATCCTGCTCGGCGGTGGCCCTTGGGGCACGTGCGCGCCGGCGCCTGTCCTGCCAACACTCGACACGGAGGTGCGCCTTGCCCGCGCCTGCCTCATGCTCGGCAAGCCCGTCATCGGCATCGGTCTCGGCAGCCAGATCCTGGCGCTGGCGGCGGATGGCGGCACTGAAGCGGCGCCGCTCACGCTTTCGGTCGGAACGGCGCGCGCGCGCCGCGATGCCCTCGGCGGCCTCCTGCCGGATACGTTCCCGAATGTCGTCTACATGCGCGATCGGCCGCGCCCGCCGGACTACGCCACCATCCTCGCCACGGATGAAGCCGATCGGCCCGCGCTTTTCCAGATCGGCCCCAATGCCTTCGGCTTTACCGGCCATCCGGGCGTCCGCCGCGCCATGATCGAGGACCTGATCATGGAATTCGAGGACGCCCCACCGGACACGGCTGAAGGGCTCGGCAAACTGGCGACGCTCGGAGCCGCCATAGACGATGCACTCGTCCCCATCATGGCCGGGCTCATCACGGCGACCGGATGGATGGCGACGTGAGTCTCATCCAGGGATAGCGGCGGCCTTGAAGGGTGCCAGCGCCTCGCAGCGTGCGGCGAACTTCGCGACGTTCGGCGCCTTCTCCGCGAGCCCGAGATTGGGGCGCACGATCTGTACGAAGGTGAAGCCGACGGCCGTCGTGATGTCCGCCTGACTCATGCGCGGCGTGCCGGCCATCCACTCGTCCGCCCCGAGCTTTTCCGCGATCGCATCGAGATATTCGAAGCCGGAAACGACCTGAGCGTCGTTGTGCCGGACCCAAGGCTTGTGGACCTTCTCTTCCGGACGGAAGCGGTACTCGTAGGCGGACCACACGGCCTTGTCGACGGCGCCGAGCGCGACGGTGGTGAGCTTCAGGACGTGGCGGCGCTCGGGCCCGCGCTCGGGCACGAGCCGCCTCTCCGCTCCGGCGATCTCGTCCAGGTAGTCCAGGATGACGGCGCTGTCGATCAGGGCCTCGCCATCCTCGAGAACGAGCGTCGGCACACGCGTCAGCGGGTTGTGCGGTGTGACGAGCTCCGGCTTGTCGAAGACCGGCACGGCGTCGAGCATGAAGGGGATCTCCATGGCATTCAGGCTGACCGCAGTGCGGCGCACGTAGGGAGATCTCAGGATGCCGATCAGTCGCATGGAGCTTGCCTCACGGGTCTGGGCGCGGCGAGCGCGCGCCTCGCTGTGCATATCTGGCGGCATCGGAGGCCCGGCATCAAGCCCCCCAGTAAGCAGCCAGAAATCCCACGGTTCTGGTTCTCGTCGCCGGCGGGCGATAAAGTCGGCGATGAAGCCCCCAGAGTGGGGCGGTCCACTCGGGAGGAACGCCTATGCCCATCCGCGGACTGGCCCTTGCTGGCCCTTTGCTTATCGCTACGCTGGTCCCGGCAGTCGCCGCCGACCGCACCAAGGCAACGCTCGACTGCAAAGCGGCGCCGAGCCCGGAATTTGCCTACGACTGCACCCTCGCACTCGCCAATGCGCGCACCGGCGCACCCCTCGACGGCGCAACGATCGTCCTCGGCGCGGACATGCCGTCCATGCCGATGGTGCACAACGTCCCGCCCTTCACGTTCAAGCCGGCCGGAAAACCGGGTCACTACGCCGCGCGAATCCAGCTCGACATGTATGGACCATGGGCCATCAAGCTGCGCATAAGCGGACCACTGCGCGACGAGGTGGTGGCCGTTTATCAGTTCGGAGCGGAGGGTTCTGAGGTGCGCAAGCGCAGCGGATCGGGCAGCAAGTCAGATACCAAGTCAGGCACTAAGTCCGGCCCCGAGCCAGCCGCAAAGCCCGGTGCGCACCGCCATTGAGCCCGCAATTTGATCTGGGATACGAAATTCCGACCTGGGAGGTCGCGGATGCAGGCTTGTGATCAAGATGATATCAACGGCGCAGCGCGGCTCGGCGCGCCGGGGCATATGACGCACCACCTGACCAGGGAAATGCAGGCAACCACTTGAGCATACCCAATCTCATCACGCTTGGCCGTGTCATCTTCATTCCCATCATTTTCTGGCTGCTCGTGAGCGGCCAGACGCGCGCTGCATTCCTGCTGTTCGTGCTCGCAGGAATTACCGATGCCGTGGATGGATGGCTCGCCAAGAGCTGGGACATGAAGACCGAGCTTGGCGCCTATCTCGATCCGATGGCCGACAAGCTGCTGATCGTCTCGATCTATGTGGCGCTCGGCGTAGCGGGCCAGCTTCCGTCGTGGCTCGTGATCGCGGTCGTCTCGCGGGATATCCTGATCGTGCTCGGGGTCGTGCTGTGCTGGATCATCGGCCGGCCGGTCGAGATCCAACCGCACATGGTGAGCAAGGCCAACACGGTGAGCCAGCTCGTTCTTGCGGCGCTGGTGCTTGCCGACGAGGGCTTCAGTCTCGGCCTCGGTGACGTGAGAACGGGACTGATCTTGCTGACTGCCGTGCTGACGGCATCATCGCTTGCGGTTTACGTGCGCACATGGGTCGCGCATCTGGCCGGTGACGACCGCTGAGGCCATCAGCCGCTCGGCTTCCGGCCGATGCCTATGCAGAAGGATTTTCCAGTGGCGACCGACGACAACATCGCGCCCGGTCCTCCTCTCCGCCCCAACCGGCACATGACATTCTGGCTGGTCACGGCGGTGCTGTTCCTGGGGCTCGTCTGGCTCCTCAACGACATCCTGCTGCCCTTCGTCGTCGGTGCTGCGATCGCCTTCTTTCTGAACCCGCTCGCCGATCGATTGGCCCAGACGGGCATGGGCCGCACCGCGGCCTCCGCCCTCATCATCATCGTCGCGGCGCTGTTGCTGGTGCTGTTCCTGATCGTGCTCGGGCCTCACCTTGTCGATCAGCTTCGCCAGCTCGTGCAAAAGCTACCGGGTGACATAAAGCGGCTGCTTGTCGTTTTCGAAGGCACCGCACGCGCGTGGCTCGGCGGGCGCTATGAAGAAATACAAGCAAGCGTGGAGCAGGGCCTTGCCAGCATGGCCCAGAGCTGGACGACCAGCATGGGCTGGGCCGTGCAGCAGGTCTGGGATCGTGGCCTCGCGCTCGTCAATCTGCTGTCGCTCCTGCTGATCACGCCGGTCGTCGCCTTCTACCTGCTCGCCGACTGGCCGCGCGTCGTTGCCCGCATAGACGATGCCCTGCCGCGCGATCATGCGCCGACCATTCGCGCGCTTGCCGGCGAGATCAACGACACGATCGCTGCCTTCGTGCGCGGCCAGGGCACCATCTGCCTGATCCTTGCCGTGATCTACTCGATCGGCCTCACGCTGATCGGCTTGCGCTATTCGCTGCTGATCGGTCTCGCCGTGGGCCTCATGAGCTTCGTGCCCGTCGTCGGCGGCGCGCTCGGCCTCGTTCTGGCCGGCGGAGTCGCCCTCGCACAGGGCTGGCCCGACCTGATGCTTCTGCTCAAGGTCGTGGCGCTCTTCGCCGCAATTTCGATCGTTGATAGTAGTTTGCTGTCGCCGCGAATCGTGGGGCCGCGCGTCGGCCTGCATCCAGTGTGGCTCATATTCTCCGTGCTTGCTTTCGGCAGTCTGTTCGGTCTGGTCGGCGTTCTGATCGCGGTGCCCGTCGCGGCCGCGATCGCCGTGCTGGTGCGCTTCGCGCTTCGCCTCTATCTCGAGAGCGAGGTGTATCGCGGCAATCCGCCGCCGCCAGCCAGCGGAGGCCCGGCACCGTGAGTCGTGCGCGCGAGCAATTCGTCTTCGATTGGGGCGCCCGCCCCGCGCTCGGCGCGGAGGATTTTCTCGTCGGGCCGTCGAATGCCGCGGCGGTCGACCTCGTCGACCGGTGGCCGGACTGGTCGATGTCATCGGCCCTGGTGGTCGGCCCGCCGCAAAGCGGCAAGAGCCACCTCGCGCACGTCTGGCAGCTCCGCTCCGAGGCGGTCATGCTCTCGGCCGCCGAACTCGACGAAGCGCGCGTGCCGGAGCTGATCGGCCGACGGGCCGTCGTGGAAGACATCGATCGCGGCATCGTCGAGGAGCAGGCGCTTTTCCACCTGCTGAACCTCGCGCGCGAGCAGCGCACGTCGCTGCTGCTCACCTCGCGCGCGCCCGCCGGGGAACTTGCGGTTGCGCTGCCGGATTTACGCTCCAGGCTGCGGGCGCTCGCCATGACGGAGATCGGCGCGCCGGACCAGACGTTGCTGACGGCTGTCATCGTCAAGCTTCTGGCCGACCGCCAGATCACGGCGGCACCGGCGATCGTCCACTATCTGGCCCGGGAGGTCGAGCGCTCCTTCGCCGCGGCAGCGGGACTGATCGAAGCGATCGACAGGTTGTCGCTCGCCCAGCGCCGCCCGGTCACCAGGGCGCTCGCGGCGGAGGCCCTCGACGTGCTCCGGGCCGCCGAACGTAACGAAAAAGGCGACTGAACGTCGATCAAGAACGCCGACATTTGAATGTCGTGAAATATTGGCAGCTATAATCCTTTTCGGACTATGCCCTGCGCGGCATGGCGAGCGGCGAAGGAGAGGGCTGTGTCTGGCAGCAGGGCGCGTGAGCGCGCGAAGAGGGAAGCGGGTCATCCGGCGTCGCTCGATGTGCCGCAGGGCCCGGCGCGCTACTACAACCGCGAGCTGTCCTGGCTGCAATTCAACACGCGCGTCCTCGACGAGGCGCGCAATCGCCGCCATCCCGTGCTCGAGCGCCTGCGCTTCCTGTCGATCTCGGCCTCGAACCTCGACGAGTTCTACATGGTCCGCGTCGCGGGGTTGCATGGGCAGGTCAAGGCCAAGGTCACCAATCTCAGCAACGACGGCCTGACGCCCGCCCAGCAGCTCGACGCGATCAACAAGTTCGTCGCCGGCCTTTCGGCCGAGCAGCAGGCCTCCTGGAACGACATCAGCCGCGACATGGCTGACGCGGGCATCGTCATCGTCTCACCGGATCAGCTCACCAAGGACGAGCAGACCTGGCTCGAGACCTATTTCATGACGCACCTCTTCCCGCTGCTGACGCCGATCGCAGTCGATCCGGCCCACCCCTTCCCCTTCATTCCCAACCGCGGCTTTACGCTCGGCCTGGAACTGGCGAAGAAGAAGGGCGGCGAGGCCATGCACGCGCTCATGCCCGTGCCGGCGCCGGTCGATCGCTTTCTGCGCCTGCCTACGGGCGAGGGTACGAGCGCCATCCGCTTCATGCGCATCGAGACGCTGATCGGCCACTTCGCCTCGTTCCTTTTTCCCGGCTACGAGGTCAAACGGCAGGGCGCGTTCCGCATCCTCCGCGACAGCGATATCGAGGTCGAGGAAGAGGCCGAGGATCTCGTCCGCTCGTTCGAAAGCGCGCTGAAGCGCCGCCGCCGCGGGTCCGTCATTCGCCTCGAGATCGACGCCAACATGCCGCAGGAGCTGCGGATCTTCGTCGTCGAGCAGCTCAGGGTCGGCGAAGCGGACACGTACGTGCAGGAAGGCCTGCTCAGTCTCGGCGATACCTCGCAGCTCATCGTGGACGATCGGCCGGACCTCGTGTTCACGCCCTTCACGATTCGCTTTCCCGAGCGCATTCGCGAATATAACGGCGACTGCTTCGCCGCCATCAAGGCGAAGGACATCGTCGTCCATCACCCCTACGAATCCTTCGACGTCGTCGTGCAGTTCCTGCGGCAGGCCGGCGCCGATCCGGACGTGCTCGCCATCAAGTGGACGCTCTACCGCACGTCGAAGGACAGCCCCATCGTGCGCGCGCTCAAGGAAGCCGCGGAGATGGGCAAGTCCGTCACCGCGGTGATCGAGCTCAAGGCCCGCTTCGATGAAGCCGCGAACATCCGCCTCGCGCGCGATCTCGAAGCCTCGGGCGTGCACGTGGTCTATGGCTTCATCGAGCTCAAGACTCACGCCAAGCTCGGCATGATCGTCAGGAAAGAGGGCGCCGATCTCGTTTCCTACTGCCATATCGGCACGGGCAACTACCACCCGCAGACGGCGCGCATCTACACGGACCTCTCGTTCTTCACGGCCGACGCGGCGATCGCGCGCGACGTGAACCGCATCCTGAATTTCGTGACCGGCTATGGCGAGCAGGCCGAGCTCGAGACCATGGCGGCGAGCCCCTTTGGCATCAGGAAGCGCATTCTGGAAAGCATCCGGGCCGAGACCGCGCACGCGCGCGCCGGCCGCCCCGCCGCCATCTGGATGAAGATGAATTCCCTCGTCGACACGCAGGTGATCGAGGCGCTCTACGAGGCCTCCAACGCGGGCGTCGAGATCGACCTCGTCGTGCGCGGCATTTGCTGCCTGAGGCCCGGCGTTCCAGGCATGTCGGAGAACGTCCGCGTCAAAAGCATCATCGGGCGCTTCCTGGAGCACGGCCGCATCTACTGCTTCGGCGGCGGACATGGGCTCCCCCATCCGCAGGCGATCGTGTATATCAGCTCCGCGGACATGATGCCGCGCAACCTCGACCGGCGTGTCGAAGCCATGGTGCCGGTGACCAACCCGACGGTGCACGCGCAGATTCTCGATCAGATCATGACGGCGAACCTGAAAGACAATCAGCAGAGCTGGCTCGTGCTGTCCGACGGATCGAGCCGGCGGATGGCGCCTGACGACGGCGAGAAGCCGTTCAACGCGCACGAGTACTTCATGTTCAATCCGAGCCTCTCCGGGCGCGGCCAGTCGCTGAAGAGCCATTCGCCGCCACGCTTCAAGCTCGAAGACAGGGATGAGAGCAGCAGGCAGTGACCTTTGCTGAGGACAGAGACGACCAACCCATGGGGCTCGACGGGCTCGAGCCGATCTCGGTGGTCGATATCGGGTCCAACTCGGTGCGTCTCGTGGTCTACGAGGGCGCCATCCGCAGCCCGGCGCCGCTCTTCAACGAGAAAGTCTTGTGCGGTCTCGGGCGTACCGTCGCCTCGACCGGCCGGCTCGATGCCGATGCCGTCGAGCGCGCCATAGAGGCGCTCCGCCGCTTCCATGCGATCAATCGCGTGCTCGGCGTGAAAAACGTGCGCGTCATTGCGACCGCCGCCGTGCGCGAGGCCGCGAACGGCACCGAGTTCATCGCGCGCGGCGAGCAGGCGATCGGTGCGCGCATCTCGGTTCTCTCCGGCGCGCGCGAGGCGGAGCTTGCCGCGAGCGGCACGCTCATGGGCATACCCAAGGCCGACGGCATTGCCGGCGATCTCGGCGGCGGCAGCCTCGAGCTGATCGACATTGCCGGCGCGAAGACGGCGGCTTCCGCAACGCTGCCACTCGGCGGCCTGAGACTGATCGATACGTCGGGAAACAAGGTCGACAAGGCCATCGAGATCGTCGATGCGAGCCTTGCCGAGCTGCCATGGATCACGGCCGGCGAGGGCCGCACGTTCTACGCGGTCGGCGGCACGTGGCGCTCGCTCGCCAAGCTGCACATGGATTTGCGCAAGTATCCACTGCGCGTCATGCACGGCTACAGCATCGAGAGCCGCGCGTGCATCGACTTCTGCGAGAATATCCGCAAGGCCAAGAAGCCATCCGACATCCGCGGCATCGAGGAGGTCGCGCGCGCACGCCGCGAGGTGCTCCCGTTCGGCGCCCTGGTGCTCGAGCGCGTGCTGAGGCGCATGCGACCGAAGGAAGTGGTGTTCTCGGTGTTCGGCGTGCGCGAGGGCCTCGTCTTCAGCCTGCTTTCGCCGGCCGAGCGCGACCGCGACCCGCTGCTCGCCTTCTGCGAGGACCACGCGCGCCTCTATTCGCGCTCGCTCGCACACGCCCGCGAGCTCTGTGCCTGGACGGACGCGATCTTCACGGAGCCGGGCCCAAAAGAGACGCCGGAGGAGCTGCGCCTGCGACATGCCGCCTGCCTGATCTCGGACGTCGGCTGGCGTGCGCATCCGGACCACCGCGGCGAGCAGAGCCTCAGTGCCGTCGCTCATGCGGGCCTCGGCGGCATCGACCACGAGGGCCGCATCTTCCTCGCGCTCACGGTCTATTTCCGCCACGTCGGCACGGGGCGCGTCTCGGGCGGCGAGGACGAGCTTCCGTCGGCGCTGAGGGCGCTCGTTTCGCGCCGCGCGCTCAGGCGGGCCCGCATTCTCGGCGCCGCGATCCGCTCCGCGCACATGCTCTCGATCGGCCGGGCGGGGATCATCGACGAGACGCCGCTCAGCTATGAATCCGGCCGGCTGGTATTGTCGTTGCCGCCGACCCACCGCGACCTCGACGGCGAGCGGCTGCGCCGCCGCTTCGAGGTGCTGGCCCAGCTCGTCGACCAGAAGCCGGAAATTCGCTACACCTGACGGGCGCTTGTCCAATCAGGCGACGGGCAGGCGGGCCTCGCGGTTTGCCCGTGGAATGGTGTGGATTGGCGCGAAGTTGCCGAAATCCCGCGCTAGATCATGCTTGTTGCAGATGGGACGATACAACAGTTCCATCCGCGGCAAGAATCGCGCTCACTGTCGAGAATGGCGGCGGGCATTCGTCTCCAGTGCCGGAAAATAATCCAGCGGGCTCACACGCGGTCCTCATGACTGACGACCTCTACACGGTACTGGGCGTAGCCAAAGGCGCGCAGGACGACGAGATCCGGCGGGCCTATCGGCGCCTCGCCAAGGAACTCCATCCCGACGTGCGTCCGGACGACCCGGCGGCGAGCGACCGCTTCAAGCGCGTCACGGCCGCCTACGACATCCTCGGCGATACGGCCAAGCGGCGGCGCTACGACGACGGCGAGATCGATGCGCACGGCGAGCCTGTACGGACCTACGCGCGCAACGGTGCCGGCGCCGGCTGGCCCAACGGCTTTGCGGGTGCTGCCAATGGCGCGCGCGACGCGGGCGGCGTCAGCGACATCTTTTCGGACCTCTTTGGCGGGCGCGGTGCGCGCGGCCCCGGCTTCAGCCTGCGCGGGCAGGATGTCCGCTACACGCTGGACGTCGACTTCATGGAGGCCGTCGGCGGCACCAAGAAGCGGGTGACCATGCCCGAGGGAGGCACACTCGATCTGGCGGTGCCGGAAGGCGTCGCCGACGGGCAGGTGCTGCGGCTCAAGGGTAAGGGTGCGCCGGGCCTGCGCGGCGGCGAGAACGGCGACGCGCTGGTCGAGATCCGCGTCCGGCCGCACGCGAAGTTCAAGCGCCTCGGCAACGACATCCTGCTCGAGCTGCCAGTCTCCATCGACGAGGCCGTGCTCGGCGGCAAGATCGAGGTCGCGACCATCTCCGGCCGCGTCGCGCTGCAGATCCCGAAGGGCACCAGCTCGGGACGCATTTTCCGCCTCAAGGGCAAGGGCGTCCGCAGCACCACCGACGGCGCGATCGGCGATCAGCTCGTGACCATCCGGATCGTCATGCCCGAGACGGTCGACGAGTCGCTCTCGTATTTCATGGCCGAGTGGCGCCAGCGCAATCGCTACGATCCCGGCCGCGAATAGCTACCGCGACGTTGCAAGCCGCTCGGCTACCCTTGCGAGCCGCGCGAAGGTCGCGACGTCGAGCTGCTCGGCGCGCAGTTCCGGTGCGACGCCGGTCGCCTCCAACAACGGCAGCGGATCGGGGATGAGCGTGCGCAAACTCTGACGCAGCATCTTGCGGCGCTGGCCGAACGCCGCCGCCGTGACACGGCCGAGCCACTTCACCGAGCATTCCGGCATGGGCTCCGCGCGCGGCAGGAAGCTCACGACGGCGGACGCGACTTTCGGCGGTGGCGTGAAGGCTTCCGGACCGAGCGTCAGGACAATGCGCGGCGTCGCGCGCCACTGGGAGATGACGGCGAGACGTCCGTACGCCTTGCTGCCAGGCTGAGCGACGATGCGTTCCGCCACCTCCTTCTGGAACATGAGCGCCATCTGCGACCACCAGGGCGGCCATGGCTCCGTTTCGAGCCAGCCGATGAGCAGCCGCGTCGCGACATTGTAGGGAAGGTTCGCCGCGATGACCGTGCGGCCGGCGTCGCGCGGCAGCAGAGCGGGCCATTCGACATCGAGCGCGTCGCCGAGATGAACCGCAAGCCGTCCCGGATAAGCCTCCGCGATCTCGGCGAGCGCCGGACCGCAGCGCTGGTCGCGCTCGATCGCGATCACGCGGCGCGCGCCCTCCATGAGGAGCCCGCGCGTGAGCCCGCCGGGCCCCGGCCCGATCTCGACGACCGTCGTCGTATCGAGCGGGGCTGCGAGCCGCGCGATCCGGCGCGTGAGATTGAGATCGAGAATGAAGTTCTGGCCGAGGCTCTTCTTCGCATCGATCTCGAGCGCCGCGATCACCTCGCGCAGCGGCGGCAGGCCGTCGCCCGGTCGCTGTCGCTCCTCAGGCATGAGAAGCAGCCGCAGCGCGGCGCTCGGCAAGCTCGGCCGCGAGCTTCAGCGCCGCGACCAGGCTCGACGGCGAGGCAGCACCCGTTCCGGCGATATCGAAGGCCGTACCGTGGTCGGGCGAGGTGCGCACGAACGGCAGCCCGAGCGTGACGTTCACCGCGGTGTCGAACGAGAGCGTCTTGATGGGGATCAGGGCCTGATCGTGATACATCGTGACGACGGCGTCGTAGTGCTTGCGCGCCTCGCCATGAAAAAGCGAATCCGCCGAATGCGGACCGGTGACAGCGAGGCCCTCGGCCTTGAGCGCTGCAATGGCCGGCGCGATCTGCACCATCTCCTCACGGCCGATGGTGCCCGCTTCTCCCGCGTGCGGATTGAGGCCCGTCACGGCGATGCGCGGACGGGCAATGCCGAAATCGGCCGTCATGGCCTGCGCCACGATGCTTACCGTTTCCACAACGCGCGACGTGCTCAGCAGCTCGGGCACGCGCGCAATCGGCACGTGCACCGTGAGTGGCACGACGCGCAGAATGTCCGACGCCAGCATCATGACAGGCACCCAGCGACCGCCCGGATGATGACGCTCGGCAAGCTCGGCGAGATATTCGGTGTGGCCGGGATGACGAAAACCCGCCTTGAGCAGCGTGCTCTTGGCGATCGGATTGGTCGTGACGGCAGAGGCGCGGCCGGCGACGGTATCGGCGACTGCAAGATCGATGGCCGCGATAATCGCACCCGCGTTCAGGATTTCCGAGCGGCCGGCGACCACGGGCGAAGCGAGCGGCACCGGACGCACCGGCAGGCTCCGCCCGAACGCCTCGTATCCAGCCGCGAGGTCCTCCGAGACGTTCAAGTCGACGTCCAAGCCGAGCCGTCGCGCACGCTCGGCGACGGCAAGCGGATCGGCGTAGAGGACGAACGGCGGAAGCGGAATGCGAGCGCGGTCGCGCCAGGCGGCGAGCGTGATATCGAGGCCGATGCCGGCCGGGTCGCCCATCGTCAGCGCCAGCGGACGGCGCGAGCCCGCCGCACGCCCAACTTCGCTCGCCACGGCCTCAGGCTCCCGACCTACGCTCGATCTAGTGTGATGATCGAGAAATTCGCCAAATCTCGCGGCACGGCACCACGCGAATTTCTCGATCTGAATCACACTAGCAAATGGTGCTTGCTAGTGTCCCTTTAGATTTCGGAGTTCGCTCGGAACACTGGCGGCGAGCGTAGGCGAACTCCGAAATCGGGACACTAGCGCTTTTCGATCAAGGCCTCGGCACGAAGATCGCGGATATGACGCCGCGAGACGACATCGAACTCGCGCATCGTCAGCTCCTGCTGAGCCTTGAGGCGCTTTTCCTCGTCGACTTTGACGGTCTTGCGCCCGCACACGGCATATAGCTCGACGCCGGTGCTGGCAAGCGCAGGGGGCACCATCTCGCCGTCCTTGGCATTGAGCAGGAGGCTCCGCGTCGGCTCGGCGACGGATTTGGCCTCCTGATTGGCGAGGCTCTCGAAGCGGGCGTCATCAACGCCCTTAACCAATTCCTGGGTCGAACGGCAGCCGCGGAAGCGCTTGCGCAGGGCCTCTGCCTCGGCGAGGCGGCGCGCCAGGGCCGCCTGATCGATGCGCCCCGGCACCGCGAGCGTGATCCGGTGAAGCTGCATGGAAATCTGCGGCGCGCCACCGCCGCCCTCGTCGCCGGCCTGCTCGACGAAGCGATCGATATCGCGGTCGTTGATGTTGATCTGGGCGCCGAACTTGCGACGGAGCACATCCCGCCAGACGAGCGCCGCCTTGGTGCGCGCTTTGATCGTCGAGGGATCGATCCCCTGCGACTTGAGCTGGGCGACGAACTGCTCCTCGGTGATCTTATTGCGCGTGGCCATATCCTTGAAGGCGCGATTGACGTCATCATCGCTGATGGTGATGGTCAGGCGCTTGCCTTCCTGGATCTTCAGTTTTTCTTCGATCAGCTCCTCTCGCGCCTGGGCGCGAAATTTCTGAATGCTGCCGACGCGGGCCTCACGGCGGAGCTGCTCCAACATGTTCTTCTGCAGATCGCCGACGAACTGCTTCTGCAGGCCGACGGCCTCCTCGCGGCTCTTCGGCTGCTTGTCGCGCAGGTACTGCTGAAAGCGCTCGTTGGTCTTGGGATCCTGGATGATCTGCTTCCAGCGCGCCTCGGCACGTGCGCGCATGTCGGCACCGCCGCCCGATCCCGCGGCCATGAGCGTCGCCCGCTGCTCGATCTCGTATCCCGTCACCGGATCATCGTTGACGAGGAGCACGATGCCCTGACTGCGACTGCCGCCGCCACCGGAATCCCCGCTGCTTGCCGGCGCGGAGCTCGCTTCGCGGCGCGGACGCGGCTTGGGCTTAGCCTTCTGCGGGGCAGGTTCCGCGCGCAACGGCGCCACCGGCTCGGCCTGGGGGCGCTGCGGCGGCGGTGTCGTCGTCACGACGAGCCCCGGAATAGAGGGTGTCGGCTGCTGCGCGCTGGCGATGCCGCCCGTCGCCGCGAGGGCGCCGGAGAGGAGCCACAACGCCGCTCTGACGACGCCACGCCTGTCGCGCGATACACGCGCGCTGTTCATTCCCAGATCCGCCATCATTCCCCAAGCCGGCTGCGATTCGCCCATCCGATCCTAGTAGTTATCGCAGGGAGCAAAAGCGATTATCCACACGAAGGATGGCGCTGGCGTGGCACTCGACGTGCGCCGCAACAATGCCTCCACTTCTCCTTGCCTCGTGACAGGCCCGGCCCCTTCAGGTAGCCAGAAAACAACCTATCCAGGGAGCCGGACATGCCCGCGACCAACCTCGCCCAGATGAATGCCGCCGAGATCACGATCCGGACCATGGCGGCCAACGGTCTCGATACGCTCTACTGCCTGCCGGGCGTCCAGAACGACGACTTTTTCGACGCCCTGGTCCGCGCCGGGAGCCCCCTGAGGCCCATTCATACGCGCCACGAGCAGGCGACGGCCTACATGGCGCTCGGGGCGGCGCTGGCGACCGGCAAGCCCCAGGCCTATTGCGTCGTGCCCGGACCGGGCTTCCTCAACACGACGACCCCGCTCGCGACGGCGCAGTCGCTCTGCGCCCCGGTGCTCGCGATCTCCGGTCAGATCTACGAGCAGTACATCGGCAAAGGCATCGGCTTCCTGCACGAGATCCCCGACCAGCTCGGCATCATGCGTACGCTCACCAAGTGGGCCGGACACATCGAGGGACCGCAGGACGCCGCGGCGAAGAGCCGCGCCGCTTTCGACGCGTTGCTGAGCGGCGCACCGGGGCCGGTCGGCCTCGAGTGCGGCTGGAACATGTGGCGCTCGTCAGCCGAGGTCGCCTTCGACGATGCGCCGTCGGTGCGCAGGACGCCGCCGCTGGACCTCGATGCCATCAAAGCCGCGGCGAAGGCGCTCGCCGGCGCCAAGCGCCCGATCATCCTCGTCGGCGGCGGGACGCAGGATGCGAGCGCGGAAGTCACGCGTCTTTCGGCACGCATTCAGGCGCCGGTGATCGCCTACCGCACGGGCCAGGGCGTCATGGATGCACGCAATCCCTTCAGCCATCGCTTCCCGGCCGGGCATACGCTCTGGAAGGACGTCGATGTCGTGATCGGGATCGGCACGCGCCTCCAGCATATACTCGACTGGGGGCGGGATGATGCAATGAAGGTCATCCACCTCGACATTGATCCCTCGCGCATCGGGCGCACGTGCACGCCGGACATCGCGATCGTGGCCGATGCGGCGGAGGGCGTCGCGGCGCTGCTCGATGCGCTCGAACGGGTCGGCGACAAGCCTGCCGACCGCACGGACGAGATGCGCGCGCTGCGCACGCAGATGGACGGCGAGTTCGCGCGCCTCGCGCCGCAGAAAGCATGGATCGACGCCATTCGCGCCGAGCTGCCGGAGGACGGCATTCTCATCGAGGAGCTGACCCAGATCAGCTACGCGAGCCGCGTGCTCTATCCCGTGTACCAGCCGCGCACGTATCTCTCGACGGGCTACCAGGGCACGCTCGGCTGGGGCTATCCGACCGCACTCGGCGCCAAGGCCGCGATGCCGGATCGCGCGGTCGTGGCCGTGCATGGCGACGGCGGATTCATGTTCGGCGTGCAGGAGATGGCGACGGCTGTGGCGCACGACATCGGCGTCGTCGCGCTCGTCTTCACCGACAACGCCTATGGGAATGTGAAGCGCATCCAGGAGAAGGTCTACGAGGGCCGCACCGTCGTCTCGGATCTCGTCAATCCGGATTTCGTGCGCCTCGCCGAGAGCTTCGGAATGCGAGCGGAGCGCGTGACGACGCCGGATGCGCTGCGGCCCGCGCTCAAGGCAGCCATCAAGGCGAACGCGCCCGCGCTCATCGAAATCCCGGTCGGCGAATTCCCCGATCCCTGGTCGTTCTTTTTCCGCAAGAAGGTGCGCGGTTCCGCCCCGAGCTGGTCGATGAAAGGCCCGGATTGAGCGCAATCGGCGAACCACCATGAACGCGACCATCAGGCCGGCCGCGCTGACCGATCTTTCCGTGCTGACCGACCTCTACCATCAGCTCCATCCAGACGAGCCGCCCTGGCCGTCGGAGGCGGCGGCGGGCGAGGCACTGTCGAAAGTCCTCGGGCAACCGGGGACGACGGTCTACCTCGGCGAAATCGAGGGCCGGGCCGTCGCCACGTGCATGCTGATCGTGACGCAGAATTTCTCGCGATGCGGGCGCCCGTTCGCAATGATCGAGAACGTTGTGACGGATCGCGATCACCGCAAGCGCGGTTTCGGGCGCCAGCTCGTTCAGCACGCCATCACAGTTGCGCGAGAGCAGGGTTGCTATCGCGTGACGCTCATGACGGGCTCGCGCCGCGAGGAGACGCTCCGCTTCTACGAGGCCACGGGCCTGCGCCGGAATACGAAGACGGCCTTCGAGCTGAGGATGGTCTAGCTACTTCACCTTGCCGAGAATCTCGGTCATCTCACTGGCGCCGAAAGCCCGCAGCGTCTGCGTGCGGACGTTGCCGGCCTTGGCCAGCGTGAGGCCGAGCGCCGTCACCGCCATCTCGTCCTTGGCCTCGGCGGTGACGACGATGTCGTGCGCGCCGAGCGTCCAGTAGAGCTCCTTGACGGTCACGCCGGCGGCCTTGGCGGTCTCCTTGAAGGCCTCGGCGCGTTTGACGGAATCCTTGACGTTGCGGATGCCCTGCTCAGTGAAGTTTGCAAGCATGACGAATGTAGCCATGACCAACCTCCATGTTACGCATCGCCCTGATATCTTAGCCCACAGTCGGCGCTGCCGTTGATCACATCGCCGGGAAGCGTCCCGGCATAGTCGCCTGCTCCGGCCGGATTCCGCTTTGTCGAGCTACGATCTGGCGCCCGCCCTCCGCGTGCGGCATAAACAGACACGGTCGCGCTCACCCGAGCGCCCCAACAAGATCAGAGGAACGCCCACTCCATGTATCCGCTGCTCGCCGGCCTCCGGATCATCGACATCACCACGATCGTGCTCGGGCCCTTCGCGACCCAGTTTCTCGGTGATCTCGGTGCCGAGGTGATCAAGATCGAAACCGTCGACGGCGACCTGAACCGCTATACGCCGCCGACAACCGGACCAGGCCTCGGCGCGGTCTTCGTGAACAACAACCGCAACAAGCGCTCGCTCGCGCTCGACCTCAAGAAGGACGAGGGCAAGGAGGTGCTGCGCCGCCTCATCGGGACGGCGGACGCGCTCGTACACAACATGCGCCAGGACGCCCTCGACCGCCTCGGCTTCGACTGGGAGACGGTCCACGCGCTCAATCCGCGCCTCGTCTACTGCGCGGCCCTCGGCTATGGCAGCGACGGCCCCTACTCGGGCAAGCCCGCCTACGACGACATCATCCAGGCAAGCTCCGGCCTCGCCGGCCTCACGCACCGTCGCGACGGCACGCCCGCCTATCATCCGACCGTCACGGCCGACAAAGCGGGCGCCCTTCACGTGGTCTACGCCGTGCTCGCCGCGCTCCTGTATCGCGAGCGCAGCGGCGGCGAAGGCCAGCTCGTCGAAATGCCCATGTTCGAGGCCATGGCCGCGTTCTCGCTCAACGAGCACCTCATGGGCGCGAGCTTCGCGGC